>JBBKXR010000085.1:0-27673 GCA_037969585.1 Verrucomicrobiales bacterium
CTTCTAGACAGTCCGAACTGATCAGATTTCTTTTTCGCTTCCGAACCGGGACTCGGCGGGCTCGACGGGGCGGGCGCGGATTCGTTTCGTGTCACCACCGAGCGAAGTTGATCAACAACGGACTCATCCCTATTCATCGCCACGCTTTCTTTCGCATCTGACAGTTCCACATCCAGGCCTTCCGACTCGGCAGAGAAAGCTGGCATAACACGATCGGCCATGAGTGCTCCCGAGCGATCCGCATCTTTATCCGATGGCTTCAGCGGCGACTCCGCCATTTCATCAGCCGTCGCCGTGCGATCTTCGACCCGGATGCTCATCGGCGCCGGCTCAGTGGTTTTAAAATGCACAAGAGTGGTCACCGTCAGCATCGCGGCCATCCCCGCGGCAACCGCACCAAACAACCACGCTGGCGGCCGTAGCACATTGCGGACAGGCGTCGACGGCTTGTCGAACGCAGACGCAGCGGCATTCGCCGGAGCTTCGCTTTCGACGCTGGCGAGTTCGGCGCAAAATTCGCTACCGAGGGTTTCGCTCATCGCGCGGATCGCTTCGACTTCGGCCTGCGCCTCGGGCGAGGCGGCGAGCCGCTTTTCAAATTCTGCGATATCACCGGCATCCATTTCGCCGATGGCGTAAGTGGTCAGGCGGGGATCGTCTTGTAGAGGAATAGCTTGGTCAGACATGGTTCGGGTCCTTTCTAAAATGAAAAATTGGGATTCGGATTCGTGGGGGAAAAAATTGGATTGAGCGATCGATCAGGCGGGCAAGGTGGCAGCCATTTTGCGGAGTTGTTTGAGGGCGTTGTGCAACAGAAAGCCGACGTTGCTAACGCTGAGTTGAGTGACGTCAGCGATCTCTCGATAGCTGAGGTCGGATTGAAATTTGAGGCGCACGACTTCGCGCTGGTTATCCGGGAGCCGATCGACCAAATCCAAGACCTGACTATGTTGTTCGCGGCGCTCGGCCTCGATCGAAGGATCGGGGCGTTGATCGCGGACGCTGGCGAGTTCGTTGGCATCTGTGACGGTCATGGGTTTTTCCTTTCGTAGTATGTCGATGGCTCGGTTGCGGCAGACGGCGAACAGCCAGGCCTTCATTCGACCGGGCTCGATTTTGTCAGCTCCGTGCTTGTGAAGTTTTAAGAACACGTCCTGAACGACGTCATGGCCACGCTCGCGATCTTCGCGCAGAATGCTTCTCGCAAAGGCGAGCAGGGGCGTGCCGAGTTCTCGCTGAGCGGCTTCGAGCCGCTGGTCATTAGTTTCAGCGGCGGCGAGATGAATGGGTATTTCCTTCACAGCAGGGTCAGCGTGGGTCGAAATCGGTGATGAGGATGCGGCGGCGGACATGAATGATCCAGGTGAATGTGGGCTCTAGTATCATCAACGTGTGGGCCTTGGAGTTTCTTAGAAAAAATTTCGATAATATCGATCGAGATCGACGTAGAACGACTTCTAAGGGTTTTCCCTAGCACATTATAAGGGAGTTAGACGATTGCCGAATCTCTGAGAGACGACTATCGTTGGTTAGTTGCGAATCGACGGACGCAGGCTTCAACGCCCTGAGTCAGTTACCGACAACGACACTTTAGACGCACTTCGGATAAGACGTCTTGCAGAACATTACTGGGAAACCAGTAAGTAGGGGGGACTTCTCGGTCCTGTGCTTCGGCGCAGGGCCGAGTTCTTTTTTAGGGATGGTGCAAGTTGGGGAGCCGCTTGCGCACGCTGTGATTCGACACGACAATTGCGCCAGTGTTGGAACTCTGCCGCATATCCCAGCTCATATCCCGATCGGGTCGAAGCTTGAATCCTCGAACTCCGGCAGTTTTTCTAACGTTCTCGCTCGGAAATTTGGCGGCGCTTTGCTGTGCGCAGGATTCCGCCTCGCAGAGTGCGCAGTATGAAATCGCTCCCCCACCCGCCTGGGTCGAACCGACGAACGTCGATTTGAAATTGCCGGCTCCGAACGCCGACAGCAACGATGGAATTTCCGAAGGCGTTTACTATCGTCTCGTCGACCGGCAAGTTCATGCGGAGCGACAGGAGCACTATCATCACTACGTCGACGAGTTTTTGACAACGGCTGGCTTGCATGAAAATGGCGAAGTCTCGATCGAATTTGACCCTGCCTATCAAACCCTGACCCTCCACTCCGTATCGCTGCACCGCGACGGTACAGTGATCGATGCTTTTGATCCCGCGTCGGTCCGGCTGCTTCGCCCGGAGGACGAACTCAACGCTGACCTGCTCAGCGGTCACGCAAAACTATTGCTACTGCTGCCGGGAGCTCAGGTCGGCGATGTTCTTGATTACAGTTTCACGGTGACCGGACGAAATCCGTTTTTTGGTGAAGTGTTCGTCGATGACATTCCCCTGCAATGGGATACTCAGGTCGGCGAAGTTCGCTACCGTTTATTGAAATCGCCTCAGCGCTCCGTGAAGTGGAAGAATCATCGATCAGAAATCGGCCCGATCAAGAAAGTCGCAGACGCCGCCGGAGGTCTCGACGAGTGGCTCTGGAGAGCGACCGACACCAAAGCGGTGCTCAAGGAAGCGCGAACGCCCAAGTGGTTTCTGCCTTATGCATTCGTGCAGTTGAGTGGCTTTTCCAACTGGAACGAAGTCGCGCGCCTCGGTCAGAAGTATTACGATTTTTCCGCCACTCCCCTGTCGCCTGAGTTGGAAAAAAGAGTCGCCGAGATTCGCACCAGCCAATCGACGGAGGAGGACCGGGCCTTGGCCGCGGTGCGGCTGGCGCAGAACGACATTCGCTACCTCGGAATCGAGGAGGGCCACAACGCATTTTGTCCGACCTCTCCGAACCTGACGTTCTCCCGTCGCTACGGCGACTGCAAAGACAAGACTGTCCTGCTGGCACGGATACTTGGGGAGTTGGGTATTTCCTGCGCGCCGGTCTACATCAATATGGATGAAACTCAGCGTGATTTTGCCTGGTTGCCGTCACCGCTGGCTTTCGATCATGTGATTCTTCGTATCGATCTGGAGGATGGTGACCCGGTCTGGATCGACCCGACATTGAGCAATCAGGGCGGTGGTCTCCGCGATCTCGATCCGGGCCAAGTGACCAGTGGCCTTGCCCTCAACGAGACCGCCGACGATCTGATTGAGATCGAACGATCACCGCCAACACCAGATCTTTCGACCATGGAAATCACCGAAACATTTTCGGTGGGCGACGTGGGTGAGCCTTCCCTGCTGAAAGTCGAGACGATCTATCGTGGTGACGAGGCCGATGCGGTGCGCGACTACTTCGAAACGACAAACCCCGATGTCGCCCAACGCAGTCACGTCGCCGTTTATCGGGATGATTTCCCGCATCTTCAGATCGCCCAGCGCCTCACGCTCAAGGATGATTTCGCCAGCAATCTGCTCACCGTCAACGAAAGCTATCGCAGCGAAAATCTCTGGACCGCCGATGACGAGGATGATGGCTACCATTCGATCCGATTCTACTTCGACACGATCCGTAACAGCCTCGATCCACCGATTCACTTGCGGCGAACCATGCCGCTGAATATCGATGGCCCGCATCACATCAGCCAGCGCATCGTCGTCGAGTTGCCGAAGAATGCCGAGTGGCAGTTCGACGACGAGGACCACTTCATCGAAGAGAACGGTCTGCGTTTCGAGCGCAGCGTGCGTCAATCGGGCCACACGCTGACCATCGAGGCAAAATTTCGCACCACAGCCGACCACCTACCCGCCGAACGAACCGCCGAATTCGTCGCAACGACCAACGACATCCTCGCCCTTTCGAACTACTCGATCTGGCGCCTGATCGAAAACGCAGACGAGTCTTCGGACAACGAATCGGCCAGTCTGATCTCTACCGTCGTCGAAGCGGTAAACTTGACGACCGTGCTTCTCATCGCCGCAGCCCTAATGGCCGGCGCAGTCGTCGGCGGCTTAATCGGTATCTTGATCGGAAGCGCCTTTCGACGACGCGAAAGCCACTGAACGGACCGGTTTTAAAAATCACGCGGAGCGGAGCTGCGTTTGAGCATCAGCCTGTGATTCCGCCTGATCGAGCCAGGTAGAAACATTGCAGAGCGCCAACCAGCCCTCGAAATCCAATTTGGCGTAGGCAAATTCCGCCGGACTGAGGCCAACTGCAGCGGGCAAAAACGGTATAACCCGAAAGTTTTGCTCTTTCTGGGTTTCGGTCGGCAGTGTCGGATCAGCACTCATGATGGAGTTATACTACCTCAATTAATCATAAAAACAATAATTTTATCATAATTCTTTCTCGTTTTCGCGATAAGAGAGCGGATTGCGATCATTTGGCTGTTCTCAGGCGCTTTTGTTGGAGTATGGATGCGAAGGATAAAATTCGTAGGCACTCGCCTTTTCGTAACGGTTTCTCATTTCCTTTCCCATCTTTCATGAACCCATTCACTCGCTCTTCATGGCTCATCGCGCTGGCGTTGGTTCCCATCTTCGTTAACGTTCAGCCTTCCGCAAGTGCCGAATCTCCGCGCGTCACCTCGACTCTTGATCTCCAGGATGGCGACACCATGGTTTTTCTTGGCGACTCGATTACTCACCAGTGTCTCTACACGCAGTACATCGAGGATTTTTTCCGCACCCGCTATCCCGATCGGCGCATTCATTTTCACAATGCCGGAGTCAGTGGCGATCGGGCGGCCGACGCATTGGCGCGTTTTGACGATGATGTTGCCGCGTTCAAACCAAAGTATGTCTCGGTCCTGCTCGGCATGAATGACGGCAGTTACGAGGACTACAACGCCGACACCTTCGCGACTTATGCACGCGGCATGACGGAGATCCTCGACCGCATCAAAGCCATCGGCGCGACGCCCATCGTGCTCGCACCGACCATGTTTGATCAGCATCAACTCAAGATGCAGATGTCGAATCCTGACTATCGCTTCGGCACGCGTGACTTCGCCCACAACTACAACGCACTACTTGCCTACTACGCCGGTTGGCTGCGCGAACAGGCCGACCAGCGCGCGTATCCTTTCGTCGATCTCTGGACGCCGCTCAACGACCTGACTTTCAAACAGCGGCGCAGCGAAGCTGACTTCACACTGATCCCCGACGCCATCCATCCCGGTGCCGCGGGTCACTTCATCATGGCGTTCTCAGTTCTCTCGCAGCTTCCGCCCGACAAAAAGGGCGTCGATTCGATCGGCATCACACGCGACGCCAAAGGTGTCTGGCAGACCGGCGGCAGCGGCGAATTTTCCGATCTGGTGGTCGACGACGATAACACCAAGGTGAGCTTCACTCATACCGCCGAGAGCCTGCCGTGGGTAATCCCAGCGGAGGCAGCGATCACCGAGGAAAAATGGGACGTCGAACCTCCTGCCGCGCTCGGCTACAAGATGACCGTCGCCGGCCACAAACTCAGCAACGAGCGCATAAAAGTGTTCGGCCTGGCCCCCGGCAGCTACCAGCTTTCCATCGACGGCACACCGATCGGCAAACCGGTTCCCCATACTCGCCTCGCATCCAAAGTCGAACTACAAGCGGCTGTCGACACACCGCAGTACAAGCAGGCTCTCGCCGTCGCCGAACTGAATCGCGAACGTAATGATCTGGCGATTCGTCCGATGCGTGGCCACTGGTCACAGATTAAAGGCCTGCGTCGAAAACTGGCAGCAAGCGATCCGGAAAAATTCGCCATCGAGTATTCGACCCGCAAAGCACAGATCGACGAACTGCTGAAAACGGCAGCGCAATACGATGAGAAAATCTACATCGCCGCTCAGCCGAAGCCGCGCAAGTATGTTGTCGAACGCGTGAAGTAAATTGCATAACGCTCAGATCTACGGAACGATTTAAAACATGGCTGAGCCAAAATCAAAAAGCACCACCGCCACCGGCAGGCGGCGCATGAGCAGCCAACTTCGCCGCGACATCATTCGGCGAGTCGAGGACGGTGAAAAAGCCAACGAACTCGCCTGGGAACTCGGCTTTTCCAGCGCCGCCGTCTGGCGCCTGATGCGTAACCATCGCAAGCGCGGCGAAGCGGCATTTTTGGGAAAAGGTGGCCGGGAAATCATCGTCGAAGAAGCTGCCGAAAAAGATCTGATCGATCCACCACAGCGGATGGACGACAAGTTCATCGCCTACCTGCGCAAGACCCTGCCCAAATTTTCCCCCGATGAGATGGGCATCGCCAAAGGATATACCAAACCGGGAATGTGGAGTGCCCCCGAGGTCAAGGCTTTGCTGAAACGCGAGTTTGGTGTTGAACCTTCACATGACGAATGCGCACGCGTCCAGCACCTGATCGGACTGCGCTCACACGTTCGCCAGCCCTCGCAATTCAAGGAATGGCGCGCTGATCTGACTGACGAATTTCTGGAGTGGCAAATATCGCCAGATGCCAAAGTTTTGGCAAAGCGCGAGAAAGCCGAAATCGGAACTCATTCCCCCGACCACCGTGGTGCGGCGCCGCGTGGTCGCGTATTCAACAAGGACCGTCCGTGGCGAAATTCCCTGAAAAAATACATCCTCGAAGATCCCACTCTGGGAGCCGCACGCGCCGAAGCGCTAGCCAAGGTACTGCTCGAAATCGAACAGAATGAAAAAGCATGAGAACCCCACGAACTGAACTTTTCACCAAGAGTGGCAAACAGACCGTGCTAATCAGCAACCGCACGCACAAAGGCATGCCAATATTCAGCCACGAAGACCGGGCCATGCTACGGGGCTTTATCGAAAACGCGGCGCGCGACGAATCATTCGAGTTGCTTGCCTGGTGTTACCTGCCGACCAGCTACCGAATCATTCTGCGCGGTCGACTGGATACCCCCCACCCGATCGACCCGAACGACCACAGCGCCGTTCAAAGCTATCCACTCGCCCGCTTCGCAAAGAAGGCTTTTGTGCGGCTCGGCCACTGGCGGAATTTCAGAAAGGTCGAGTCGCTGGTTTGGCAGGCTCGCTTCAAAAGTACAGCGCTCATCAGCAACGCCGAGCAACTCGCCGGCGCACTATCCGTCGATGTGCATCCAGTCCTGTACGGCCTGGCCGACAATGCCGAAGACTACTACTTCTGCAGTTTTCACGACGCCTGTGCGGGCAACAAAACCGCCCAGCGCGGCATCGCCCGGCTGGTCGGCATGCCCAACGACGAATGGTCAGAGGTGCGAGCCTCTTATCGGCGATCGCTTCAAGACCTGCATAAGCGTGTTAGTGATTTGGTTTAACTTACTGCTGTTTTCACAGCCATTGGCTTCACACCAAATCGTAGGACTGGCGCTCCGTCTGCCATCTCAAATTTGGCGACCTTCGGCTCGTCCACTGTCAGCGAGCGGAGCGCTCGCCCTGCATTATCGGCCCTCATACCCGACACCCGCCAGAATTTCAGCTTGTCGGGGGGCCTGCGATTCTCGACCATTGAGGCATGAGACTCGCCATTGTTTGCTCGCTCCTTTTTGCGGCGTTCTGCACTACTGCTTCAGCCGAAGACTGGCCGCAGATGCAGTTTGACGCCGGTCACTCCGGTAATGCGATCGATCGAGTCATCGAGCCAGCGACGCTCGGCCTCGCCGCGACCGCTGCCACCAGCGACGGCATCTACACCTCGCCGGTGGTTGCCGACGGAAAAGTTTACGTCGTCGACGGCGCCGGTGTCGCCTGGTGTTTCGACGCTGTCACGCTAGAGAAGGTCTGGAAGTTCGAGAGCAAAGGCGGCGCGCAGAATTGCAACAACGTCAGCTCGCCAGTCATCGCTGGCGACTATCTGCATTTCGGAACCACTACGGGCATCTACTACGTGCTCCATCGCGACAGCGGTGAGGTGGTTCGCGAGATCGACTGCGGCGACGCCATCTTCAGCACACCGGTGGTCAGCGGCGAACGCGTCTACTTTGCGACGCTCGGCGCCGTGGTTCGCGCGGTTGATTTCAGCGGCGAGCTGGCCTGGAGCTGGGATTTTGTTAAAGAAGTCGTCGGCTTCGACGGCGATCGCTGGAGCGGAGAAGACTGGCTGGCTTTCCGCGGTGACCGCGTCAACTGGAAGGATCACTTCGTCTGCTCGCGAGACATTTGCGCGATCGGCAACACCGTGGTGATCCCCGCCGGCGGCCGCACCGTTTTCCTTGAAGATGCCGGCAGCGAAGCCAGGCTTCGCGTCGTCGGTGAGATCCCCCAGTATGCCGGTAAAGAGTATCCGGCGACTTTTGGCCAGAGCGCCGACGCCGACGGCAAAGTTTACGTGCAGTGGCATCGCCGCGACAACGCCGGGCGCGTCGAAGTCATGCAACTCAGCGGCGATGGCGACACCTTGGACTACGGATTTGTGCACGGCACCGAAACCGCCATCGGCATTCATGGACTGCTCAGCTTTGCTCCGGTCAGTGTGCGCGGTGAGAATGTGTTTCGCACCCGACCGGAGGCTGGCCTCGGTCTTTGCCGTCACGCCGAATCGCTCGATGAACCCGAAGCCCTCGAGGCGGCAGCGGCGATCACTCCTCCTACCCTGACCAAGGACCATGCCATCGTTGGCGGCTTGGACGGAACCGTTCGCGTCACCCCCTTAAAGGGAGGCCCAGCGATCGCACTCGCGACCGCGTTCGGTTCGGCGATCTCCGCGCCCGTCGCGGTCGCCGATGGACGGATCTACGCTGCATGTGAAGACGGCTATCTCTACGCCTTCGCTCCCGGCGGCAAGGCGTCAGCGCCCGCTAAGGCACTCGATGTCTGGAAAGTCCGCAGCCCGCTGACCGGCAAACTCGCCGACTCGAAATACGATTGGTACACCAACTACGGCGACTTCGCCGGCACCAACGCCAACGATCAGGGACTCGCACCGCCCTTGCGCATGCGCTGGGCTCGCCGCCTCGAGGGCACGGTCAAGCATCTGCCGGTATGCGGTGGCGGTCGCCTTTACTCACACACCGCCGAAGGCCAAATCATCGCCGTCGAACAGGACACCGGTCGACTGTTGTGGCGACGCCACTGGCCGGACGTCTATCTATCCTTCACTTCCCCGCTCTACATCGATGGCAAACTGCTGGTACCTCAGGCAGGCATCAAGCGCTCGCTGATGCGTTGTCTCGACGCCGCCACCGGCAAACTGATCTGGGAAGCGCCCTTCACCGGCACGCCAAGCTGGAGCCGACAGTTTCCGCCCGTCGTTCAGGACGGCATCGCCATCTATGCATCCGGCTCCGGCAAGTACGCCGCGCAGGGCAGCGAGAAATATTTCACCTTCAAAGGCGATCCCGAGCCGACTGAGGACGGCAGCGAACGCATGAGCTGGATCTATTCGAATGACAACCCTTATTACCCGAAGGACCAGCACCCGACGATCTGGGCCTGGGATCTCGAAACTGGCGAAGTCGTTTGGGAAAAGGATTTCGCCGATCAGGGACGCGGCGGCAACGATTGCGGCATCTGCCTACTCGACGGAAAACTATTCTACTCGGTGTTCTTCGGCTACGACGCCAACGCTCGCAAACGCCGCGGTCTACCGGTGAAAAACAATGGCCTGACCGCCTGCATCGAGCCGAAGTCCGGCGAAGTCATCTGGCAGACCAATGACTACTACGTCACCTCGAAATGCACGCTAAGCGCCCGCGACGGCAGCCTTTACATCGGAGGGTTCAATCGTGCCCAGGAAGGCACCGAAGATCGTTTTGTATGGTGCCTGAACGCCGATGATGGATCGCTGAAATGGAAATCCGACCCGGTAACGTCCGCGCTTAACGTCGTCTCAGTCGGCGAGAAATTCGTCTTTTCCAGCGCCCTGCGAGGCAAAGGCAACTTGTTCGATCGCGACAATGGCAAAGTGCTGGGCAGCATCGGCCACAACTACGCCTGCTGCCGCTTCACCCTCTCCGAACCGTATGTGCTCGGCGCCAACATGGACATGATCGACCTGTCGCAAGACGGCAAGCTGGTCAGTACCGGACCCGCCATAGACTCACGCGAATGCCTCGGCGCCGTCGTTTCCAACGGACGCATTTTCTATACGTCGCAAGCGAGTGGGTTCGTCGTCTCGCAGACCTACGGTGCAGAGTCGAAGGAGTTGCCGGCGGTTTGGCAAATGCGGGACTGAGGTCAGGTACGGTAAACGAAAAGGACCAGTACCCTCCCAACGCAAAGGCCACCTCCTAACGAAGGCAACGGGACGGCTCAGATAGCTGTGTTTGCAAGATCGCGGACCGTCTTCCAGACCTCAACGAGACAAATTACGTAGTCAGAGGGCCATACGCTTGAACATTGCAACCCCGACAACGATGAACATCCACGGTCCCGTGATAATTAAAATTTAAGTTTGTGAATCCGGAAAATTCAGAATCCAGCTGAATCACAAATTCCATTTTTCGACTGCATTTTGGACAATCAAAAAATTGTTCACCCTTCTTCCGATCCGGTTGCCCTCCTATAAATGTTCTTGAATCAGAATTACCTTTTATGTCGGTCTCCCAGGCGATCGTGCCGGCTATATCAAAAATTTCATGAACGCCATCCGCATCATACATTTCAGCATCCATACTTCCGACCCACGTCGGAGGGGTTGAATTCAAATCTAAGTACACTGGCTCGAAGAAAACACATCGCGGACAGTGGAAAATTGGCATTTCCAATGGATCGGCTTCTCTGGGAACACGAAACAAGCACATCATCGCTACGCCACAGCACGTGCAAATCGGCCCCTGGGTATCGTCAATGGGGAAGGCAGTCCCGATAGATCCTTTCGGAAGGTAAACCCCTCTCGTCTGCTTTGGCAGAGGATAAATATTCTGACTAAGCCTATCGCCAGCCCATTTTGCCTGAACCTGCTGATACACATCACGATTGACTGGAGTATCGGCAATCATGTCATCATAGACTTGAGTGAAGACTGCCTCAGATCTTTTGTCAGCAAACTGAAGTAGAACCTTCAACACTTGCATCCATCCCCACCCTTCCTTTTTCGAGTCACTTAGAATACTGTTTAACTGAGGAACATAATCAATCAGCTGGTGGTACCATATATAGTTTGCAGCTGCTTCCAACGCTCCATCAGGATCTAGCGTCAGGAGATGACTCACCAATTCTGATGGAAACTCAATGCCAGCCCATTCAACATGCCACCCCGCACTCAATCCGACCTTCCGTTCTTCGATGGTATCGCTTTGGACAAGCTTAAGAATTGCTTTTTCAAACGCCTCGGGATACGCGCTATGATATTCTCTGATGGAGCGACAAAACTCCCCCCTAGTGGAGTTTTCTGCATTACGTACCAACTCGATAACAATTTCGTTGGGTTCCATGCACGTTTACTTCGCTTTTTGTGTTGCTCGCTTTTTTGAGGCAACCGAGAGCTCCCCCAATCCCATTTTGGAAAACCGCAAGCACTTTAAATTCACACCCGAATCGCATCCACCGGTCGCGCTTCACGATCACCGGGTCCGAGTCGACTTTTAACGCCCATACTATCCAGCATCGTATTGTAGACGTCGATGCCTTCGGATTTTACATCCATGATCTGGCCGGTTTTGAAGCGGCCGTTGGCACCGGTGATGGCGTGAAAGACGCCGGACAGCTCGCGTTTTACATCTGAGTGACGACCATCACCGGACTCCGTAGAGATAGTAATCATGCTGTTTTCGAGAATGGTTTTGCCGTTGGCTTCCATCGCGTCGTCACCCTCGCTGAGGCGTTTCAGAAAGTAGGCCACCTCGTTCATTTTCATGTGCGCGTGAGCACGCAGTTGCTTGTTTTCTTTTTCCGGATCGAAGGCGTGCCAGTATTCGTGACTACAGCCCTTCGAACCACCCGCGTTGCGCTCGGCACGATCGTTGAACGAGTAGCGTAGCTTGCCGTCGTAATGGTAATCGCCGGTTAGACGAATCCGCTCGCCGGCGGCGAGAAAGGTCAGCGATCCAAAGCGCACCCGATCGAGCTGGATCGCCAGTGCATAAAGATCAGCCATGAGATGCCACTCGGTTGTCAGATCTTCGAGTGTGATGTCGATGCCTTCTCCCCCGGGATCGGCGCGTCCGCCGTGCAGGAGCTGAGACTCCGGCGGCAGGTCCGGCGAATTCGGATCGCTCCGCTGTAAGGAATAGGCACGCTGCTCATACTCGCGGATGCGGTCCAAATGTTCGGTGACTCGCGCCCTGGAAGCGGCACCGAGCGGTGAATTGGCGCCGGTAAAATACTTGTATTGATCGACCACCGTATCCAGCACGCTGTGCTTGAGCCGCTGGCGTCGCAGGGTTTCCGGGCTGGCATCGGTGTCTTTTGGCAAGACGACGGTGCCGAACACGCGGTCGAACAAATCGCGCGGACGTTCCTGCATCGCTGCGGCGACCGTACCGTCGGTATTGTAACTGTGAACGTAGCGACTCAGACGACTGCGGCGGAAAAAGGTGCCGCCAACCAGCGTCGGCACGATGCCGTTCGGTAAAGCGTCGGGGTGATGCGCACGGCGCACCATCTGATCGATCGATGCACCTCCGGTTTTGGCTTCACCGTTTGGCGGCGTTGCCGTAAAGGCAGCGGCGGAGCCGTCGTAGTGGGCATTGATCCCGCGCTGATCGCAGCGCACCTGGTCGACCTCGCGCATGATCAATAGTTTGTCGCTGAGCGGTTTCAGCGGCTCGAGCACATCGTCAAAGCCCTCGGTCTGCAGCGGGGCGGGAATGCCAAGTCCAAAGAACACATTGAACGCTCGCACCGGAACCGCGGCGTTACCCGCAGCTTTCACCGCGGACGGAGCGATCATTTCTTCGAGCAGCGGGAGCCCGACGGCGATGCCACCGAGGTTGCGCAGCATGGTACGACGACTGAGGAGAGTTCGGTTCATGGAAATGGAAATACTGACTAAGACTCACACAAATATGTATCGGCCTGCCGAAACGGCCAGCCATTGTAGGGCGGGCGCTCCGCCCGCCTCGGTGCGTTGGTGGGAGTGGGCTTCGAGGGAATCACCCGTGATCCGCAAGTCGTTCGCTTCGAGTGGCAAGCGGAACGCTTGCCCAGCAACTGCTCGACAGTTTACTGGTGGCTGGAACTTATCCATCGGTCTCATCGGCGTGGTTGCGGCGCACCAGATCACTCATCACCAGTGCTTTGATCAATGCTCGATACGACCCCCCGTCATCGGCGACAGCCACGCGGTGAACCTCACCAACCAGTGGCGCATCTTCCGCCGTCAGTCGACGCCCGAGGCCGAACTGGACGAGCTTCCAGGTCAGGCTCTCGGCGACTCGATCACTTTTAGCGAGCACATCCATGAGTTCGTCGACCGACTGATACTTCACTGGCTTGGCTTCGCCGGGGATGCGCACTTCGCCATCCTCACGCAGCGGGTTGCCATGTTGATCGGTGTCAAACCAGGCGCCGAGTCCGTCGAATCTTTCCAAGCCGAAGGCGAGCGGTTCGAATTTTTCGTGGCAGCCGCCACAACTCTTGTTGTCGATTCGTTGCTCAGCGACGGTGCGATGACTGAGCCCGGGCTTGGTCGGCACCGGCGACACATCGAG
The DNA here is from genome assembly GCA_037969585.1 of Verrucomicrobiales bacterium. Taxonomy (GTDB): domain Bacteria; phylum Verrucomicrobiota; class Verrucomicrobiia; order Verrucomicrobiales; family DEV007; genus JBBKXR01. The sequence goes on from JBBKXR010000085.1 coordinate 13,481, forward strand.
GCCAGCTGGCGGATTTTTCACCACGCCACGCAGCAAATCGTGAAAGACAAACAGGCCGCGCGTCACCATCGAAGCCTCGTCGCCACCAATGGTCAGCACGCTGCCGTGGGTCAGTAAACCGCCGCGACCATTGACGGACTCAAGGGCGACCCGCTGTATTTTTTCGCTCGCATCAGACTTCGGTCGAGCCGCATCGGGTAGCCGATAGTGTTCAGCCAAACGCGGTGTTAGGAAGGTTAGTTGAGCGTTAAACAAATCACCCAGTGGTCGCTTCTGCTTCCAGGCAACTTCTTCAAAAAATGCCAGAGTTTCGGCGCGCATGTCTTCAGCGAGCACGGCGTCCCAGGCAGGAAATTTTTTGCTGTCCGGCTGCAGATTGCGAAGTCGATTCAGGTTCAGCCAGTCTTCAGCGAAGTTCAGCGCCTGGCCTTGCGCTCTCGAATCGTCGAGCATGCGTTGCACCTCAGCACTGAGATTTTGCGCCTTACTCAAATCGCCAGCGTCGGCCAAACGCGCGAGTTTTTCATCCGGCGCACCTCCCCATATCAAGTAACTCATTCGGGCCGCCAGTTCGTGATCGTCGATCACCCACGAATCGGCACCGATGCGTTGATTTTCGATTCGGTAAATAAATCGCGGCGACTGCAGCATCGCCTCGAGCATGTAGGTCACCGCCTCGTCGTAGTCGCCGCCAGCACTGGCAACCGTAGTCATCACTCCGCGGAAGGCGTAGATCTCGCTCGGCGACAGGGGCCCGCGTAACAGCCAGCGGCCGACCTTGGCGACCATCGCCTCCATCTTATCGTCATCAGCTACGCTGCGACTCGGCTCGTATTTTCCGAAAAACTTGGCGACATCCATCTGCCCGACAATCGTCTCGGCGAGTTGTGCGTAGGCGTCGACGTGCTTGAGATCGACGTTGAGGTTGTAGGCGGTGTTGCTGAAGCCGTCCGCCCGCAGGTCTGCAGGCAGCAGTTCACGAGCCTGTTTTTCAATATCGACGCCAACGGTGGCTCTCACGGTTTCGACATACTCATCAACCGTCAGCCGGCGCACCCACTGCGTCCGCTTTTCATCCCCGGACGCGTGAGCATAAACCGCTGGGTCGATCAGGTCGATACTCCACTGCGCGCCACCGTCGATCCATTCACGCAGCAGCTTTTTGTCTGCGGCACTGAGCGGGTCGCGATCCTCCGGCATCTCATCGGACTCGATCGATTCCCACAGCAAGCTGTCCATCGATTTGCCGGCAATGATAATGCCGTCCGCCTGATGCCCGGCACTCTTGCGAGACAGATCGAGCTTGCCCTCACGCGTGCCGGTGTCGTGGCACTCCAGGCAATGCTCGGCGAAAAGCGGAGCGATTTTCTTTTCAAATAAGTGCCGATTCGCCGTCAACGTATCGGCTTTCAGTCTGGCTTCGTCATTGGGTGCGGCGGATGCCTTCGCGCCGGCACGAAAGTGTTTTTCCACTTCGCTCGATGACAGGTCGCGGTCATAGACCGCGAAAAGGTGGACACCGCCCAACCACGGACGACTGCCTCCAATTTCATCGCCGAGAGCCAGGGTCAGGTCGTTCGCCCAGGTAGAGAGGTCGCCGGGGATCTCTGCCTCGGTGTTAAGCTTTCCGTCCACATACAAACGCGCCTTGCCGCTCGAATTACGAGTGTAAACGACGTGCGTCAGTTTGGCCGCAGCCGCCTTGGCTTTGGATTCCAGCGGCGGACTGATACCGTTGATGCCGGTTTTGCTGGTGCGCAATCGAACCACATAGCGGTCACCTTCCTGTCCGAGAGTGAAATTCCTGATGCTTGAGGATTTCGACAGCGTCAAGATCCGCGCCGGCCCTTTCTGCTCAAGATTTGCCGGCGTCAGCCAAGCCTCGATGGTGATTTCCTGTGATTTGCGAATCGCCCCGGCAAGTCTTGCCGAGGGGTTCTGACTGAGAATTTTGGGGGCCTTGAGAACCTCCAGATTGCCGTCACCCCGGCGCACGGATTTGGCATCCGCCACCTTTAGATCGAGCGCTTCGCCAGCCGCCGACCGATCGTGAATCACCGAACCTTCGCCGTCGCGAAAATCGTAGAGCAATTGCAGGCCGTCGATCGCCCGCAGGTCCTGCGCATGCGCAGCGCCACCTCCCGCAACTAGGAAGACAACAGAAAGACCGATGAACGGGAGGGAGTTTTTGGACATCACGGCAGTAGGCGTGCCTCTTTAGACTACTGCGGATGTCCGATGTTCATCATTTTTTCTTCTATGAAGATAATTACCCCATAGAATACGGCGAAGCGCCGATTGCAAATTACCGACAGTGCATTAAAAATGGCTCTCCTTACCGGTCAGACCCCGACTTTTTCTTCAGAAATTCATAACGCTATGCCCTCAACTTCGCCAGCGGTCAGCACTGATACCGAACTCGAAATCAAAGACGCGCAGCTCATCTTCGGTGATGTCTGGCGCGAGCTTGAAAACGAACGCGGCCGCGAGAATCTACGCTTCCCCAAAGAGATCATTCTTCTCGGTGGAGCGCCGGGATCAGGCAAAGGTACCAATACGGGGTTTATCAGCAAAGCCCGCGGTCTGACCTGCCCGCCGATTGTCATCAGTTCTCTGCTCGACTCCCCCGAAGCGCGCAAGCTCAAGGAAGGCGGCAACATGGTCGGTGACCGCGAAGTGGTGGCGATCTTGTTTCGGACACTCATCGAGCCTCAGTATCGGGACGGTGCCGTCCTCGACGGCTTCCCCCGCACCCACGTGCAGGTCGAGTGCATGAAGTTGCTGGTCGCAAAAATCGCTCATCTTCACCGCGAATTTGCCAACACACCTCTGGCGACAAACTTTCGCCGACCGACGGTCCACGTAATGGTGCTTTTCGTCGACGAAAAAACCAGTGTCGACCGTCAACTCAGGCGCGGTCGTGAGATCGAGGCGCACAACCAGGAAGTCGAAGCGACCGGCATCGGTGAGATGCAGGAACTGCGCGCCACCGACCTCGATCCGAAGCGCGCCCAGCACCGTTATCGCGTTTTTAAAGAAAGCACCTGGGACGCGCTGCAGTCGCTGAAGGAGATATTCTTTTATCACTTGGTCAATGCGCAGGGTGACTTCGCTGAGGTCGAACGCAACATTCACGACGAACTGAAATACCAAAGTTCACTGGAGCTCGACCCACGCACCTTCGAACGCGTGCGCGGCATTCCGCTGGCCAGCGAGATCGTCATTCACGCGCGACAGGATCTGGTGCGCCGACTCGACCAGTATTCTCACGAGCACGGTGAAATTTTTGATCGCGTCATCGCCCTGCTGCAGGATCGCTTCATGCCGATCATCGCACGTCACGCCATTTCCGGACGCGCGGTGGTAAACAGTGAGGACGAGTTGCTGTCCGACCCGCTCGCCCTGGCGATGCTGATCGACGTCTTCTCGGAGCGTGGATTTCACGCCGTGGTCGACAAACAGCTCAACCGGGTACCGGAAAATGTCGACCTCAACACCGGCGCGATCAGTTTCCGCCCGAACACCGTGTATCGGATCCGCATTTACTTCGAAGGCTCGGAAATTCGACGCGGTTAGTCAAAAGTGAAAACAACCAGCCGCAAACGGTCTGCGCTCGCCCTCGTCGGCTTCGTGCTGCTCAGTCTTTGCGCCGGTGCCGTCGGTGGAGTTGCCACCGCTGGCAATATAGGCGGTTGGTATCAGACCATCGCCAAGCCCGAATGGAACCCACCCGGCTGGGTGTTTGGTCCCGTCTGGACAACGCTGTATCTGATGATGGGCGTCGCTGCCTGGAGGGCCTGGCGTCAGGCCAAGCCAAGCGAAAAGGCCTGGCCGATGGGATTGTTCGCCGTGCAACTGGCTCTCAACGCGCTCTGGTCATTCGTGTTTTTCGCGTGGCACGAAATAGGTTGGGCATTAGTGGAAATCCTCGCCCTGTGGCTGGCGATCGCCGCTACGATCGCGAGCTTTTCCCGCATCTCCAAAGCTGCCGCCGGCCTCCTTGTCCCCTACCTGGTCTGGGTCAGCTTCGCGTCCTTTCTTACCTACACGATCTGGACGCTGAATCGGTGAACTCAGGGTGTTGCGATTCTGATTACATCGACGAATCGCCGACCTCTCCCGCAGCCACCCAAGCAAGCCGCTCGTTTACCCGCCTTTTGATGTCGGTCTCATATCGCAAATCCTCGATCGATCGAATCAATTCATTGTCCATCTCGTCTGTCTCCGGCTCAAAGGTCGCACTACCGCTGGTAGCGATGACCGTTGGCGTTCCTTCAAGAGTTTCAGCGGTATCGCTAATCACCGAGTAAGCTTGCATGACGGAAACCAGACGATCACTTCGGTCGGACTCATACTGGTCGAGAAGAATCGGATCCCGGGACACCAGCACGCCTCCCAGCTTTCGATCGAGCTTAACCAATCGATCCAGTTCATCGCAAACGCTCGAGCACAATCCATCGACGAGATTTTCCATCGTCTCGACCGTCGAAACGTGCCCCGGATCGTCGGAAATTTCTTTCTCGCAACGTCGTTTGGCCCCCAGAAAATTCACCATCACCTCTGCGTAGTGTCCCGCCCCGCAGGTGCGGAAGATTCGAATCACTTCGATCATTCGCTCGTTCTGACAGCGATTGCTTTCACCGACCATGGCATCTACCGCGGCGGACGTAGCCGCCGCATCGATGCGGCGCCACAGAAAGTGCAGCCAGCATGCACTCAGACCGAACAGCAGCCCGAGGTAGAGACCTGTCGAAAGCGACAACAGGGACAGAGCAAAGCCGCACCCGACAGGAATGGCCCATGATCCAGGATGACGCAATTTTGTCCCCAATACCCGGTCGCGCAGTTCCTCATCATCGAGAGGAAAGGTGGGTCTAAACCCGGCTCCATCGCGACATCCTGAGATCGAAAGTCGTGGTCGTGTTTTCATTCGCAGTACCTATCGCCGCGAATATGGACTTCGACGATTACAAGATACTGCGGGATTTGTAGGCACCTCGACCGCTACATTTCTGCCTAGTTCAGACCCGGCTTAGGGAAAAACTGTTCAGCCTCACCGAAATCGAGCTTCAGCTCCCAATCAGCCTGCTTGGCGCAATCGCTCAGCAGGCGGCACATGGAATGCAAAATCTGCTCGTTCAACGCTACCTCGATCCCTTCGCCGTTCTCGGGGTGCATGCAAAGCAGCGGCACGGTCTGATCGGGCTGCATCTTCACTGCCACTTTGGCGAGCAACACGGGGGTCTCACCCAGCGGCAAATACGTACTTTCCTGGTACTCGGTCTTGAAATCGGCCTTCTCGATCGCCTTTTCGTGCTCGATCGACAGCATGGCGGCCTGAAGGGGATCTTCTTTCTTCACCTCTTCGGGGGGCTTTTCCCCAGCCTGGCGCTTTTTCAGCATATCCAGAATCGCCTTCCACAGAATATTCACGTAGCGGCGAGTCATCCAAAACCTGAACTCCTGCCGGTTCGATGTATTGACACGGAACATCAGCCGGTCTTCGACAGGAACGAAGACGATCTGCATTTGCTTGAGTTGACCCATAGTACTTGCGGCGAGCTTGCCTGCCGTTCAGACTACAGGTAAAGCCGGAAACACCCCAGCGGTCAACCGCGTTGTCGCTAAGCACGGAATACGCTATCCCCCTGTCCTGCATTCGTCCTTGAAACCCCACCCACTTCAAACGAATTTCAAGGAGATGATCCCACACCATTTTCATATCCGGTACCTTTTGGTGCTGCAGTTGGGTATCCTTTGCCTGTTCCCGCTGGCAACGCAGGCCCGGCTCGGTATGACGAAGGAAAAGTGTGATGTTCTTTATGGACCGGCGGAACAGAAGAATCTCGATGGCTCTTTCCTCTACGTCGACGGAGGTTTTGCCTACGTGGTTTTCTTCGCCAGTGGCATCTGCGATGAACTGTTCGTTCTGAAACCCGATCCAGCGGGTGACAGCGACGAAAAGCTCGAATTGAACACGGATGACGTGGCACGCTTTCTTGATGAAAACCGTCCCTCTCCGGAGCTGAGTTGGATGCCAGTAGAGATGCAATCCGGAAATGGCCGCGGCTGGACAACCGATGATACCGAATACGAAGCTTACTTGCTGCCCGGCGGCGAGCAGATGAACCTATCGACTACGATCGCCTCTACCGCACGAAGGATGGATCTGCCGCGCACCGCCAGTGGCCCAAAATCGGCAACAGGCGCAGGTGCCGATGATTCGCCGTCGGCACTTGCGGATAAGCCGATGGGCAAAGTCGAGACCATTTTCTCAGAGGATGAGATGACGTTCTACCACTTGGCGTTCAGCGCGCGAAAGATCGACGATTACAAAACGGTGATCAGCGCCCTCAAATCGCTCTACGAATTGATTCGCCGCAATGCTGACGACAAGGCCGACGCGGCCAATGCGCGGTTCGGCTACTTCTTCAGTTGGCTGGGCGATGCCTACGAGCAATCTGGACAAGCTTTGATGGCGGTCCGTTGTTATCAGCGCTACCTCGAACAGTTTCCGCTCGACGGCACCGCGCTGAAGACCACGATTTCGGTCGCCAACAACCTCACCTGGGTCCTTGCTACCCACGTCGACATCACGATTCGCTCGCCCGAAGTGGCCTACGAATATGCTGTCGAGATGGAAAAAATCGAGTCGCTTCCCGAACCCTGCCACGACACGATCGCTGTGGCATATGCGGCTGTCGGTAAGTTCGACGAGGCACTCGCTAAACTTGATTCAATGGCGGAAAAAACTCGCGACCCAGATCTGTTGAGGGTCCTCAGCCAGCACCGGCGCCTTTTCCAGGAAGGCACATTTTACATCGAAGACCCGGATCGATAGAATTTGGCCTAGCGTTTGCCAACGTCCCAAAGTGCGTCATCATCGGCGCCGGATGGATCATAGGTTGAGGTCCCTTCCAATACGGTAGGAGGAATTACCGTGAAATTTAGCGACAATTGACTTCCGTTTAGTGCCTCAACTGTCGGGATCGACGCCATTGTTGTCGGCAAGTAAGGCGTCAACTGAGTTTCAGTCACCGTAGAAATCGACTGCGTAGGGTGATCCGCGAGATAACTCTTCTGCGCCAGATAGATCGCCTGTAGTTCCACCGACGCCCGGCGTCCGAGTTTCCATGTCTTGATACCGCCCAGCGAGAAAGCGACCACGCTTGCAAAGGCGAGAAGCAATGAAATCGTCACACTAAGTTCGATGAGCGTCAATGCGCGTGTGCTCCTTTTGGTTGGAAAACCATTCCTGTAGTCGTTCATGTTGATATGGGATTGAATTGATTTTTTCAAGAAGCGGGCAATGAAGTCGCGAAAAACCTCAGTAGCTGCAACTAACGCTCGCGATCGATTTCATAAACCGTCGACGCGTCGATCGTTGAAATTTTGATGTCATCTGTCGGATCGTCGATTTCGACGACTTCCTCGTCCGTTTCCTCGTCGACGAGCGCCTGCCACAGTTTCGACGGCGCACCCGAATATACCAGGCCTGCGGATGCCAGCGCAAAAAGAGCCCAGATCAGCTGAAACGTAATGCTCTTCTTTCGGTTATTCAGGTATTTGCTGAACCACACCTCCCGGTCCGAAACTCGCGATGTGTAAGTGATGCTCTGCATTCGAAAACACTCCGTCGCATCTTCGATGATCTCTTCCTTTCTCGTGGTCAGTTTATAACGAAAACGCGCACCGCTCTCTTCGCCCGCTTCTTCGATCGACAGTTCCTTTGGCAGGTCATCGGGAAGGGTGTTGCAGTAGATCGCAGTGACGAAAAGGAATTTCTTCCTAAGCCAACGGTCGAGTGACGTTTGTTGCATGGTAGATCGAGGTGAGAATTAAAGTTGAGTTGGGCCACCGACCGTCAGAGCATGAAATCGCTTCAGGTCAGGCACGCCCCAGCGAAGCTACATGCTGCTGTTCATCATCTTCGGGCCCATAAGGAAGATCGGCAGGAAGGCGCCGATGAATACAAAAGAGATTAGCAAACCGGCCAGAGCGATGGCGATCAGGTTCACAACGTTAGTGAAATCGCCAACCAACTGTTCAACGTCTTCCTCATACATCTCGGTGAGCAGTTCGAGCTGCATTTCAAGAGACGATGAACGTTCGCCAATGGCGATCATGTGGGAAACCTGCGGATCACAGGACGTGAATTTTCGAATCGATTCCGAGAACGGTAAACCCGACTGCTGATACCTCTTGCCGGCATCGAGCAACTCGCTGTAGAGGGGCGTCCCCTTGACTGATTCAGCAGACGTCTTAATCGCTTTTGCGAGCGTGATGCCGTTGGCGTGCAACATGTGCAGTGTGCCGAGGAACAACATCTGGCGAAGCCCCATGATGAGGTTGCGCAGCAGTCGCCACTTGGACATCATCAGGTAGACGATACCATCGCGAAATTTGGCGAACTTGAAAAGTGAAACACCGAATGCCGCAATTGCTATGATAATCAGCGGCCAAATCTTCTGGACCACATGGCTGGTGGTGAAGACGATTTTAGTAAAAGCATCCGGCTCAGCGGCAAAGTCGCCGAGAATGCCTTCGATCTGCGGCACGACCTTCAGCTGTGCACCGATGAAAATACCGATTAGAGCGAGGATAACCAAGATCGGCAGCAGAATCGCCTTTCGAACTTTGGCTTTGAATTCGGCCTCTTTTTTTAATCGGTCAGAGATCGCCGCAAACGCCCTATGCAACTGGCCCGAATCACAACCGGCCTTGATCAAACCGATCAATTTGTGGTCAAATTTACCCGTCTTTTCGAAGGCAGCATAAGCCGGAGCACCGGCATCGATCATTTTGCTGATCTGCTTGAGCGCATTTTTCACCTCCGCGTTGGGCTGATCCTGCGAGTAGTATTTAAGAGCGTCAGAAGTGTTAATCTGCGCTTTAAGCATCGAGGCCATACCGCGGCAGAACTTGATCAGTTCTTTGCGGGGAAACGGTTTTACCCTCTTTGAAGAGAACAAGCCACCCTTGCTTCCGGATGCAGCGGTTGTCGTATCCCCACTGGTGCGGTTACGAGATTTTGCGGCAGCCTGGGCGGCGGAGGAAGTGGCTGTTGTAGTGCTCATGTCAGGAAGGGAAATAAAATGGAGCAATTGCCCCGTGATCAATCGGAGGTTAGGTCGATAGACTTTCTCAGAGCCTCAATATCTGTTTTGCCTTCACGGGCAAGCTTGAGACCGCTGTCACGAAGCGAGGGCAAAATTCCTTTCTCGCGAACTTTCAGTTCAAGCTCATAGGGACTCATGGTGCCCTTCGAGAGCTCATCCGACCACTTGGGCGTGATCGGAATAATCTCAAGAATAGCGGTTCGGCCCATGTATTTACGACCTCCGCATTCGGCACAGCCGTCGGCGCTCGTTTCGTAGACTTCGGTGGTCAACCACTCTTCGGTCAGGTTGTATTTGCGCACGTCCCGTTCGGAAACTCCCGAGCGCTTAATTTTGCAGTAAGGACAGAGCATTTTGATAAGGCGCTGCGCGCAGGCGGCCTTCAATGTCTGGGCAATCTTCCACCGCTCGATACCAACCTGCTCAAAACGTTCGATGATCTGCGATGCACGGGGGGTGTGAATCGTGGTCAACACTTTGTGACCGGTGATGGCGGCTTCGATAGCCAACTCTGCAGAGTCCAAGTCACGCACCTCACCCATCAGAATGATATCGGGGTCAGACCGCATGAAACTGGTGATCATCGGCTTGAACTCGCTGTTGTTCTTCAAGTCACAATGAATGACGCCGGGAATTTCATCCTCAACCGGGTTTTCCAGAGTGAGAATGTTGTCTTCGGGGCGGTTCAGTTCGCGCAGAATCGCGTTTAACGTGGTCGACTTACCGGAACCGGTCGGACCCGACATAACGATGATCCCCGACGGCACGTTCATGACGCGGTCGATCTCGAAAAGGGTTGCCTCATCGAAAGCGAGCGAGCCCATGCCGAGCTTGGCTTCAAAGTGGCTCTTATCGAGCAGACGCATCGTGATGTGGTAGCCGCGATAGGTGCGGTGACGCTCAAATCGAATGTCGATGCTACGACGAAGGTAGACGATCGTGAATCGTCCGGAAATACCACAACTCTTGGTGCGTTCCTCGGGAGCGATTCCCATCAGGTTAAGCAGGAACGCATCGAGCCGATCACGCAACTTCATTGGGATGTCGACTTTTTCTCCCATGTCACCATCGACACGGTAGCTGTAGTGAACGCGATCCTTTTCAGTCTTAACGTGGACGTCAGAAGCTCGTTGCTTGACCGCCTCCGACATCATCTGCGCAATAAATTGTGTCAGAGGCTCTTCGTAGGTCGTACTGACATTAAAATCCTCGATAGTCTCGGTCGCTTCATCGACCTCGATGGACTCGAGTGCCGAGCGGCTCACGCCTGTGGTGCTGGACACCGTTTCGATCACCGACGAAATTTCTGATGCAGGCGCAATGATCCGAACGATCTCAAGATCGGGATACTTTTGTCCGCAGGTGTCTTCCGCCAATGGATCCCAGGGATTCGCCACCGCGATAAACATGCGACCATTATCTTCGCGGAGCGGCACGAACATGCCGCGGCTCATGAGTTGTGGATCGTTCTGCTCAAGCAGCGTACGATCGGCAAAATTCTTGATCTTCAGAAAGACCGGAATTGACGTCAAATTGCCGATAGCCGAAAGAATTCGTGCAGCACTGCACTTGCGAACTACATCTTCTTTCGGACGATCCCGAAGCGACGGGTCGTACTCAGCCAGCCGTTCCACGACGGCATTGGTGATCGTCTCGTTAAGAGATATGCCAATATTTAAATTCATGAGCCAAAGTGTTTTTCACAAAGAAAGCTCCACGCGTTGGAGTCCGTGGTCATGACGACGATGAATGGTTTGGTGCCAGTGGCACGCTCCAATTCCTGGGAGACCAGCTCCCCTGCAGTGATCGCTGTAATGGGGTTTACCGACGTTAAGGTGACAAAGTCGGCTTCGTTGTTCTGGATAACGGGACACATCATCGTCGAACAAATTTCAAAAACCCGGGGATGGCCGTGATAGAGGCTGCCGGGAGTGTCATTTAAATGAGCAAAGCCCATGTGACCGATTTTTTCAGAAGCCGCTGATTTCAGAATCGTCGTGATGTTACGGATCTCTTTGACCGCCTTCTCGTCTTTCGACTCAAGTTTGATCCAGATCAGGAACGCCACGATATCGAGCACGCTGCTTTTGTCCGGCAGATCGTTCACGTAGTATCCAAACGAACTGAGAATCCCGTTAGCATCCTCAATGCTGAGGTATTGAATCTCGGCGAGCTTTCGAATCGTCGACTCGCCACAGGCAAAGGTCTGCTGTCGAAGGCGCGCTGAAAATGGGGCCTGGCCCTCTTCGCAAACCAGCTGCGCAATATCGTCCGCATGGACTGCGACGGAAGACTCTACCTGCGAGGAGTTGGCTTCGACAGCGTCGAGTTCTACCTCACCTGTGACTGCAGCCCGATCAGCATGTGCTGATCCTGATGCCGCCTGCTGTCCACCATCAGTAGCGCCCAATTGGACCTCTGCTGGAGTTTCAGTCTGCGGGAATAGAACACGTCGTGCCATGGCTGATCAAATTTGGGGGTTGGCGAAGTAAGAGAAGCTACTGCGCCGAACATTAAGGTTGGTCACGATTGAACAGCCGGTTGAGCAAGCCACGGCGCTTAGGTTGCGGTCTAAGCTCAAGTTCAGGCGCGAAAGTCTCCCGCTCCTGCGGTCCGAAGGTGCCTTCGGGCAGGTTAACCGGATGCTCGGGATGAAGCGGGTTCGATGGCGGAATCGGATCGTAAGCATTGACGATGTTGCCTGCGGTCCAGCCAAGATTCGGCTCATAGCCATTGCCGGGATTGTGGCGATCCGGCCACCCATGATCGTTCGGCACCACGTGGCGATCGTGGACTTCACGCGTCGTCATCAGGGTTTGTTCCGCCGATGCCGGCTCATAGAGTTTCGGCGTAACGACAAAGATAAGACTAGTGTTCGACTTGACTTTTTCCGTGGAGGAAAAGAAGAACTTCAATACGGGAATGTCGCCCAGCACGGGAACCTTGCTATTATTGTCCGATTCATTTTCTTCATAGAAACCGCCGATCAGGAGCGAGTTGCCGTTGGGGATACGTGCGATCGTGTCAACCGAGGACTCGTTCACTCGGGGATACGAGTTGCCGGATGCACCTACGATCACGTCCGTTATCTGTGCAGAACGCGGGCGCAAAGCCATGCGGATAGTATTGTCCGGAAGGATCGTTGGCGTGACTGCAACGCTGACTCCGATTTCCCGCGTCATGGTAGGATCATCGGAGATCGTCGGATCAGCCGAATCGATGGTGTAGCGAACGTCCTCCGAGATATTCTGCCCGGCATCGGTTTCACTGATGGTCGTGGTGATGATCGGGATACGATCAATAATTGAAATAATTGCCTGCTCGTTGTCTTCAGTGATCAGGGTCGGGCTAGACTCCTGCTGGGCCAAACCACCAGCATTCAGAGCGCGCAAAGTCGCTGAGAGTTGCACAGGACTTAGCACCAGATTGGAACCCGTCGCCGTGATGTTCTGGTTGCGAGAGTAGGAACGATCACTGCCTCGGTTACGGGAGTTTCCGACTGTGTCAGTACCCGTGTAGCCGGTGGTGGAGGAACCGGCGACATCCCCATCGAGCACGCCATTGAGAAGACTTCCTCCTTGGGTCTCACTGTAGCTCGACTCACCTTCAAAGGCGCTGGCGGCTGTGCTGGCAAGTGTGTTGGTCAGTGAAACCACTTCGCTGACTGTGTCCGCATCCGGCAGGCCGAACAGTGCGTTGAGACTCTCGGCCCCCTCGATAGTCAATCCATCGCCAAGAACTGTGGTCCAATCAACACCGATTTTGTTGGAGCTGTTGGTATTGATTCTGAGAATGCGGGTCTCGATTGCGATCTGCTGCTTCGGCTTATCCATGTCCGCTAGAATTTCCTTGATGACATCTACCTTCTGCTCATTATCGATGATGATCAGGGTGTTGGTCTTCGGCTCAAACTCAATGATACCGCTGCCAGGTGTCAGCATTGTCTGCAGGATCGCTTTGATTTGATCGATGTCAGTCGGTCGAAGGTAGCGCAGGTTATAGGTAAACGGCTTGGTCGGAAGCTGCGAGAGCTGTGCGTTGGTCATCGCGTAAACCGTTGCGCCCTTGCGGTGAATGGTGACGCCATACATCAATCCCAATTCTTCCATCTGGTTCTGCGGATCCCCATCGCGCAGGTGACCCGTCACCACGTAGTTAGGTGCATCGAGATCGGAGTTGTGGAAATACTGAAGATCGCCCATTCGCGCCAGGTATTGAAAAACGTCATTGAGCTTTGCACTCCGGATCCAGAAACCTTCGTCGTCACTGATGATGCTCTCTCCTTCAGGAACCGAACCCGCATCAGCCGTAGCTGCGGCCGGATCTCCGCCCGTCGCTGGCAGCTCAAGGCCATCAGCCCCCGTTTGCGCGGGTGCGCCATCCGGAAGAATGCTCGCTTCGGAATTTGCGGATGCGAGTTCCGCTTCGCCGACGGTTTGACCTTGAGGCTTCCCATTCAACTCATCGACAGCCGCCGCGTTTTCCTGAAAACGTTCAGCAGCCTCAGCCAGGATGCCTTTTACTGTGGCCGAGCCTTCGCCTTCGCCGGCGACGGTAGAAATACCCTCGCCGAGGGTCCCACCCAGATCCCATTCGTTCGCAGCGCCAGCTTTTCCGCCTTGGGGTTCGGACAGCGTCGAATCGTCTAGATCACCGAACGCGGCAAATCCGCCGTCATCTTCTCCGGGAGCCTCGTCAGCGAGGGTTTTGACAGCGCGATCTTGAAGAGAGGAAGATCCAGGAGCGACAGAGCCTTCAACAACTGGCTGTGACGTGGTCTCCCAAGCGAGAGGCACCGGATCACTGGCGAACGACTCGAACGGTCGGTCTTCAGTTTGTTCTAACGCACTCTGTAGTTCAGCAGGCACGATGCCATGCTGTGGAGATTGAGTCGGTAATACTGTCACGACGACAGCAGTGAGCAGCGTGTATATGGCTTGGATTTTCATGCGCAGCGGGTTGGGAAATTTTTGAGGAAGCGGAGAGGCTTGGAGAGAGAAACGGCGAAACGAACCTTGTCGGACGACATCGCAGTCAGATATTTGTTATAATTTATATAAATACTATAAAAAAC
>JBBKXR010000086.1:0-7346 GCA_037969585.1 Verrucomicrobiales bacterium
GGAAAGCACGGGGTAGAGGGAAATTGATCTTGAACGAGGTCGCTCGCTGCCGGTAGGATACAGATGATCCTAAACGTTCTGCTCAAAAATGAATTCCCGCGCAGAGATATGGAACGTGCTTCACGACGGTGGTGTCGCAGCGGTCGAGGGAGCCGTTCCCGGAGACGTCACCATCCGAGTGAACATTCCATATTTGCGACAGATGTTCTCGGACGATGGTGAGGACATTCTTGTCCATCTTGCTAGCTGCACGAGTCTTGAGATGAAGATTTGGGATGAGGGCGCTACGACCAATGATCCGAAGCGCATCGCTGGCATTGACACTGAGATCCTGAGCACCGAATCCGAAGATGTTCCCGTTCACATCATCACGACGCTTGGAGAGTTGGACATTGCCTTCGAGGGTTTCTCGTTGTCGCTCGACAATGGAAGAGCGATTACATTTGAGGAGCTATGCGACGCCTGCGAGAACTACTGGAACCGCTGGGAGAACGAAGCCAAGCAGAACAAGACGCTGGACACCAAGACCTGACCCGCGCCGAGTCAAAAACTCCATGACGATTCGAACCTTCACCCTGAAATCAACGCTCGCCCTCTGGTCAGGTCTGGGTCAGCTCTAACGTTAGAGCAAGAAATGAAGCCTCCACCGAAGCCGCTCGTTCCTTCTGGGCTGGGGGAGAATTGTCCGGAGGTGATCGGAGAGCAGTTGTTGATTCGCTGCTGCGAAGGAGCGGGCAGGTTCACACTGCGGTCAAAGCTCCGATGCGTGGAATAAAGCAATTTAGATGGATTCTTATCGCACGGCGCGACTCGATCCGCACGTCAGAAGGTGAAGCACTTCTGCTTGGTGGATTCATGATTTGGGGGGATGACGCAGTGACGAACTATTTTGGAGAAGTTCTGATGCTCAGCTTTTGCCTTTGATAATCCACTCTCTACGTTCCCCGGTCCTAGCGTTGGTCACACGGTCAGGGTGCTTCTTTGCTATGCGGCCCAGGTAGGTTCCGCAGGCATTCGTCCACCCGAGAATTTTCGTCACCTCGTGCTCGATCGTATAATCTTCCTTTAGCAGGGTTTCGAGTTCGAGCGAAGTGCCGCGCCATTCGCGCGGGCTGCCGATCTTGGCAAGATCGATCAATTCGAGCAGTCGAAATTCCGGTGAAAGTTGCTCGATCTCTTTTCTGATTTCGGGGTGGTGCCAGGTCGCCACGATGTAGCGGGGGTCCGCCTTGGCTTCCGGGATAGTGAAATCCTCAAATAGCCAGCGTAGGTAGGCTGGGATGTCAGCGACCAGCGCGTTCCAAAAAGCCTCGGTTTCCTCGGTGGTGTTAGTCGGCATCGGCATAGGGCAGCGACTTGCTCGAAGTAGAATGATTTTGTCCTCGATGTTGACATCCAACGGTGGGAGGACTTTGAGCGATTCAGGGTCATCATTGAGGGAGATGGTAACTCTCCACCATGCGGATAGATCGATCTGGTGCCGCTGTTTCCGGTTGCAGGAGACACAACCAGTGGAGACCGTCATTTTCTTGATCTCCGAGCCGAGAGCCATTCGATCTTTAATTAGGTGGCTCATGAACTCATCCTCAAGCATGAGGTGTTCGGCCTCAAAGAGGTTGCCGTTAAAATCAGTCCGACCCATCATGTAGGGGGCGGCCTTGGCGGCTCTTCCTCCAAGTAGTTCGGTGATGATTTTTTGAAGCAGCGATTTTCCGCAGTTGGCCGGACCGGCGATAGCGAGAGCCTGGGCTTGCTGAATCCTCCCTGCTCGTAGAGCCAGGACAGCGGCTTGCATCCATCCGTGGAACGTATCCCATTGAGCGTCGGCGTGGTCAACTTCGTGGTCGCATAGGAGGCCCGACATGAACTGTGATAGCACCTCCCCCGTTCCGGATTTCGGTTCGAAGAATGTGGGGCTTTGGGTGACCAGTATACGATTTCCGTTTTCCTTATAGAACCCAGCTGTCCGCCCGCAAAGTTTGCCGTGGTAGTCCACATACTGGTGGTCTTGGAGGTGAAGCAGTATCTGGTCGATTTGAGAGAGTGGTTCCACCTGCACACCATCGGAGTTTTTTTGCGGGGCGTACCGATACCCCAACCCTCTCAGCCGCTTGACAACTTGAGCACAGCTGTAGCTGGCCCATACTCCATCCGGCCCTCTCCAGAGATACTCCTTTCTCTCTTTGTCGTAGTATGCGTGTACTTTTGGAACTTCTTCTGAATCGTGCGTCACTGCGTCACCAAAACCTTCGGCAGCAAGGCTGGCCGCTGCGGCACCGAAGTTGTTGTCGTGTTCAAGTAGAGCGTAGACGGCAAAAGGACGATAAGACTTTCCAGCCTCAAAGGGCTGGGCATTACTGGAGAACACGTAGAAATGTTCTCCGTTCCAAGTTGCTGAAACGCCCGCTGTTTTTTCCGGGCGGGTCCACTTGTCAGTGCCCCCGCATTCGGTCCATCCTGCCTCGCGAAGGAGGTCGAACATGCGGGCCTCGCCTCTCACGTTAAATTCATCCCCTGGACGTGATTTCCCCCCTTTCGGCTGCGCCTCTTTCTCACCGACCGAGGCGGGAGGTTCTGCGTAGGATTGCGGAACGGGAGTGGCTTCGAAGTTTATGCGAATCTCAGGGTCATGTGAGAGAAAGCAAAGGCGGCTAACATCCTTGCCCGAAGGGTCAATCTCCTCTCCGTATCTTTGAAGTACATAATTCGCTGCTGACGAAAAGGCAGCAGCGTGATCCAAGTCCGTATCGATTCGCATTAACGCTTTGACTCCGTTCCCTCCGGGAGAAATGAACGCTGTTACGCAATGCGGATCGCTGTTGAGCTGAACGCGAAGTAGTTTCGCATTTTCTAAGTGGTCGAAGTCGAGTGTGACGATGCCGGAACGTTCAATCAGCCCGCTAGCGTTGCGTTTGCTAAACGTGCCCGCAAACGTTACGGCGGGGAGATTCAGCTTTTTCTTGCTGGCAATTTCACTGTCCGTTGTGGCGCGAAGGCTTTTGATTTGATCGGCAAGTTTGCCATCGCCTTTGATTCGGTCGAGTACTTCAGAGAGAGGGCTGTTTTTGGGCTTTTTCCCTCTGACTGTCGCGAATATGGAAACCAGTATGGGAGTTGTTTTTGGGTCTTCTTTTGTCTTTTTCATGGTCTGCTTGGGGTTGCAGACCGACGAGATTGGCATAGGTTAACGGCAGCGGGTGAACAGCGCTTTAAAGACCGTCTGAGAGCAATCTCGGCGGTCTTTTTTTAGAGGGTTTCACCACCGGTCGCTTGCGAATCGATGAACGCGAGGAGGCTTTGCCGGTCAATCAGGCGAGTGCCCTTCGTCTGGCCGGGTTCTCTGATTGAGGCAGACCGGATTTTGCCTGCTTTGGTAAGCTCGTAGATTTTGCTTCGGCTGAAACCCGAGTAGCGGACGGCGTCGGGGACTCTCAACCAAGCTGGCTGGAGGATTCCCGGTTGGTCTGGGAGTTGTGTGGATACGTGGTGGGACATGGTGAGCCCACTGAAGTATCTTTTCCGAGGCTACGTGTTACCCCGTTTTGAGTTTTTTTTGGAATAGGTCCGCTCCACCTTCACAAGGTTGTCAGGCCTTGATGAGCTGTTCAGCAAAACGTGAGTGAGGCCCATCGTTTTTAAAATTTTCGACCAGTGAGGCACGGGGATTTCGACGCCTAGTTCATCTTGAACGGCAAGTCTCAACTGCTTTTTTGTCGGAAGCTTACCGGTCTCTGTCCAGAATCTTAGCAGTAAGAAGGCCGCAGCCCTAGCCCGCCTTCCGGGCGTTGTATTTTCGCATCCTGGCAATGTTCCTCGTGCTCGGTCACCGCCGGTCGGCATGGAGAGCCCGTTTATGATATTCCCTAGATCAATCAGCTTGTCACCACTTCGGCACTCTATTGCGTTTCCGAGAATCTCCAATCCTATCCGGCTCACTGTCTCCGTTTGCTCCTTGATCTTTTTCTGAAACTCATCGGAGCCCTTGTCCAATGCCTCAAATTTAGCGAACAAATCAAGATCAAGGAGCTTCGCAGTGGCGATGATAAAAGGCCTCCACTCTTCCCCCGAGTAATCTCCGTACAGCGGCTGCAACCAATCCAATCGAAGAAGCTTTTCTGTGCGATTCCGGATATCCGTGTGCCACTCCAACTCCTGTCGAAGCCTTGCCACAATTCGGGAGGTGATGTCTTCGAGAATTATTACTCGATCCTCATCGTTCATTCCATCGGTGAAAAGGGGAGCGAATGCCTCCGAGTCCGCACCCAATTGAGGGAAGATTCTCGTTATCCGAGCAAGCAAGAATCGCCATCGTTCTTCTGCGCTCATTCATCTCCTCCGCCCACCTGATCAGAAATCTGAGGCACTAAGTTTACGGCGTTCCTAAGATTCTCAATATCGTGGTGAGTGTAAACCGCGTTCGTCGATGCGGACGAATGGCCGGTGAGTTTCTGGCGGACCTCTTGTAACACGCCAGCATTCGCCATCGCGGAATTGAAAGAATGGCGCAGCGAATGAAACGTGAGGGTGTTGCGCGCTCGCCCCTTCGTCTTTTCGCCCGGAGCACCTTTCGCGGGCGCTACGGATTCGCCCTTCAAGCCCGCCTGTTTCATCAGCCTTCCAAATTTCATTGAAAGACCGCTTTTGCCTGCCGTTGATTTTCCCGCGAGATCGGGAAACACTGGGGCGTTCGGATCGTCACTCGTCGCGGCGTCAAGAAGCCAATCGGAAAGTTGAGTGTGGAGGGGGACCATAACGGCGCGGCCAGTCTTTTTCCGAGAGTAGCTGACCGTTCCTTTTTCAAGATCGACTTGGGACCATCGCAGATTAGTGATGTCGCGAAGGTTTGCCCCGACGTAGTAGCCAAAGAGAATCACGCCTCGCCAACTTCCTCCGGCGACGCTCAGCAGTTTCGTGAGGTCGCTTGCGGTAAACACTGCCTTTTCGATGCCGTCCTCTGGAAGCGTCTCGACGGCTTCGGCGGGATTGCTCAGCAATATTTGCTGCCTTCGGGCCTTGTTGAGAGAGGTCCGCAAGGTCTTGACAGCATCGTTGACCGTGTTGGGGCTTTTGCCGCTGGCGAGTTCGGCATCGCGGAAATCGCGAATGTCCTCTGGAGTCAAGATCATCAAATTTCCATCGGCCCTTTCGGCTGGGAGAAAATCCATGAATTGGTTCACCACTCCTTTGTAGCGGAGATAGGTTCCAGCGGCGTTTGCTTTTTCTTTATCAGCTAAACAAGCGGCGAACCACTCCCGAACGGTGTAGCTCTTGATTCCCTTTCCGGTGGAAATTTGAATCATGTCCGAAAGCAGCTTCCGCCCGCGTGCTTCGTTCAAGTGTCCCTTCGCGGCAATGTCCGCCGCCTGTTTGAGCAGCGCGTAGATTCGGCGGCTCTTATCATTACCCGCGCCAGATTCAAGAAGTGTGGCCTCTTCGATCTCTCTCGCCTTTGCTTTGGCGTCCTCTTTGCTGGTGGCCTTTGTGGACTTCAGGTGTTGCTTCAGCTCTCCTGGGCGATCCGGATCGGGGGTCCGGAAATGCGCGTACCAATAAGGCGAATTCTTGCGGCGGTGGAGAGAGAAGCTCATAATGATAGCTCCAATGCTAGCACTACGATGAAGTCCGGTCAAATCCGATGTTGTCCCGTGTGCCCGCTATCCCTTGTTGAATAAAGAATTCAACACCAAGAGTGAGTGGCTGCGGGTACGGGGAATCGAACCCCGATCTCAAGCTTGGGAAGCTCGCGTCCTGCCATTGAACGACACCCGCACGTCGTGCTGTAGGATAGCCTTTCGGGCGGACAAGGCTATCGCAAAAACAGCCGCTCTAACCGGACCGTGAGCGTCGGCGTGTTTACCAACCAATAAGGCTATTGGGGATGTGCTCAGCAATGCTGCAACGCAGATAGTTGGTGCCAATGTCAGGAATTACGCTGCTCTCGCTTCCGTCAGTGCCGTCGCCGTAGAAGTGATAAGTGCCAGTCCCGGGGCATGTCGGTTCGCTGGGCAGGAATTTGCCATCTCCAATGATTTCACTTTTTAGATCGACTACCGGCGATCCAGGGAACGCCGCGTTCATGTTGCTGTAGGAGCGCACTGCCTTTTGCAGGGTGGCCATATTTTGAACGCAGTTGGCACGATCAGCACCCCGCTTGTAGGCCGACATTCCGACAAACAATGCGCTGGACAAGCCCATTATAATCGCCATGACCAGCGTCAATTCGATAAGCGTCATCGCCCGCTGGGCGCGAATGTCAGTGGGCCGATGGGAGCAATAGGGACTGATCAATGGATAGTTCATCGGAAATACTGGCTGAGCTAGGGTAAGCGGAAATATCGGCCATATTCATTGTTATAACAATGATAATTTTAATAGATGTAGATATTATTTACAGTGATTACGTGCAACGTTGGCATTGGATCTTAGCGAAAATCACTGCTAGAATGGATTTCTTTCCAATCTCAATACTTCAACCATCAAGATGCGAACCACTTCAATCATTGCCCTCTCAGCGCTGCTACTAACGTCCGGTGCAGCTCTCATCGGTTGTTCCGACGCCACCTCTCAGAATGCTGCCGCACCCGCTGCTCCAGTCTTGCCCACAGGCAAGACGCCACGACCTGCCGATGCCAAGCTCTACATCATCTCGCCCGCTGATGGCGCAACTGTTGGCACTGAGGTGACCGTGCAGTTCGGCCTGAAGGGTATGGGTGTCGCTCCCGCCGGAATTTATATGGGCGAGGAGATGCCCACCGGTCATCACCATCTGCTGATCGACGTCCCCGATGTCAACACTGACACGCCTGTGATGAAAGATGCCAAGCATGTTCACTACGGCGGCGGCCAAACCGAATCGTCGATTACTCTGACGCCCGGCGAGCACACGCTCCAGCTGATTCTCGGCGACCACGGCCACGTGCCACATGATCCGCCGTTGTTGTCCGAGAAAATCACCGTGACGGTGAAATAATCTGCGGACGCCGATCCATTCGATCTATAAAAAAGCCCTCGTCTGATTTCTCAGACGGGGGCTTTTTGTTGGGGAGGGGAATCGCCCCGCTTAGAGCTTCGCCAAACTATCGTCGATGGCAGCGAGAACGCCGTCGATCGATTCGTCGGTTTCGTTGCCCATGTTGGAAATGCGGAAGGTCAGCCCTTTGATCTTGCCGTAACCACCGTCGATGGTCAGCGAGTGATTTTCGCGCAGCAGCTTGATCAATGCCGGTAGATCGATTTCGCGATTGTTCTTTACGCAGGTCAGCGACTTTGAGCGATAGGCTTCCGGAGCGAAAAATTCGAAGCCGTTGGCCTCCACCCAGGCGTGGACCTTTGCATTCAAGCGGGCA
>JBBKXR010000087.1:0-3856 GCA_037969585.1 Verrucomicrobiales bacterium
CCTGCCTTTTCGTCGTTCGCTTCGGCGACAACGTAAGCGCGGTCGCCAACGCAAACGAACTCGGCATCGTGCGCGCCTTTGACCCGGGACGCGGAGGTGTTGATCAGACGCTGCATGACAACATCGCCAGCCAGAGCTGCATCCCAATCGGCAGGAACGAGTGCCTGGGTTGCGTTTGATGGCGATTGCGATAGCGCGGAAAAGGGGATCCAGGCCAGGGCGCTCAGTAAGCCCGACAGAAAGGTGTTTTTCATACGAAGGGGAGTGGACGGGAATTCGCAGGTAATGACAACCATGCGTCGAGTGTTATCGTAACATCGTGCCGATTAAATCTGTATCACTGCAAGACATCGCCCGGGCGGCTGGAGTTTCCAGCATGACCGTGTCGCGGGTGCTGCGCGGTGCGCCCAAGGTCGCGCCGATGACCCGGGAGCGAGTGCTTGAGGCGGCAGACGCACTCGGCTACGAGCCTGATCCGCATCTTGCGCGGCTGATGCAAACCGTGCGTAGTCGCAAAAAAATCGGGCTGCGAGCGGTCATCGCTGTCATCCGCGAGCACGTGCCGGAAGACGGTCTACTGGGGCCTTCGTATCAGTATGTGCCGGTGGAAGACATTCGTCGCCGCGCGCACGGACATGGCTATGCCGTCGAGGAATTTTTCCTGGGCAAGGATGGCCTCACGCCGAAACGTCTCCAACAAGTGCTGCACGCTCGCGGCATAGAGGCGGTCATCGTGTCGCCGCAAAGTATGCAACTGCCGTGCTCCGAGCTCGACTACTCGCCATTCGCCGCGGTGACCTTTGGCAATGCGATGCAACAACCTGCGCTGCACATGTGCGCCGGCAACATGACGCTCGGAATTCAGAACGCCGCCGAACAACTCAGCGCGCGTGGCTATCGGCGTATCGGCGTCGCCGTGACGCAATGGATAGTGAACCGTTCGCAATTCGGCTACACCGGTGGCCTGTTTCATTGGCAACTGGGCCTGCCACCCGAAGACCGGGTTCCGCTCCTGCTATTTCCTGAAAACGACATCAGTCGCGGATACGACGCCTTTCATCAATGGATGAGCGACCACCGACCCGATGCGCTGATCACCTTCGACACCCACGTTCCCGGATGGCTCAAGCAGCTCGGTCTTCGGGTGCCGGAAGACATCGGCTTCGTCGCGCATGATTGGACACCGAAAATGAGCGGCCTCGCTGGCATCTACCAGCGCCGTGATCACCTCGCCGCGGCCGCCGTCGATATCCTCGTCTCCCAGCTTTCGCAGCACGAGCACGGTGTCCCTGAAGTTCCGCGACAAATCATGACGCCGCCGCAATGGGTGGACGGCCCCAGCGTGAGGGCAGTTTGATGTGCCCTTGGGCGTCGCCGAAATGGCCTCGTATTGCGATGCTTCGGGCGCCTGGTGCGATTAGTTTTTTTTCAGGTCAGAACCGAATTCGCCAATGGAGCCAATGTTCTCTCCCGTGTGCTTTTTGCGATAGCCATTGGCGCCGGCAATGGCCGGACTGGGAGGTCGATCACAGCCTGTTCAGCCTGATTGATTACCAATCATTTTTTGTTAATCGACCAAACCTTTGGCTTCGTCACAAAGTCACATCGACACCGTGTTGCTTATCTTTGTTCACGGGTATTTAAAGCTTACTGAGTTCGTTGCGCCACAAGGCACGCTGGTCGCTGCCGGTTTGTCCGACATCACCGATCTCAGCGCGAATGCGCTTCGCTTCATTTAAGAGCGTGCTGACCACTTCGGGATTGTCAGCGGCGACGTTGTACTTCTCTCCGATGTCGGTTTCCAAATTGACCAGAAAGGGCTGGTCCAGTTTGACGAAGCTGCGTTTGACACTGACCGCCCCCCAGTAAGGTTGATCGGCGGCGGTGCGTGGCAGATGCAGCTTCCAATTCCCTTTGCGCACCGCTTGCAGGTTGAAGCCATTGTAGTAATACAAAAACTCGTGCGGCGACTCGTCGCTTTGACCGACCAGCACATTGCGAATGTTTTTACCATCGATGGTTCGGTCTTTCGGCAGTTCGACACCAGCAAGATCGCAAAACAGCGGGAGCAGATCCATACTGGTAAGTGTAGCATCAGAGACCTTTCCGGCAGGAATCTTACCCGGCCAGCGAAAGATGCCCGGCACGCGATGCCCGCCTTCCATCGTGGTGTATTTGCTGCCAGCCAGTGGACCTCCCGATCCCACCTTGCCATGGTGGCCGTTGTCGGCAAGGAACACCACCAGAGTATCATCGTCCAGATCATGGTCGCGCAGTGCCTGCAAGACTTGCCCCACACTGTGGTCCAGCTCCGTCACGAAGTCGGCATACTTTCCTTCCTTCGACTTACCCAGAAAAGCTTTGCCCGGCACGATCGGGGTATGTGCGATCTGATGCGCCATGTAGATAAAGAACGGCTCATCCTTCGGATGGTCTTTAATAAACTGAACGACTTCCTCATTGTAGCGCGGAGTGATGGTAGGAAACTTGACATTCTCCTCAATCATTTCCCGGTCGCGGAAGATCGCCTGATTCCAGGGATCGTGACTGGTGGTATAGTTGTAAGGGAGCCCGAAATACTCATCAAACCCCTGATCCATTGGATGGGCGCCTTCCATCAGAAAACCGATGTGCCATTTTCCGACCGCCAGGGAACGGTAGCCTGCGGGTTTGAGCAACTCGGCAATGGTGAGCTCATCCGGATGCAATCCGTAGTGCTCCTTCTTGCCCCGAATCCGATAGGTGGGGAGCCCGGCCCGGCTCGGATAGCGCCCGGTGAGCAGGGCGGCACGAGAGGGCGTGCAAACGTTGGCTGCCGAAATCATATCTGTAGAGCGAAAGCCTTCTGCCGCCATCTGATCGAGCACTGGCGTCGGGTATTTCGCACCGTAACAGCCCAGGTCGCCGTAGCCGAGATCGTCTGCGAAGATGACAACGATGTTGGGTTTCTCCGCCGCAGGGCGAGACGCTTGAGTGGAAACGTCGGCCTTCGCGGGCATCTTGCGGGCCTTGGGTTCAGGTTTTGAGGGAGCCGAAACTAACTCTCCCTGCGCCGAAAAATCATCGACGTTGAGATGTCCCCAACCGCCGGTGATGCGATCAACGACTTCAAAGCGAACGGTTTGACCTTTCCATTTCGAGACATCCCACTCGATGCGCCGCATGCGGGGATCTTTCGATCCGCCGGTTTTCATCAGGACCTCACCCGAGTCCGCGTCGACCAACGCGACAAACAAATCTTTCTCGTGGTATCCGCCGGCGACGAGAAAGGCGACCTTGTCACCGGTCAGTTTGAAAGCAGGCGACTGAACAACGCCGGTCTGGAGATCCGTGAGGGGTTTGTCATTACCTTCAACTAAGCTGGAAAGGTGGTGACTACCGTGTCTTGCGAAGGGCAAGTCTTTCCGATTGGTCAATGAGGGAACCGTCGTAACCGGCTCGCCCAGTTTTCCCTCTGTGATTTTCCAGCCGTCGAGTTCGCCCGACTCAAAGCTGTAGCGGAGATTTCCAACCGGCTCAAAAATATCGTATTTCGCGAGGGGAGACCCTCCCGCGTTTGCTGATTCGGCAGCCCGGGGCTTTGTTGCGGGTGACTTGCTGCTATCTGCTTCCTGTTTCGCTTTCTTGATGGCGGCGGCCATCTTCTGCGTCACGTCGGGATGTTCGTAGTAGACGTTTTTCGTCTGATTGCGGTCCGCCTTGAGGTCGTAGAGCTGCGCCGGTGGCGCGCCGGGTATGATTTCTCCGTCCTCGATATCGCTATTGGGTGTGCCGACCAGAGTGGTGACGGCGGCTCCGCCCCAGGCGTGCTGTCCCGGTTTCGAGCCTGTGAATCCACCATCGCTTTGCGCCGGGA
>JBBKXR010000088.1:0-15209 GCA_037969585.1 Verrucomicrobiales bacterium
TGTGATATGCGTGTGGTGACCGAGTTTAGCGCCATAACTCATTGGTTATCAACAAACCGTTTAGGGTTCGACTCCCCTCGCCTCCACTTCTTCAGGGTCAACGAGTTACAAATAAATCAGCGGGTGGTTTACACCGTGATTTGGGCCGTATTCCAAGGCCTGGAGGCGAAAGAGGATGTCCCCTGGAATAACTCACACATGTCTCCAACCCCCGCCGGTGACTTTCTTCTTTGGTCCCCACATAACTTCATCTATCCCGGGAAGGATGGGTGGGGAGACGGCGATTGCGTGGATAAGCAAATTCCTCGAGTAGCGCGGCACTGCCTTTCGCCAGCGCCCGTCCGCTTCAGAACTGAGGTCCTTCCGCTCATCGAAGGACGCTGCAAGATGTTCGTTTATGCCGATGAAACGAACATCCGCGTCGCTCAAAAAAATGAAAAAAGACGGCCAATTTTCTGGCCGGAGGAACTTAGTCTATGAAGAAGCACCGTCATGGCAGCTCCAACTCCAGATCCCTCCCGTCACGAAGAATTCGTCTCGCTCTATGTGCGACACGAGCCGGCCGTCTTTTCTTTCGTCCTCGCCATGGTGCAGAATACGGCAGATGCCGAAGATGTTGTGCAGCGGGCCAGCATGACCATGTGGCGCTGCTTCGATCAATTTCAGCCGGGAACCAATTTCCGAAACTGGGCCTTCCAGGTCGCTAAGAACACGGCCTTGAATCACCTCACCAAGATGAGTCGGGATCGGCACGTCTTTAGCGAAAAGCTGATCAACTTGCTGGCCGAGCAGGCCGAAGCGCGAGCGGGGTATCTCGACTCCCGTCGCCGGGCGCTGGATTCCTGCCTGGAGAAGCTGCCCGCGGCCGACCATGAGATGGTGGCGGGCTGTTACGCGGAAGGCGCGACGATTCGGTCCTTTGCCGAGCAGGCCGGGGAGACTGCCAACAAGATTTACAAACGGCTCAACCGGGTTCGCAGCCAATTGCAGACATGCATCGAACACCAGCTTGGGCTTGAAGAGGAGGCAGCACGATGATCGACGTTGAATTGCACGACTGGATCGAAAAATCCCTGAACGAAAGCGCGACCGAAGAGGAGTCGCTCGCCCTGGAGGAACGCTTGCTTGGCGACGCGAAGGCCCGGGATCATTACCTCAACGCGGTCAACCTCCACGCCTCGTTGCGGCGCCGGTTTTCTGCCGAAGCGGAAATGGCTTTCGTCACGCCCTTTCCGACCCTGGCGCGGCGGAAACTCGGCATTGGCCTGGCGATTGCCGCGAGTCTCGCCTTACTCGTCGGCGTAAGTTCAATCCTCCTCAAGCCTTCTTCACCAACCGCCGTGATCACTCACGTCGTGGGCGCCTATGGCGATACGGGGCTTGCCTATTCCGCCGGTGAATTGGTGGAACCGGGACACCTGGTAGTGTCTCGCGGTTTGATGAGGCTGGATTTCTCGAGTGGTGCCCGAGTCACCATCGAAGGCCCGGCCCAGCTTGAGGTGATCAACGAAAAGCGGGTGGTTTTACATCGTGGCGTGGTGACCGCGACCATTCCTGAATCGGCGATCGGCTTCGTGGTTGACACCGCAGACGCCCATGTGGTCGACCTCGGCACTTCGTTCGGAGTTTCTATCAGTGAAGAGGGATTCACCGATGTCTGTGTTTTCGATGGGGAGGTGGAAGTGAGCTCGCAGGAAACCAACCGTGCCGACGCCGCTCCTCGCCTGCTGAGGGAGGGCCAAGCGATCCGTGCCGGCGTCGATTCGAATTCGATCGATTCCGTGGCCTATGAAACAGTCCGTTTCGAAAACGCTTGGCCGGTGAACTCCGGTGTGCTGCAAACCACGGGCTCGATGCGCTTTGTTTCTCCCGGGCCCGATTTTCATCCGGGGAACTATGCAGACAATGAGCACATCGTGGTGTTCCCGGAGCGCAGTGGGTTCATTCCGGATGAGGCGATTCGCGTGGACATGGTCGATCCCGGGCAATACGCAAAGTCGCGCTATCAGGAAAAGCCGACGCTGCTGCCAGAGCAACGGCTGACCAGTTACCTGCTGCAGTTGAATGCGTATCCGGCCGGGAAGAATCCCAACCAAAGGCGGAGCGTTCGCGGGCAGATCACCTTCTCGAGTCCGATCGTCGGAGTCATCATGGCGAATCGATTATTGAAGGAATCGGAGGCTGTTTTCGGAATCCCTGACGTGGATTACCCGGGCGCACGAATGATCGAAGCCCGCCCCGAGGGCGATCAACGACCGGGATTCGACACGGTCATTCTGGCTGCTGACCGGCGCACCCTGATCATTGAATTGCAGGAGAATCCCGGCCATATCGACCAGTTCCGCGTGCTGGTGGAGGCGGAATAGAATTTACTATGGAATTGAACAAATCGATGAACCTTGTAAGCCATTTCCCTGATTGTACTCCCGTTTTCCGAGCGAACCCTGTCAGGTCATCGGCGATACCCCGTTGGATCGTTTATGTCCTCGGAACAGTCCTGTTCGTATCGAGTGCTGTCGCGGACTTCGATCCACGTCCGGCAGCTCAGAAGATCGACGAAATCATCGACGCCCATCTTGAAGAACAGCAGCTCAAGGCGTATGCCACGATCACCGACGAGCAGTTTGTCCGCCGTACCTACCTCGCGATCGTCGGGCGCATTCCGACTCTTGCCGAAGCGGACGGATTTCTGGAATCGACTTCGGCAGAAAAGCAGTCTGAGCTGATTCACACGCTGTTGACGAACGACTCCGGTTATACGGCTCACCATTTTCAGTTCTGGGCGGATCTCCTTCGGCTTCCCACCGGCCAGCATTGGAGCCTCGTTTATCAGACGTGGATGAAGGAACAGATTGCAGCCAACACTCCGTATGATGAGTTGGTGAGACAACTCGTCAGCGGTCACGGTCTGGTCTTCGATAATCCGGCGGCGGCTTACTACATTCGGGACACAGGGATGGATCTCGACAACATGTCGAACACGGTGCGCATCTTTCTCGGCACGCGACTGGAGTGCGCTCAATGCCACAACCATCCTTTCGATAAGTGGACGCAGATGGATTATTTCCGAATGGCGGCGTTCACCTACGGTTTTGATCACCGTGGCGGGAATCCTCATCGGTCCGGCATTCACAACGCCCTGAAAGAAGAGGAGAAGGCGGCTTACTTCGCTGCAGCCGAAATCGAGAATTTTCCGTTTCTGAAAGATGAAGCGGATATCGATAAGCAAATGGCGAAATCCAACACGTCCAAATTCCTGGAGCGCAGTGGCCTGACGAAATTACAAATTCGTGAACACGCGCTTCGCGCCCTTACCGCCCGGACGGTCGCCGAAGAACACAATGAGGCAGTTTATCAATCGATCGGGCCGCTCTACAATATGGTGACCTATGTCGAAGTCCGCCATCTTCAGGACACCCAGCTGAAACTGCCGCACGACTATCAGTACGACAATGCAAAGCCCCATGATCCGGTGCCGACTGGAACCATGTTCGGAGCTGAGATTCCGCACCACGATGATCCGGGGGAACGGAAGAAAGCCTATGCCGAGTGGCTGACGGGTCCTGATAATCCGCGATTCACCCGGGTGATCGTCAATCGACTTTGGAAGCGCACCTTCGGTCACGGGATATTCGAGCCGGTGGATGATTTGACCGACGACACTCCGATCAGCCAGCCGAAGCTGCTCAGCTACCTGGAAGACCAGATGCGCGAGCTGAACTATGATATTCGCGCTTTCCAGAATGTGCTGTTTCACACCGAACTCTTCCGCCGCGAGATGCATGGCGAAGATCACTATCCCGGGATGCCTTTTCATTTCCAGGGACCGTTGATGACCCGGATGAGTGCGGAACAAATGTGGGATTCCATCGTCACGATGGTGTTACCCGATGTTGATACCTACGCGCCTAACCAGGAAAAATTACTCGATCGGATTGCGGACACCCGGGCGACGTATCGCAGCCTCAACGAGCGGCCGTTGGAGGAAGTATTGCCACGAATCAAGGCTGCCGGTGATCTGCGTCGCGGACTGATTTCTGAACAACGTGACTACGAAAAACGAATCACCGCAGCCTACGCCGCGGGAGAAGGTGAAAAAGCGAAGGAGTTGACTCGGGAGTTGAAAGAGAAGACTCGCGATGTGGAGCAGCGCGCTCAGGAAATTGTGCTGGTCGATCTCAAGGATGGGCGCGCCATTGATTCCGCGATGACCATGGGCAGTCGACCCGCTGCGGATACCGTCGAAACGGTCAAGATCATCAAGGCAGCGAAACCTCGCAAGGCGCCTGAAGAGCTGGATGAAAACGAGAGTCGGATCTGGGCCGAACGGGAGAAGGAAAACCTGAATCATTACCGGGAAACTGCGAACGAAATGGCACGGGCCATTGATCTGGGATCGCCTGCTCGTCGGGGACATTTTTTGCGGGACTTCGGGCAATCGGATCGTGATGTGATCGAGAACGGCTCCTCACATGCCTCGGTGCCGCAATCGCTCTATTTACTCAACAGTCCTCTGAGCATTGCGATTTCCAATCCCAACTCGGTGCTCGGTTCGCAGCTGGATACGGCCGCCACGCCGGAGGAGAAGATCGAACTGATCTATCGCTCCATGCTCACGAGGAAACCAAGCGAACGTGAAGTTGCCCGAGTCTTGGACGATTACAGAAACCACGGCGAAGAAACGATTGAAGACCTTGTCTGGGCTTTGCTCAACTCGCGCCAGTTCCTCTTTATTCAATAATCACTCCCCCACCGCGACTATGAACAAGACCGATTTCAACCGCCGCCGTTTTCTTGAACTTGCCGCTGGAAGTTTTCTTGGCGTGAGCACGAATCGCGTCTTCGCCGCTGCGGGAGACAAGAGTCCGATTCCACCTCGTATCGGTCCCGCCAAACAGCTGATCTACCTCTACATGGCCGGTGGCATGAGCCACATCGATACCTTCGACCTCAAAACGGGGCACCAGAACCAGGGCTCAACCCGCCCGATCAACACGAACGTCGAGGGCATCCGCGTCACGAGCCACCTGCCCAATCTGGCGAAACACGCGGACAAGCTCTGCGTCGTCAATTCTCTCACCTCCACCGCCGGCGACCATGAAAAGGGCAACTACTTCATGCACACGAGCTACGATCAGCGTGCAACAATTCGGCATCCCGGGCTCGGCGCGTGGCACCAGAAAATGCATGGCAAGCTCAACCCGACGATGCCCGCCTCCGTGTTCATCGGGCGCGAAAGCCGCTTCCACGGCAGCGGCGGATTCTTCGAGCCCGAGTTTGAGCCGCTCGCGATCTCCGAACCGAAGTCGGGGCTCAAGTATGCCCGCTCATCCATCGCCGATGAGCGCTTTCAGCGTCGCCTCAACCTGTCCAACGATCTCGAAACCGAATTTCTTGAACGCTATCACTCCAAGCCGATCCGCGCTTATGGAGACATGTATGCCGATGCCGTCCGCCTGATGGAGAGCCCCGACCTGGCCGCCTTCAACATCGGCAAGGAGGATGAGAAAACCCGCCAGCGATACGGCGATGATCCCTTCGCGGAGGGCTGCCTCCTGGCGCGCCGCTTGATCGAGAGCGACGTGCGCACGGTCGAGGTGAGCTTCACCGGCTGGGATACCCACTCGAACAATTTCACCTCCATGCCGCTACTATGCCAAACGATCGATCGGGCGGTGGCGGCCTTGCTCGACGACCTGCAGCGAATCGGCAAGTTGGAAGAAACGGTGGTCGTGCTGACGACAGAGTTTGGACGCACGCCGATCGTGAACCAGAACATCGGTCGCGATCATTACCCAAAGGCGTTTACCAGTGTTCTCGCCGGAGGAGGATTCAAAGGCGGTTATGTCTATGGCAAGACCTCGGAGGGCGCCGAGGAGGTCGTGGAGAATCCGGTGACGATTCCGGATTTCAACGCCACCATCGCCTATGCTCTGGGGATTCCGACCGATCAGGTTCTCTATAGTCCGAGTAAGCGTCCCTTCACCGTGGCCCACAAAGGACAACCCGTTCTTGAGCTATTGGCATGATCAGAGTCCTGAGTCGCTCGCTCCTTTTTCTTGCCTTGGGGATGGCCTGCCAAGGGGCTGAACCACGTCCCGCCAAACCCAACATCCTCGTCATCTTCATCGATGACATGGGCTTCGCGGATCCGAGCTGTTTTGGCAATCCGCTAATCAAGACCCCGCACATCGACCAGCTCGCGGCCGAGGGAATCAAGCTGACCAATTTTTACGTCAACTCGCCCATCTGTTCCGCTTCGCGAGTTGCCCTGACGACCGGTCAGTACCAGGGGCGTTGGAAAATTCATTCCTTTCTCAATACCCGCGCCGGCAATGCCAATCGCGGCATGGCCGACTATCTCGACCCCACGGCTCCCACCACGGCGAAGAAGCTGAAGGCCGCAGGCTACGCAACCGGGCACTTCGGCAAATGGCACATGGGCGGCGGCCGCGACGTCGATGACGCACCGCTCCCGCAGGCATACGGCTTCGACGAATCTCTCGTGGCGTTCGAAGGTCTCGGTGATCGTCTCATTTCTAATCCGAACGGAATCGAGAAAGCGCGCGCCCTCGGTCACGGAAAAATCATTCCCTGCGAGCGTTGGGAAAAGATGCAGATCCAGACCGACCGCACCATCGACTTCATCCGAAGGCATCAGGACGGGCCGTTCTATGTCCGCCTCTTCCCCAATGATGTGCATGACAAACATGAACCGATTCCCGGCAGCGCCGACAAGTTTCTTTCCGTCTCCGACGATCCGTTTGTGCGCGATTTTCTGGCCGTTCTCGAAGAGATGGATCGCCAGATCGGGCGTGTTGTCGCCACCATCGATGAACTTGGTCTTGGCGACAATACTCTCATCCTTTTCACCAGCGACAACGGTCCCACCGACTGGCCGAACAAGTATGAGACCGGTCCACCAGCCGGCTTCACCGGACCCTACCGTGGGCGGAAATGGTCACTCTTCGAAGGCGGCATCCGCATGCCCTTCATCGCACGTTGGACCGGTAAGATTCCAGCGGGAATCGAAGACACCACCAGCGTGGTGAGCGCGATCGATATTTCCCCGACGATCTGTCGATTCGCCGGCGTGGCCGTCGAGGACGATCTCGATGGCCTCGACCGCAGCGATGTTCTCCTCGGCAAACCTTCGCAGGGTTCCCAACCCGTGTTTTGGCAATACGGTCATCCCCACGCGATTCTTCAGGGCGGCAAACCCGACCACCAGAGTCCGACCTTCGCCATGCGCGATGGGGCTTGGAAATTTCTCGTCAATCCCGACGGCAGTGAAGCACAGCTCTACAACCTCGACACCGATGAAGGGGAGCGTATCAACCTGCTCGCCACCGAACCCGGGCGCGCCACAGGCATGGCTGCTCAGATTTCGGTCTGGGCGGACGATGTGGGCTTTGCCTTCGATAAGGGGGCGCCCCTGACAGAACCAAAACCGACCATCGCCATTCTGACCAGCAATCAACTGCTTCGCTTTGTGAACCACGGGGTGGAAGGCGAAACCTCCTCGCTTCACCTGGATGGCAAATCCTGGCTCGACCTGCCTGCCTTTCGCGCGCCCAAAGTGGCGGGAGGCCGCTCGCTGCAGATCAAGGGCACAATTCGTTCCGACTCTTCAAACGGGGTGATCTTCGCTCACGGCGGCGATCGAGGCGGCTACAGCGTCTATCTTGATCAAGGCCATCTGTGTTTCGCCGGCTGTGTCGACAAGAGGCGCACCGTAGTTCGATCTCCCGAAACGGTCACCGGTTCCGCCGATTTTGAAGCGACCTGGAATCCCGCCGGAGAGATATCGCTGAAGGTGAACGGCAAGCTAGCCGGGAAGGAAAATGCGGGAATCATTCACCACGAACCCGGCGACTCCATTCAGATCGGGGCGGACTTGGCCGAGCCTGTGGGTGCCTACGAAACGCCCAATTCCTTCTCCGGCACTCTCGAAAGACTCACCTTCAAATATCCGAATGGAACCTGAAGGGTAACTGCGGATCTTAGTTAGCCAGCCAGGGAGGTAGGCGCGGAGCGATCGAGATGTGGCTAAATTAACGCACGAACACGCAATAAGGGACAACTGCGAATATCTCCTGAAAAGTCGCTGAACCCTTTCACGGATGAATTGGTTGGGACCTCGCTGTTTTCATCAATAGGCGACCAATGGCGTGATATAGGCGTAAGGTTGACCTTTCAGCATTCCAACGTGCTTCATTTTTCCGCCGTCAGGACTCAGGAGCGCGTCGGTCGGAATGTGCCGCACCTCGCTGAAGGGATGGCTACTGTACTTGGGGTATTCAAGATCGCGATTCAACGCGCCCTACAGCTCCACCGCTCCGACAGCTTGAACTTCATGATCTGAGTTTCCGGATCCGACGTCACCGTCTGCTTGCATGGCGCGTTTGCGACGAGGAATGCGGTGAGCAAACAGGCGATGAAGGCAAGCGAGCATTTCATGGCGGGGTCATCGATGTTTCCTGGTGAGATTGCAGAAGAGAATGGATCTATCGTTACGCGCATCTCCAAGTATCCTTTGCTTACAGGCTTTTCAAAAAATGTGGAACCGTCACACTCATAGCACGGCGTTTATTCAGCGAGCCATGATTACCGATTGCACAAGATGCCTCGATCGAGCAAACCTCATCAGCAGGATGGGAAATTGCCACACTCCCCGCCCGAGCGCTGTGTCTGCCCTTTCCGTGGCCTTCGTGCTTTCTGTGGTCGCACCACTCTGTGCGCTACAGGCTGCTGAAAACTCTCCAACCTTCGAACACGAGATCAAGCCGCTGCTGGAACAGAAATGTTTCGAGTGCCACGGCAATGGAAAGACCAAGGGTGGGTTAAGCCTGGCCTCGCTCACCGAGGTGGTAAAGGGGTCCGAAAGCGGCCCGGTGGTCGTTCCGGGCAATCCGGAAGCCAGTCTCCTCTACAGCCTCGTCGAGTCGGGCGAGATGCCGAGGGAGGGTGCGCGCCTCAGCAAAGAGCAGGTGAGGCTCATCCATGACTGGATCGAGAAGGGACAATTCCCTTCCGCAGGAGATGCCAAGCCAAAAGGCAAGATCATCACGGAAGAAGACCGGCAATTCTGGTCCTTCGTGCCGCCGGTTCGTCCGGAGCTTCCGGAGCTTCCGGAAACGGACGAAGACGCCGCAGCGCGCACTTCGATCGATCATTTCATCCTGCGAAAGCACAAGGAAGCCGGACTGAAAATGAAGCAGGAAGCGGATCGGCGCACCCTGATCCATCGGCTTTATTTCGACATGCTCGGGCTGCCGCCGACTCCGCAGGAGATTGAGAGATTCGTCGCCTCCGAAGATCCGAAGGCCTGGGTGAAACTGGTCGAGCGTGTCCTCGAATCCCCGCACTACGGCGAACGCTGGGGAAGGCACTGGATGGACGTGGCCGGCTACGCTGAATCGAGTCTCATCGTGGGTGACTTCGTACGTCCCGACTTCTGGCGGTATCGCGATTACGTCATCGACTCGTTCAACGATGACAAGCCCTATGACCAATTCGTCATCGAGCAGCTCGCCGGTGATGAACTGGTCGACTGGCGCGGGGCCGATGCGTTTACGCCGGACATGATCGAAAAACTCGTCGCTACCGGATTTCTCCGTTGCGCGCCGGATGGTACCGACAACCAGCTGATCACGCAGGAGGATAAGCGCTACGACGCCCAGCAGACCGCCGTCGAGGTCTCGACGAAGGCGATCATGGGCCTGACCCTGAATTGCGTGCGCTGCCACGACCACAAGTACGACCCCATTCTGCAGGAGGAATATTTCAGCATGATTTCTTTCTTCCAGCCGGCCTATGATCCGGAGAACTGGATCTCCGGAAACCTGAACACCTTCGGAGCCGGCCCGGTCAGGGCCATCCCTCTCCTGGACAAGGCCGGACGGGAACAATGGGAGCGCCATTGTCAGCAGGTCTTCGACGAGCAGGCCGAGACGCTCTACCAGATCGACTACGGCATCGAAAACAGTTTCCGGGATCGATACATTTCGGATCGCCTCGATCAATTCGATGCCGATCGCCGCGAGGCCCTTCGCAAGGCGCTGAAGCTGTCGGAACGCGAGCGTGAACAGGAGGAAATCGCTCTGGTCTTCGAAGCAGCCAAGGAACTGGCAATCACCTCCAAACTGTTGCGCGCAACCTTTCCGGAAATGAACGATCGCTACAAGGAGGCGCAGACTCGCATGAGCCAGCAGCGGAAGGAATTTAATGCCTCCCAACCGGAACTGATCTGGGGTCTATGGGATGTTTCCACCCAACCCTCGCCCGCGTGGTTTCTTTCCCGTGGCGATTATCACGAGCCCACCCATGAGGTCGATCCCGGGGTGATGATGGTTCTCGACGGTCACCTCGACCAACCGTTTGCAAAGGTCCTCGAAGCGTCCGTAAATCCAACTCCTCACTCGACGGGCCGACGTCTGGCCCTGGCGCGCTGGCTGACCCAGCCGGACCATCCGCTGACCGCCCGGGTCATGGTCAACCGCATCTGGCAATACCACTTCGGCAACGGCATCGTCTATAGTACGGACGATTTCGGCAAGCGCGGATCTCCGCCGACCCATCCGGAATTACTCGACTGGCTCGCGGTCGAATTCGTCGAAAACGGCTGGTCGATCAAGCACATGCACCGCCTGATCCTGAACTCGACCACCTTCCGGCAGGCCGCCGGAACCGTAGGTGCCGCAAGCCTGTTGAGTGGCTTTCCCCGTCG
This sequence comes from Verrucomicrobiales bacterium, assembly GCA_037969585.1. GTDB lineage: Bacteria > Verrucomicrobiota > Verrucomicrobiia > Verrucomicrobiales > DEV007 > JBBKXR01. Next base: position 10,730 of record JBBKXR010000088.1, read on the forward strand.
CCGACTGGACGCGGAGCTCATCCGCGACCGCATGCTGGCGGTGAGCGGACTGCTTGACGAGACCACTGGGGGTGAATCGGTCCCGACGGTCGAGTTCAGCGCCGGCACCCACCTGGTCGATCCGGAGCACCCGGGCCGTTACCGCCGCAGCGTCTACCTGACCACGCAGCGCTCGACTCAGCCGACCATTCTCAAGGTCTTCGACGGACCGGTCATGGAAACCAACTGGCCGCACCGGCATTCCTCCACCGTGGCGCCACAGGCATTGACCCTGATGAATCATCCCTTCGTTCGCGAAGCGGCCGAAGCGCTCGCCAACCGGATCGTAAATTGTCCCGGGGAGGCAGCCGAGGATCGCACCTGCTACGCCTTCCAGCTCGTCTACGGGCGGGATCCGAGACCCGAAGAACGCCAGCTTTTGAAATCCGCAGGCGGCGAAAATTCAGACTGGACACTCATCGCGCACGCCCTCCTGAGCTCCAACGAATTCCTCTACGTAGACTAAGCTTCCAAAGAAGCTCGTCATGAAAACAAAACCACTTTTTCCCTGCCAGAATCGCTACCGGACCGGCGGCCCGATCTCGAGACGCCGCATGCTTGCCGAATCGGCGGGCGGACTCGGCGGTCTCGCCCTGTCTTCCATTCTCCAAGCCACCGGAATCGCGGCGGCTCCGAGCCTGACGCCCCAGCGCCCCCTCCTGACCCCGAAGGCAAAAAACGTCATCTTTCTCTACATGAGCGGCGGGCCCAGCCACCTTGACCTGGTCGATCCGAAGCCGCTCCTGAAAAAACTCGATGGCAAACCGATCCCGGTGAGCATCGATCAGCGCGACCTCTACGGCACGGGCAAGGTCATGGCGAGCCCCTACGAATTTTCGAAACATGGGGAAAGCGGTGCCGAGGTCTCGGAACTTCTGCCCCACCTTTCCGGCGTCGTCGACGACATCGCCATCGTCCGTTCTGGTGTCACCAATCGCATCGATCACGGCGAGGCGCTGTTGATGATGCATACCGGCCGGCCGATTGCCGGCTTTCCCACGATCGGCAGCTGGATCACCTACGCCCTCGGGACGGAGAATCAGAATCTTCCCTCCTACGTTTCGATGAGTAACGTGACGGCTTACCGGGAGCGGGTCGCGACGGGATCCGCCTTTCTGCCTTCCCTCTACCAAGGCACGCCGATGAACTGGCAAGGCGGCGGTGACCCCTTCGCCTTTCTCAGTCCGCCCGCCGGACGCGGAGCCGAGGTAGAGCGGCAACGCGAATATCTCGACCTGACCCAGGCCTTGAATCGTGGCCATCTCGAATCGCGCCCCGAGATGGGGGAACTCGACAGCCGCATCCACAACTTCGAACTGGCCGCGCGTATGCAGGTCGAAGCCATGGAGAGCGCCGACATTTCCAGCGAATCCGAGGCGACCAGGCGCATGTATGGAATCGACCACAAGGAGACCCATGATTTCGGCATGCGTTGCCTTCTGGCCCGCCGTCTCGTCGAGTCGGGCGTGCGCTATGTCCACCTGCTGCATCACGACTGGGACCACCACAGCAATCTTTCCGTCCTTTTACCCAAGTCCTGCCGGCAGGTCGATCAACCGATCACCGCCCTGTTGCGCGATCTGAAACGGCGCGGGCTGCTCGATGAGACTCTCGTCGTGTGGACCGGCGAGTTCGGTCGCCTCCCCACTGTCGAGGCCAACGATGGGCGCGACCACAATCCTCACGGATTCAGCTTCTGGCTCGCCGGCGGCGGAATCAAACCCGGCATCACCTACGGCGCGACCGACCAGTTCGGCTACAAGGCGATCGAGAACCGGGTCTCCGTGCACGACCTGCACGCCACCATGCAGCAACTCACGGGAATTGATCCACATGCCAACACCTTCGATTTCGAGGGGCGCGAGGAGACGCTGACGGGCGTGGAACCGGCGCGGGTGGTGAGTGATCTGTTGGCGTGACGAATGGACTGTGCCGGTTTCCTCCGTAACGCCATTCGATGCGCGTGACCGCCCGGCGGTGACGGCGAATTGGGACGCTAGCTGTTGCCAACGCAATCATCTGCCCCAAACAGGGGTCAGTGCCCGACGCCAACCTGTTGGGTTTCGCGCAGCATGCGGAGTCGTCCCCGATGGCATCAGGGAAACTCGAGATCCGGGTATTAATTCTGCAGAGCTTTCTTAACCCGAGGCATGAGCTTTGCCGCGTTGCTGTAGTACACCTTTCTTAACACTTCATCCGGTAGGTTCAGGCCATACACCGGCGGGCGATTTCTGGAAAAGACGATCAAGTCGTCATCGGTCTCCAGAAAACGAAAATGTTTGCGGTATTCATCCACCGTTTTCGTTCCATCCAGGAAACCGGGTCAGGCGGCAAATTTCAAAATTTCATCAACCGCAGCAAAATGGAAAGTGGGTGGTTGAGCGGGACGTGTCCAACTTGTTGATTGCGCACGTTTCCCCGCTCCCAGCGGCACTTAGGCGATCGGGTTTCTCAGTGAAATTCTTCTTTCGCCGGCCCACCAAAGTTGGTGCTGTCTATCATCCGTTGACAGCTCATCAAGGGGAATTCAGCAACCTGAGTTGAACGCGCCGATTGGCATTCATGTTCAGCAAACTCACAGTAGCTCTCCCGGTCGGCGTCAGACCAGAGATCATTCCATTCGCCATGACGAACTGCTCGTCCCACTGATCTGTACGCGGATGGAACAAGATCACCACCTCTTCCGTTTCCTCGTCGATCGAAGTCAGGTTCGGACCTTTGTAGGCATTGCAACGGTCGCAGGCCAGGGCAAGATTGGAAGGATCATCGCCGCCGCCATGTTGACGTGCCACAACATGCTCGATGTGAAAAGGAAGAAGCGGCGTGGCGAATTGAGGCAGGCGACAGTACTCGCAGCATTCACCTGCCCGCTGTCGAACTTCGCCACGAGTGGAGGTGTCCATTGCCTCGCGAATCGCTCAAGCTGCGGTTTTCTCCAGAATCGCCCGGGCCTTTGCCTGTAGGATGGAGATGACGTCCGCGGCTTCCACGAAGTCTTTGTATTCCGCGTCTTCTTCGGAAGACAGAGTTCCTTCGTTGGCTTTTTCACGGAGCGCTTCGATCCGCGCTTGAAGCTCCGCATCGGCACGGATTTCGAGAATCTTTCGAGCCTGCGACTCAGAGAATGTGTCGGCGACTGGATTCAGAAGTCTGTCGAGATAATTTGTCATCGTTGCCTCCAAGACTAATTCTACAGTGGAATTGCCCCAAAATCGAGAAATCAATGGTTCTTCTGCACGGGAAGGCATGCATGTCACTGATAGGGTTAAAGTGGAGGGTCATTATCTTGGAACCGTCCCATGCAATTTGAAGACCATATACCGCCGAAAAAACGTGTGTGATATGCGTGTGGCGGGTCGTAATTTCTCCGTAACCCGCTGATCATAAACAAACAATTCAAGGTTCGACTCCCCTCGCCTCCATTTCTTCGCTCTGCCGAGCGAAGAACGCCCTTCGTAGCCTCGGCGAAGAAGGGCCGACCTGCCGCTTTCCGTAGTTTGGACCGCCGAGCTACGAATGGACAGCGCTAGGAACAGGAGTTGGGAGTTGGGGAGTACTAAGCTTCATGACAATCGTGGCTACGCTCAGTATTCCTTTGCCGATTGGAAGTGGAAGGGGCGATTGCAAATGCAGGGAAATTTTGTAGCACGCCAAAATCGTTCGGCAGGGCAGTAACAGAAATAGTCGCTCGATATCAGCGACGAAGACTGCCCATGGCAGCGTAGCGTGACCAGCTAACTTCGCTCAAGTTTGGCTAATCGTCATATGAGGATCTATCCGAACCCGTCCGGCGTGAGCTTCAAATTTGCCTTTCATTTGATGGTTCCCAGGGATGTTGGACACAAAATTCATTCCGACGTTGGTGAACCCAAATCGCACCTCTATTTTCCTAGGTCCTCGACGAACCCCTTGATGCCCGATTTCTCCGGCACTTTGGAAAAGGCTTGTTCCATCAACACCTGGAACGGACTTATGTGCGCCCCCTCGCTCGTCCAGATCGGACTTGGCTAACGGGAAGGTTTCACTTTCACCCGGCATAAAGGCTAACGCCGTTGACCATCTGCCCGATTTTCGGATCGATCTACGCAAGCAACCGTGATGAATCCGTGCCTCCCCCGGAACCCCGGCCCAGGGGCGGCGTGAGCGCGCAGGGATCGGAGGAGTTGAAAAAGGCAATTCCAACAGTAGTTACTACTACCGTGAAGCTGCGACCCTGTTTTTTTTCTCTGTTAGCGTGTTGCGTTTGCGTCACCGTGCCCGCTGTTCAGGCGGACGACTGGCCGGCCTGGCGAGGCCCGAATGCAAACGGCGTCGCCGATCCAGGTCAATCCCCTCCCCTGGTGTGGAACGATTCGGAAAATGTAGTTTGGAAAACTCCCGTCCCGGGCCGCGGCCATTCGACACCGATCGTGATGGGCTCGCGCATTTTCCTGACCAGTGC
>JBBKXR010000089.1:0-8938 GCA_037969585.1 Verrucomicrobiales bacterium
GATCTACATAACCGATCGTTACTGGCCCGACTTTCGACGCCAGGATCTGCATGACGCCATCGAAGACTACAGTCGCCGCCAGCGTCGTTTCGGCGGCCTCGACGCCGACTGACGGTGGCCTCGATCGCTTGTCTCTCCGTTTCCATCTCCCCCCCCCTGACCCATGGCAAAAAAAGACGACAACAGTCGGCAACGACTGGTCATTGCCGACCCCGACCCGGATTTTATTTCCTGGGCGGAGCGTCATCTTGCCGCTCCGAGCCTAGAAATCATCAGTGCCGCCACAGCTGATGAGGCACTCAAGCTGTTTGAAGAAAAGAACGCCGACCTGCTGATCGCCGAACTGCACCTGCAACCATTCGACGGCATCGAGTTGCTCAAACGCGTTCGACAAAATCATCCGAATGCGATGGTGCTGCTCAACGGCACCATCTCCTCGACCAACGCCATCATCGAGGCCACCCGACTTGGCGCCTATGACGTCATCCGCCGCGAAGCGGTGAACTTCGAACTTCGTCCCGCCGCTGAAGGCGCGCTGCAAGCCGCTGATCAGATGAAGCTCGCGGCCGCAGCGACGGCGAGTGCCGAATCCCTCGCCAAGCAGAAGGCGACACCCGCCAACACCGATCTCATCATCGGTCGCTCGGCTGCGATGCAGGGCGTGTTCAAACTCATCGGCCGAGTGGCGCGCTCCGACGCTCCGGTGCTGATCACCGGCGAAAGCGGCGTCGGCAAGGAGGTCGTTGCCAACGCCATTCATCAGTACAGCCGCCGCTCTTCCGGAGAATACGTGGCGATCAATTGCGCAGCGATTCCCGGCAACCTTCTCGAGAGCGAACTGTTCGGCCACGAAAAAGGCGCATTTACCGGCGCCGTCAGTCAGCGCATCGGTCGATTCGAGCAATGCGACGGTGGCACCCTTTTCCTGGACGAAATCGGCGACATGCCGATCGAAGTGCAGAGCAAATTGCTGCGCGTTCTGCAGAGTGGCGAATTTGCTCGAGTCGGTGGCAACGCCACCCTGCATTCCAACGTGCGCATTCTCGCGGCGACCAACAAACATCTCGAATCCGAGGTCGAACAGAATCAGTTCCGCGAAGATTTGTTCTATCGCCTCAACGTCATTCGCATTCACATCCCGCCGCTGCGTCAGCGCCGCGAGGATGTCGCCCTGCTCACCGAGCACTTCCTCAATCGTCTCGGTCAACAAGGCAACACTCGCAAAATGAGCCTGTCGGCGGAAGCGCTCGATTTTCTCGAATCGTACGACTGGCCGGGCAACGTGCGCGAACTGGAAAACACTCTGCAACGCGCCAGCGTTCTCGCCACCGGCAACGTGCTGCTACCCCAGGACCTTCCGCTCGGTGACGCGCCACGCATGCGCGGCTCAGCAGGCTCCGAAGCCGATGTTCCGGTTACGCTGGAAGCCGCTGCGCTCGCGTTTCTCGCTGCCGCGGCTGATTCCAAAGACGGCAGCCTCGCCGTGGCGGAACGCGAACTCATCCGCGTCACTCTCGATAAAACTGAAGGCGACCTCACCGCCGCCGCCAAACAACTAGGCATCACCAAAGCGGCGCTGAAAAACCGCGTCGAAGGTGCTGACGGAGCGACTTAATTTTCTTCGCGTTCCAACACGCATCGAAATCCGATGAGGCGCTTCCTGTCCTGACTTGGGATCCAGCGGCGCCCTCCTGATAGAATATGGTTTTCGCCTGTTCCTTCGAATGCTCCACCTCGAGTCGTTTTAGCGTTCTCCATGTTAACATCCCACTGATCTTCGCACCATTCCCAGACGTTACCTCCGAGATCATGAAGCCCCCAATGGGATAGAGGATACGAACCAACAGGTGCTGCACCCACAAAGCCATCCGGCGATAACGGCGCCGCATTGGGAATTTCCGTTTCCGGCCCAGGGTAGTTGCCCAAGGCGACCGGCGGTGGCCAATCAACACCCCACGGAAACACACTCCTTAAGCGATTGTGCTTATATTTTGGAGCCATATCCGGGTCCTCCATTTGCCCAATCCCAATCGCGCAACTCCACTCGTGATCGGTCGGCAATCGATATCGATCGTTTGGTCCGATGGTTCCAGCAGCCCGTTCTTTCGAGGTCAGCCACTGGCAGAAAGCCCGTGCTTCGTACCAGCTCACATTGACCACGGGATAGTCGGGTTTATTCGGGTTTTGGGCCACCCGATCCCGGCCTTCAAAGCTCTCGCTCTCAACAAAAACACGAAATTCTTTTAGCTGAGTTTCGAACACACTGAACAGGAGCGAATCGACACGTTGGTCGCCATGATAAATGGGAACTTCCGCAAACTGCATGCCCAAACTGTTCACAAATTTCTCCGAATCTTCCTTTCCGAAAATATTGTGAGTCTTGAAAAATTCGAGTGCATCTTCCGGGCTGCCGGCGAACTCATCCACAGTTCCGATGAGCAGCGGTTCCGCTGAAGGCCCCGACAACGCGAACCACGCGGATATGCCACAAGCCAGCGCAGCCACCGTTGCAGCAATGGTACCCTTGCCCACTTTTCTTGATGGCGGTCTGGACCGCTTTAAATCACTCAAACCTTCCGCCGCCCCTGAGTGCCCGGGATCAATCTCCAGACACTTCGTAAACATCTCCGCTGCCTTGTGTCTCGATGGCTTAGCGCCGGTCTCCTTCCAGAGGCCCAGATGAGCGCTACCGCAGTCGGCGAGGACATTGGCCCGATAAGGAGCAATGGCAGCTGCCTGGTCCAACTCCACGGTTGCGTCAGGGAAGTTTTCAAAGGCGAGAAAATTCCGCCCCCGCAGAAGGTGCCCGTCTAATTTTTCACAAACCCTGTTCCAATCTTCCTCAGTCAACCCGGCTCTTAGCGCAATCCGCTTAAGATCCTCCTCCGTCAATTGACTTTCAGGCTCATCGAGTTGGATCTCGAGTGCCTTGCGCAGAAATTTGGTGAGATCACTATCGAGGAGTGGATCAGAATCCATAATAAAATTGTGTTCTCAACACTTAGGCAATGCAATCCTTATCACCGAAAGTTGCCGCACGCCGAGGTGAGTGCTCGATTTAAGAGCTAAGCCGACTCACGCCTTGATCACTCGCTCCAACAGGAATCCCTGGATGAAGCTGTAGAACTGATACTGCGCCAGCAGCAGCCACAGCATTCCATCCGGTTCCGAATCCTCCTCGACGATATCGTCGGCATCGTCAGTCCCCTCTTCGCCTTCGCCTTCGCCATCGTCGTCTTCCGTCGCCATTTTCGCATACAATTCCGCTTCCGATTCAGCGAGATCGTAAACTTCGTTCATCAGCAAGCGCGCCTGGTTGAGCGTACTGTACCAGTTTTCGGAATGCTCGCCGTCGACCTCAAGACGAAAGTTTTTTTGCGGCTCCTCGCCGACTTCAACCATCGCCTCCGCAGAGAAATTTCGAGTTACTGTCGCTAGATCGTCACTCACCTGCTGGCGCGCTTCGGTGAACGCCACATTCAGCTCGGGCCGGACGTATTCGTTCCAGTCCTCCATGAACTCTGCCTCCTCAGCGGCGCCGCCATCTTCGTCATCGGAGACAATCGGGTCGGGTAATATTCGGCGTTTCTGCTCCTCGGGCAACTCTTCGCCCGATGCGGTGCCTGGCAGCCGTTCGAGAAACAACCACTCGAGATCGCCAATCGCCTCCAGGGCCCAGCCGTTTTCGGTTGTGGTAACACGCATGATAAAATTTCGCCGATTGCTCGTCCGCCTGCTCAGTCCGCCAGCCAGTCAGTCAGTTCTTTTTCATTGCCGCCAAAAGCTGATGGCTCTGCAACTGCTGCACGTAAAATTCCGCCTTCTCGCGATTACCGGTCCACACCACTGATTTACCCGCCTGATGCACCTCAAGCATCAGCGCGGTGGCCTTTTCTTCACTGTAACCGAAAATCCGCCGCAGGATCATGGTCACGAAGCCCATCAAGTTCACTGGATCGTCATACACCACTACGCTCCACGGCTGATCGAGCTCCGCGTCAGTATCGGTCTCTGTAATGACCTGGGTCTGTTCTTCAGTCTCAATCGACATGTTCACAAGCGATCTCCCGCCCTTCGTGGCATTCTACTCACTCCACTCGAAAAATCGAGGAATCTCCTTCGCCCGATGACGCTGATTGTGCGTGCAGAATGTTGCGCACACTGGCAAAAGTCTGTGGATAACCGGTTTCGAACGCCGTCATATCGCGCTCGCCCTGCCAGTCCGCCGCGACTATACCGCCCAGCCACTCGAAGTAGGCATACGACACCAAGGCCGCCAAACGGGGCAGATGATACAGACCGGCCTGCATCGCAAAAAGTGTCGTGACGTGCCCCGGTGTTTCACCGCTACCGATCGCATCCGTCAATCGAACCAACTGCGGCATGTGGCGAACCTTCTCTCGCCCCTCAAGAAATGCCTGCGCCGCCGCCAGACTGCGACCCTTTTCTTCTTCATCGAGAGCGGCGTCGACATCGGCATCAGCGCGCAAAATTTCACCCATGCGCATCTGTCCGACAGCTTCGTGAACCCGACACAAAGGGCCGCCCAGCACAGCCACAAAACGCTGACTCAGCCACTCGTTCCAAGCCTCGTCCAGAACCGCCTTGGCACCATCGGCCGGCAACAACGGGCAAAAGGTGGCAGCACCGGCACCAGCAGCACCAATGATCGAAATATTGACCGCCAGCTGAGCCTCGTCGGCGACACCACGCGCTGCCAGATACACTGAATCTGCCACAGCCGTCTTAGGTATTTTTCGTTCAGACATCTTTGAGAAAAGGAATCGCTCTACCACCAGGCACCAAGAACGGCCAAGCGCAGCGAGTGCCACTATTCACGGTTTATCGTCCTCTGGCAAAGGCCAAACCGTTGCCAAAATCCGATCCTGTATGGCGTGCATCCGGCGTCTATCTTCTGCGTCGTGATCGTCGTGGCCGTTCAGATGCAGCAAGCCGTGAATCACGTAGAGCAGTAACTCGCGCAGCGGTGGATGATCATACTCTACTGCTCGCTGCCGAGCCGTGTCCCAGCTGACCAGAATCTCGCCATGATGAAAAGTGATCACGTCCGTCGGCGTCGGGTCGTCCATGAACTGGCCGTGCACCGCAGCGATGCTATCGTCCGAAACTACGCTGATTTCGACTTCGCCTAGACCAGCCAACGGCACCTCCCCATCCAGTGCCGGCGCCGCGATACAACCCGGCAGAGCAGCATTCGATAGCTCCAACAGCTGCCCCAGTTGCCCCTCAACTTCGCCGTCGACGTGATCAAACGCTTCGAGTCGTGGTTGCGTAACATCAGCCATGAACCGGATTATTTCGCTGAACCAATCCGTATATCCGCCGCTCCGCCATCTCTACCGCCTCAACCTCAAACCGAAGTCGTTTCCGTTTTGGTGGGCTCCTCATCCTTGAGAGTGACAGAGCGATCCTTCGTAGTCGAAGTCGACTCTTTCGTCGTCGCCCCCCTCTCCGATTCCTTGGCGACCTTTTTCTTCGGCGCAGCTTGCACCCCACTTTTGCCCTTGTTGCGACTCCCGCTCGTCGCCTCGCCCTTCTTCGGATAAGCGATACGGGTATGCATCATGCTGCGCAAAGTAGCCGCAAAGCTTTCCTTGATGATCGCCAGATCGGCCAGCGTCAGATCGCACTCGTCAAGTTGCCCCTCTTCCAATCGACTGCGCACGATGTCTTCGATCAGTTGTTTGATCTTCGCCGGCGTCGGCTTTTGCAGGCTGCGTGACGCACTCTCGATCGCGTCCGCCAGACTGATGATCGCACTCTCTCGCGACTGCGGCTTCGGCCCCGGATAGCGAAAGTTCGACTCCTTCACTTCCGGAATGTCCTCCTCACGCTCCTGGCCCTCCTTCACCTGAGCCTCCAACTCCTCGCGCTGCTTGAGCGCACGATGGTAAAAATACGCAACCAACGACGTGCCATGGTGCTCCTTGATCACATCGATGATCTCACGATTCATATGATGCTTGATCGCGAGGTCCTCGCCATCCTTAACGTGAGCAGTGATGATCAGCGCACTCATCGTCGGCGTCAGTTCGTCGTGCGGGTTGTGACCGTCACCGATATTCTCGATGTAGTACTCCGGCTTGTTGAGCTTGCCGATATCGTGAAAATACGCACACACCCGGCACATCGGCGCATTGGCACCAACCTCCTCCGCCGCAGCTTCCGAAAGCGTCGCCACCACTAGACTGTGATGATACGTCCCCGGCGCCTCGATCGTCATGCGCTTGAGCAAGGGATGATTCAAATCCGCCAGCTCAATCCACGAACTAGTTGTAGTGATACCAAAAATGCCCTCGATCACCGGCAACATACCGCTGACCAGCATAGCCACCACCAAACTGACCAGCAGCGCCGACAGACATTGGGTGCCGAGCAACTTCCACTCCATTGACGTCTCCTCACCCAAGCCGAGCGCCGGAAAATTGATCATCGCCAAGGTGAACCCAAGCACGATCGCCAAAGCGCCGACATAAAATCCTGCCGTCACTAAGCGACTGCGGCGACGCACCCGATGCGTCCGATACACCGCCACGAACCCGCAGATCAGCGAGAAGATTAAAAATGGAAACGCCAAACTCTTTTCCACCATCAGGCCACCGAGCAAACTCGCATAGACCGCCGCGAAGGTGCCGTGATTTCTCCCCAGAAGCACCGCCAGCAACATCGGCGACAGCGCATACGGGACGACCAGAAACAAAAAGCTCTGCCCTGGCACAAAGTGCTCCACCATCGACATCGCCAACACCAACGACGCCAGTTGCGCCAGAATCGCCAGCAGCAGCAGCAGCACCTGAGAATTGCGCACAAACGAAAGCGGCAAAGTTACATAGTACTGGATGATCATGGTCAGCGTGATCACCGCGACCACAACGACCGCCTGCAAGTGCTCGCCGGCAAACATCGCCTCCGGGTGGCCGCCGTAAACCGCCAGCATAGCCACCGCCGCAGCGAATAAAGCAAACAGCGACCAGCGCACTGACTTGCCTTCCTGGAAGGCATGAACCAGATCGTTGTCGAGTTGTTTACGGCGCTTCTTTCCGCTGGTGAAGCCTTTTTGCTTCAACCGCATCTGATAGAAAAAATCCAGCATCACGTGACGTCAGAGAGACAAGGGGAGGAGTCAGTAACAAATTGCGGAGGAAAAAGCCCGCGAAAAATTCCTCCGCTGAAAGTGGCGGAGGCAGGGCCGCAGAGCGTGCGACCAGCTTAGTTGTGTCAGAGAATCAGCATGCAGTCGCCGTAACTGTAAAACCGGTAGCGGCCCTCAACGGCTTTGGCATAAGCTTCTAAAATCAGTTCCCTACCGGCAAAAGCACTCACCAGCATCAGCAGGGTCGAGCAGGGTAAATGGAAATTCGTCAATAGGCTACCAATCGCACGAAATTGGTAAGGTGGGTAGATAAAAATGCGTGTCTCGCCCCGCTGCGCTGTGAGCCCCTGTGGTCCGGCAGCACAGTGCTCCAACACCCGCACCACCGTCGTCCCAATCGCTGTAACCATTTTACAATCAGCAAGTTTTGATGCGCATTCAGGCGAAATCTCGAAGCTCTCCGAGTGCATATTGTGCTCCTCAACGACCTCCGCTTTGACTGGCTGAAAAGTTCCCGCCCCAACGTGTAGCGTCACAAACGCACTGTCGCGCCCCGCCATCATCTCCGGCGTGAAATGCAGCCCCGCTGTCGGCGCGGCGATCGCTCCCTCAATTTTCGCAAAAACCGTCTGATAGCGCTCGCGATCCATGTCCTCGTCGCCACGCCCCATATACGGCGGCAAGGCAAGATGTCCGTGAGCATCGACATCGACCTCCCTGTCAAAGGCGACAATTCGTTCGCCATTGCGATCCTGCCAGATTTCCTCGACCCGCCCTGTCGCCTCGCCGATAGCGATCTCGCTGCCCAGACGCAAGCGTTTACCTGGCCGCCCCATGCATTTCCAGCGACCATCCGCGAGCACATCGAGCCGTAACAGTTCGGTTTTACCATCGTTGGAAAAGAATCTCGCCGGCACCACCCGAGCATCATTAAAAACCAGCAACTGGTTTTCCGGCACCCGATCGAAAAACTCCGAAAAATGCGCGTGCTCGATCGTCCCCGACGTCCGGTTGACCACCAGCATACGCGAGTCTCCGCGCCGCTCCGGCGGACGGGAAGCGATCAGTTCCGGTGGAAGTTGAAAATCGAAATCAGAAGTGCGCATCAGCTGGGCATGTCTTTTCTTAGCGTGGGCGACGAAGCTAGCGACGTTCGCATCATCCCGCCACCCGAAATCCCAACTCGCGAGCGATCCGTAAACAACGTCGACGCACGCGAGCCAGCCTGACGACTCTGACAGCACTCGGCAAAAAAAATGCTGCGAAGAACAACGACCAAAGCTGCCAAGCCTCGAATATTTCCGCCGACTGCCAGGCAAATACGAAGGCCACCACCCCCAATATCTTCCACGCAATCGTAAGCACGGTGGGCCGAGCTTCGATGCGCACCCGCGTCAAGCGGTCGTCGGCTGAATGATACTCCGTCATCGTCGTCACCTGCTCAGACCAGAACGGGCTGGCGACGTATTCCAAATCCCAATCCTGCCAGCCGTCGCCAGCCGACAGCGGTCTACCAGTCTGCTCCGTATCGCTCTGCAGAGCCTCCAACAGATCGTCGCGACTCAGCCCCTCGCTACTCCAAAAGCACAGACTCCGACGCATGCCCGACCACGACCAACGACGCGGAAACAGCACCGGTCTCGACAAGGGAGGCAAGCCCCCCGGCAACCGCGCATACGGCAAACTGCCCAACATTCGCACCGCACCGCGCAGCAGCGGTTGCCACCAAGCCAGGGCCGATACCGTCAGCCGCGCCTTCACTGTATCGTATTTCGTCGGCAGCGGCGCCCGCCAACCCGCCCGCAGCGCCGCCCATACCGAGAC
>JBBKXR010000090.1:0-11122 GCA_037969585.1 Verrucomicrobiales bacterium
GGTCTGACGGGCACGTTCAACGTGCAGACGTTCGCCTTCTTCGAGCACGACTTTTTTCTCAAAGGCAAGAGCCGAAGAAAAGGTATCCTTCCAGTCACCACTCTCATCCCATATACTCAGCGCCTGCAATTCGGAAGGTCGTCGCAACAGGCTCCACAACCAGCCGGCGAGCAGCCAGAGCGCGATCAACCCCAGAGCCAGGCCGACCGCAAGCGATGTCGATTTGAGACCACCGAACCAGCGCAACGCACTGATCAATATCAATCCTCCGATCCCGATCCAGACGTGCGACGCAGCTAACCAGCGACACAGCGCAACGCGCCCGAGTCGCTCACGAGCAATCCCGGCGGCTTGGCGAATGATGCCTTGGTTGTCGGATGGGTTGCTCACAATGGATTCGGAAAAATACGTTCGAACGTAACGGCCAATCGAGTCAGGGCAAAACTCAATCAATCAAGCCCGGCAAGGATGCGTTCCAGGCGCCGGCGCACCTCCGCATCACTGCTGGCGCGCAGTTCGTCTTCAAAGATAGATTTGGCCAAGTAGCCGAAGCCGGACAATTCATCAGTCGCGGCTTCGCGCTGCTGCCAGTCGTCGGCTCCGAGTTGGCGCAACAGCCGGGCGATGTCCTTGCGCGCGCCATCGCTGAGCTTCGGCACTGGCGTGACCAGCTCGACGATATCGGCGACCGGCACTTGCCAGGCATCGCCGCGAACGTCGACCGTAACAAAGGTCTCTGCGAGGTGACCGCTGACCACTCCTCCACCCCACAACTGGACGCGAAACTGCGGTCCGCGTCCCGGAGCCAGCGCCGCTTCCGCATCGAGGCGAGTCATTTGGCGGATCTCGCGCGGTGCCACGGCGATCGGTTCCGCGTGCGTCAACAGATGCAAGTTACTGTCGAGCACTTCGCCGACGATACGCTGCTTGCCGACCAGGCGAAGGTAAGGCTGCATCGGGGTGTTTTCGCTTTCAGCATCGCCCGCCTCGTGACGTTCGGATTCGGCCAGACTGCGTTCACGACCGCCACGCGACAGCAAGGCGCGAATCTGACTGACCGGGATCGAAAAGTCTCCGAAGATCGATGATTTCAGAGCCACTTCGTCGCCCGCCAGGAACGCGAAACAGCGCGTGCCATTGCGAAACTCGATGTAGTGACCGACCGGCTCGTCTTCCTGCGGCGATAACCAGAGGATTTCGTCGAGTTTGAAACGCAGCGCTCCCCACGGTGTCAGGCCGGTCAGTTCGAGTGCCTCGCCCTCGACCAGTGCCAGGCGATCGCCACCATAAGTTTCCAACATGGCCGATGTCGCCGACGCCCACTCGCCCTCGTCCTTTTTCTCAGCACGCACCAAGCGATCGAGTCGCGAAACGTCGAGGTCCATATTGCCTCCGCTGGCCATGACAAAGCGCAAGGCTTCGGCTTTCAGATCACCGCTGAAAACCTGGCCGTCGGCCAAAAATACTCGCGCGCCATCGCGGCGTTTGCGATTGCCACCTTCGATCGCGGTAACCTGCTCGAAAGGAATTTCCGCCGAGCCGAAGCCGCTGGTGAGCGATATCTTGCCACTCGATGCAGAACCAATCAGTCGCGTCGTCTCGCCCAGCGCCAGCACATCGCGGCGTGCCCTATCGACACCCAGTGCTGAGGCCCCAGGGATCGACAGCACTTCGATGCCGCCGAGACTGGCCGGGCGCCGATAATTTTCCGTCAATGCTCTCAGATCGGTCGGAATCGTCGCACCGAGCCGGTCCATGTCGACGCTGCGAAAAATTCGCCCCAGCGCCTTGCGGTCAAAACTCTGCGGAACGGGAACTTGCGACACCGCGTGCGCCAGACAAACCGTCTGCCCTGCCGCCAGTTGGACGTTGTATTGAAACGACAGACCGTAGCGATTCTGGCTGCTGATCGATGGCTTCAGCGACGCCTTGGGCGAGCACAGCGAAAAGATCACCGCCCGATTGGCCTGCGACGATCCCGGCGTGACCAACACACCGCTCTCTCGCGGACCGAGCGTCACCGCACTCGAGTTACCCTGATCGGTATAATACGCCTTATAGTTACCACTGAACTGAGTGCGCAGCGTCACGTTCAGCGAAATGGGATTCGAGGTCGTGTTGGCGAGCACCTCGATGTAGCGCACCACACCCTCGGCCTCCATGACTTTGATGCGCCGCGCCACCAGCAAACCGGACAGGCCCGACGACTGGCGATTGTGCAGCACATACTCGCTGCCGTCCGCCGTCATCAGCGGTTGGTAAGTGTAAAATTGGTTGCCGTTGATGAGCAGATTCAGACCACTGTTGACCATCGACGAACCGACCCGCCCGAGCGTGCCGTTCTGCTCGATGTTCCAACTGTTGCCATGCTTGTCGGTGCGAATACCCATCGCCGCCGGCACCAGACGCTCGCCCGACGCCGACACACCCACCGCTGCCTGCGCCTGAACGTCGGCGTCCTGTCCTATCCCGATCAGCAGAGCCAGCGACATCCATGCCACGTGCAAAGCGGAATATTTGCTCAGTGAAGCAATCATTCCGCGCGCTCCCCGAGGTAACTGTTAAAATGCTGCACCGGCACATTCCACAAGCGCGTCGAGCTGCGCAGAGCGATGGCTTTTTCGCGCAGTCGACCGACCAGTCGATCACCGCCGCGGAGCTCGACTTCAAAAATCGGATCGGCCTCGTTGTCGGTTTCGTCCGAGCGACGCACGGCGATAATTTCCGCCGGCACCAAGCGAGTCACCGAAGTGCCAGACACCAGGTGCAGCGCTTCAGTTTCGAGATCGGCATGCAGTAAATTGTTGCCCTGCAACAGACACATCGGCAGATTCAAATCGTCGATCGGCGCAACGTCCTCGACCTCGAGCCAGAACTCATCCAGCCCGCTCTCGGTCACTTCACTTCCTGCGTGCCAGAGACCGACGATATCAGCCACGGAAGGCACCGGCGGAGCCGCGACAACGACAGCAGTTGGCTTTTTCTCTGCGGCAGGATCAGCCGCCTCGGCCGTGGCCTCCACAGGTTTGGCCTGCGCGACCGGCTTCGGGTCAAAAAACGGGCCCTTACCGCCTGCCAGAAACACCGTCAATCGCGAGCCGTCGCGGGTGCGTAAGCGATACCTCGGCGCGTTAAAATTTGTATAGTCCAGCGACTCGATCTCGGCAAAGGACGCACCGTCAGTTCCCCACGGCGAAAGCAAGTCGATGCGATTCTTCTCATCAGCCGCCACCGCCAGCACATCACCCGAGCGCAGCGCGACGAACACCGGCGGCGCATCACCTCCGCCTGCCGTGGGCGTCTCCGGTGGCAACCCATCGTCAGCACCCAGATGCAGGAGCAACAGCTCGAACTCTGCGACGTTGAGATTGTTCATTGCCACCCCATCAGGACTTTTCAAGCCCAGACCGCCCGCCTTCACGGCACCTGCCCAAACCCGTCCGTCGCGCAGGAACACCCGCGGCGTTCGACCAAATCCTCCCCCACCCTGGATCGCAGCCACTTCGGCGAGTGTCGCCGTCCGCTCACCGTAGCGCGTCGCCACCACCAGATTCGCCGCATCGCTGACTTCACCCGCGAGTTGATTGTTGGCACTGATCCACAGCACATCATCCGCGGTCCGTTGAATCTCAAAGGCCTCGAGCAGATGATTTAGAGTCACCAGTGCCGCGAGATTCTTCGCATCAGGCGCCGCGTTCTCGGCGCGGATAGAAAAATTCTCGACTTGCTGAGCCAAATCCGTCGGCACCGCCGGATCGATCAATCGCCGCCGAAGATAAAATGGCCGCAACAGCTGATCGGCCTCGCGCGCTGAGGTCATGCCACGCTGCATGATCCAGTGGACCAGCGCGACGCGGCCACCGGCAGGAATTTCCACCTGATAACTCAACGTCAATTCGCGGTGATTTTCCGAAAAACTGATCTCCGGTTTCTGCTCGCGGTCCTCGTCCGTCACCAGCAGCAGCGTGTCGTGGCGCCCCTCCGCCTGGCTGAATTTCACTACCACTCCATAGTCACGTCGCTCCATACCGTGCTCCTTACCGGCTCCCAACACCCGGCCATCCTCAGCGTGCAAGTCCTGCCACGGATTCTGATACGAGGTCGTGTAGCTCACCTCGATTTGGAAGGGCTGCTCGTCTGGATTTTCGAACACATCCAGGTAGCGCACACCACTTCGATCCGAATCAAACCACACGTCGCGGGTCACCGATACCTGACCGATCGCACCGCGCAACTCAATCCGCGCCCCGTCTTCATCTGCCTCACCGCCATCCAGACGGAACGCACGCTGCGCCTCGAACTTGTTGGAACCGAGCTTGAGCAACATCGCCGCCTGAAAATACGGCACCCCTCCCGAGAGCAACGAGCCTTGTCGGGTCAGCTGCCAGGAGTAGCCCTTGCTGTCCTGCCAACGCTCGAAATTTTGCTGAAGATCTGTGACCTCCGTGCGCGGCGATTTTTGCTCAACTGGCGCCTCGGCGATTGCCGGTTTTGCGGCTTCCTTTTTGTCGGCAGCAGCCGGCGCCTGCGCCAGTCCGAACGACGGCGCTAAACCACAAAGCAGGCTCCCTGCCGCCAGTGCCAATGAGACTCCGGGACGGCAGGCAGAACGCGGTGAGAGATTCTGAGCGAGCCGATCCATTCTTGCCATTTTTTCTTCCGCTCGACACTACGCGCAGAATCGCCCGAAGCCCAATCCCAAAACTTCGGCCGATTGCCGCAAAGACGCTACTTAAAGGCTCGACGTCAGCAGCGCCGCCTCAATAGCGCGAAGCGAAGGCGTCGATCGTCTCCCGCTGCAGTTCGATCAACCGCCCGTGCAGTAGCGAACGCTCCCGCTCCGAGAGAAAACCATCGCGCTTGTAGTAACCCTCAAAACGCTCCAGACGCTGGGACAAAAGCGCGATTCGGCTGAGTTCACCACGATTGATGTAGCAGCATTGTCCGCCCCACACCAAAAGCTCTTCGATCCACACCCGGTGACCATTGATGATCGGAGTACGTGCCGTGATCGGGATCGCGAGTAGAGGAATCGCCCGTTGCTCAAGAAGCGCCCGTTGCTCGAGCAAACTTTCGACCAAATTTTCCCCGTATGCCGCATTAGGGTTGGCCAGCGTCGCCCAGCGCGTCGCATCCGCAAGCAAGCGACGGTGAGCGTCGAGCAGACCGCGACCGAAAGGACGACTGATGCGCTCGTCAACGAGGGCCGAAAGGATCGCCGCATAGTTACCGGAGAACGACACCGCCAAAGTCGTCGGCAAGCCTTCGCCACACATCTGGCGCTCGTGGAGCACCGCTAATTCTTGAGCCGCTCCCAGACCGGCGAGTTCACGATCGTGAAGGTGCGACTGAATCGGCAGACGACGAATCAGGTCGTTGAGCGTGCCGTGATGAGTGGTGCTCAGGCTCATCAAATTCGAATCGGCCCGCAGAACTTGCGGCATCGACACCGGCAGAAGCGAAATCAGTAAGGCGATGGCGGTCGTCGACGAGAGCAGTTTGGCACGCCGCCGAGAGAGGGATGGCAGGATTTTCATAGTTTTAACAGCGATAGGTTCAATTGCATTCAATCTTGAGACACAATTCTAATAATTGCAATAGCAATAGTCCTTCTGGTTGGTTAGTATTTTCCAAATCCAAACGAAGCGCCTTTCTTGACCGGTTTATGGGTGTAAACTGCGGACCGTCGGCCCTCCACACCCCCGCTAATGCGCCCTCTTCTCCACGCTCATCTTCCGATCCTCCCTATCGCTGCGATGCTCGCCATCACACTGACCACGTCGATCGGAACACGGAAAATTTTCGCCCAGGACGCCCCCGCTATCCCCAAGACGGCGGTCGAACGGCCCGCCCCTGCCGACGCCACTGCCACCATCCGTCCCGGCAACGCCACTGCACTGACGCCGGCCGCCTCAGAGTTGCGCAAGGCCCTTGGCGACAGGGCTGACCGCATTAGCACGTGGTATGCAAATCGCCATTACGTGCCCGCTTGGGAGCCTGCACTTGCTCGTGCCGCGATCCAATATACCCGCCAATTGCCACGCCACGGACTCGACGCATTCCTGTTCGACGTCGCGACTGTCGAAGCCGCATGGACTCGATCACCAGGCAGCGATGCCGACGTCGCCCAGCGCGATTTGCTTACCACCCAACTCGCTTACCGCGTCATCGATACCTTGAGTCGCGGTTACGTCGATCCGTCGAAACTGCACCCCAAGTGGAAGAATCTTCCGCCGCGCGTTGCCGACCCCTTTGAACTGATCGATCGCGCACTCGTGCTCACCCCCGAAGAGTTGCCCGCCATGTTCGATCGCGCCACACCACGCGATCCCCGCTACGGCAAACTCATCGCTACCCTCGCCCGCTACCGCGAAATCTCCGAACTCGGCGGATGGCGCGAGTTGCCTGATCCCGGCCGAGTTCTCAAAAAAGGTGACAGCTACGCTGGCGTCGGCCTGCTCCGTGCCCGACTGCGCGCCGAAGGCGATCTGCCCGAAAATGCCAGCCGAGTTGTTCCCGGATCGATCGACGACGAAACCGACCGTGCCGTAAAAGCCTTCCAATTTCGCCACGGTATCGAGCCCGACGGCGTCATCGGACCAGCCACTCTGAGCGAACTGACCAGCCCGGTCACCCATCGAATCAACGCCTTGATCGTCAACCTCGAGCGCCTGCGTTGGATGCAGGCCGGCGCCGAAACCAGTGAACGAGTCGAGGTCAACATCGCCGAAAGCGTGCTGCGCATGTTCCGCGGACCGACCCGCGTCGGCACCATGAAAGTCATCGTCGGTAAAAAAGGCGAGACCCAGACCCCGCTGTTCCACGGCGATATCAAGTATCTCATCTTTCGCCCCTACTGGAACATCCCGATCAGCATCGCCCGCGACGAGATCGGCCCGGTTGCCGAAAAAGATCCCGACTATCTGGTGCGCAACAATTATGAGATCGTGCCCCGCTTTGGCGTATCCGCATCGGAAGCACTACGCGTCACCCCCGGCACCATCGCTTCGATGCGTGCCGGCAAGCTCAGCCTTCGTCAGGGCACCGGCCCGAATAATGCCCTTGGACTGGTAAAATTTATCTTTCCCAACGACTCCGCCGTCTACCTGCACGACACCCCTAACCACAGTCTTTTTGAACGCACTGATCGCGACTTCAGCCACGGCTGCGTGCGCGTCTCCGATCCCCCGGGCCTCGCCGAGTTCGCGCTCGCCGCCAACGGCGACTGGGATCGCGTCAGCATCGACGCCTCGCTCAACGATACTTCCCGCCCCAACCGTCAGGTCAATCTCGAACGCGCTATCCCGGTCTATCTCACCTACTGGACTGCCACGATACTTGACGACGGTCGCGTCCGCTTCGACCAGGACATCTACGAACACGACCGCGCCCTGCGCGCCGAACTGGGCTTAGGCGCTAAAGCACGCCCTGTTGCTGAACCGGTCGCCATCCCTGTCGCGGAGCCAGTAGCGATCCCCGTTGCCGAACCGGTAGCTCGGTAAGGGTACCGCTTTACAAATCGTTATCGAACGCACGGACTTGCTTGAGGATAGCTTCTCACGAGCCGGGCAAATATTTTGCCTGGATTAGTCATCGCTTGATCAATCGACCCCCCTCCCCCTATTCCTTCGACTTACTGGCCTCATCCAACTGAGCGACGATTGCGGCATATCTTCGGGCCCTGACAAACGTCCAAACACCATAGGCGATAAATCCAATGCCGAGAATGAGGATGAAATCCAATCGAGGTTCATTCAGCCCCTTTAAAGCAAACACGAGCCCCATCGCGGTCAAAAAAACTGCTGAGCCATAGGCAGTGAGGGGACTTTTTTTGAGGATCTGATTAGTCGATTCTGAGTAGGCAGTATTTCGTTCGATCAGAGCAATAAGAGATTTAACTTCATCTTCGCAGCGATCTCGACAGGCCAGCCCCTTGTCCATTGCAGTCAGATGCCTGGCTGACAGTCCTCGACCGCAAGACTTGCAGGTTCCGACAGCATCTTCTGAAGAGTCGTAAAAGCATTTCATATACGAACGGTTGGTAGTGCGGCTTTATGCAGAAACTTTAAAGATCTGCAACTCGGCGGACCGAAGCTCGGCAATTTTCCTAGAATCATAACCCGCTCCAAGGACCAGATGCAATCATACAACCGGAGCTGGTAGCAAATTTCCAGACACGTGTGAATCATACCAACCGCTACCTGCCGCCCCCCCCAGACTTCGACTTTGGAGCGGCATTGGTCTGATCATCGCCGTCTCGCTCGCCTTCTTCATTTTTGGCGTCACTGGAGAAGCGCTCCATGTCGATAAGTTCGAACGCGCTCATCGTATCGAAGAACTTTGAATTTGCACCCCAGTCGGCAGCCTTGGCTCCGGCGATGCTAATGACGGCAATATCAATATTGTTACCCCAGAAAACAGAATAGAGAATCCGGTAATCACCTTCGGTGACTTCGATACAGGTTCGGGTAAAAAGACCTTGATCGACGTCGTCGCAATCTTTGTGAACTTTGTCCGCGGCTGTTCTCTTTGGGGCAACAAACTCCTTCACAAAAGCCTGCGGAGACTTGCCCGTGCTCTCCTGCACTCCGGCAAACGCCTGGATCCTGACTCCCGTATCGTATGAGTCCTTCCCGCCGTGGGTATCCTCCTTGGAAATCGTCCACATCCAGGATCTTTCACGATGCCCTTCGTAGTAGAACCAGCCCTCCGGGCGAAGGATCTTTCCGCCTGTTGGCTCCATGACCTGCATGACAAATCCTTCGGGAACTTCGTCCTCAGCATGCAGGCTCCCGACCATGAGGAAGAGAATGAACAGTGCTGCGTATTGCATAGTATTTTGCTGGAACGTTACACAAACAGAACTTTCAACTGACCGAGAGCGCAGAGGGAACATGCGAGCAAATGCAACACCGTCAATACCAGGATAATCGCTCTCCTCCTATTCTTGTGGCGAGCGTCCGAGGCATCCTACGCCTGACCGAGGGCGCGCTCCGACTTCTGGGTTGATGCTTGAATGGTCATGAGATTTTCGACTCGCAGCGGGTCAAGCGTCTGGATCGATGCCTTGTTCGTCTTTTGGAGGTATTGGAACGGTGGATGATATTGACTCCTTCTTGCCTTCGATAATCCTGATCACATGTTCCCTTACATCAGCGTAGTTTGGTCTGTTGCGATAGAAATGGTAAGTCGCATGAGAACCGTCATCCCAGTAACCATCCAAGTGGTAACTTTCGTCATCCGGTCCGATATCGCCGTTTCTTCGCATCGACGTTGTCGTCGAGGGGTAGCTTCCTAACGAAAAGTAGTGATCTACCTTTTGTTCACCGATGCGTAGCTTGAACTTCAAAGCCAACGGCCGCTCCCCCTCCATTTTATAGTACTCAAGAACATAGGCGCGGATCTCGCCTGTCTGAAACTGGTCACAGATAAAAAATTCTTTCTCGTTTAGTTCTTTATGCTCCTCAGATTCACGTGCATCGCGCAGTTCCTTAGTCTCCAGAACTGCCTTGCTCGACTTTCCAGCGCCCCAATATGTCTGGATTAGTTTTTCTCTGACCTGCCAATCTTCGGGCTCAAGATTTTTGAGTGCCTCCCACCGCTGGGCGGCTCCGTCGAAATCAGCCTCGAGGTAATTCTGCAGTGCGAGATTGTAGAGCGCCCACGTATTAGATGGATTCTCCTGAAGCGCTTCCATCAGCTCTTGCTTTGTCGGCTCTTCTGAGAATGCCGAAAGCGTTAAGAGGATGGAGACGAGGAAGGTTTTCATTTTTAGACAAACGTCCATACTCATCCTACGTCGGACCGAGGCCGCGCTCCGGCTTCTGGGTTTGTGCTTGAATGGTCATGATGCTTTTGAACTCGCGGCGGGTCAAGCGTCTGGATCGACGCTTTGTTAGCCCGCTTCTGTTCTTTTTCGCAGGCGGTTGGCTTCATTAACATTATCAACTTCGGAAAGATACTGCTCCGGGGTCTGACCGTCATTGTTCTTAATCGAAGGATCAGCCCCATTCTCAAGCAGAAAATCGACCATCCTCGTAGTCCTCGCCTCGTGAAGGGGAACGAACCCATGCACAATCGATCTTGCGTTCACGTCAGCTCCTGCATCAACGAGAATCTTTCCCATTTCGAGGGCTTCATCGTAGAATCCATGCCCCGCCACACAATGAATTGGTGTAAATCCCCGGCGATCTGCCATAACTGGAGAAGCACCCAACGATATCAAGGTCAATAAAACCTGTGGGTAGGGTTCCGCTGATGCATACTTCAGCGGTGTGTTTCCGTTCTCATCCTGGGCGTTCGGATCAGCTCCCTCGGCAATCAGCCGCTCAACTTCAGCAACATTCCCGTTCTGAGCGGCAAAATGGAGATCGGTAGACATCGCGTGTTTTCCTGGGCTAACGACCCAATCTCAGCGACGGCGGCCACGATGCGCGCCGATTGCGACCGCGACGGCCCGCCGCCGTTTGATGCAGCGCATGGTTGGGCGTTGCGGTCGAGTTCATTCCAGACCTACCCATTGGGGGTTCCTTCAGAAGCAGGCTTCTTCAGAAAGCCTGCGACGAGCAGCCCCCATGCGGCCACCAAGCCGAGTCCGGCGGCTATGTGGGTGAGCTTTACGACCAGCTCCTGCCACGCCAGCCCGCCCGCTGCGCCCGCCTGACTAGCCGCGATGGGCAACATCTGGGTCGTTCCCCACCAAGCATTGGCAGTCTCAGACAGCGCCATCGGCCAGATTAGCCACGCTGCCAGCAGCATCACCCCGACGGACTTCGGGCCGACATGGTGCGGGAGCTTGAGCAAGATGGCGGCCATGACGATGATCAAGAGGCCGTTAGTGACAAATTGGATGTGGGCTCCGATGGCGAGCCTCGGGTAAGGAGTGTGCGGAACCACAAATCCCAAAAGCAAACCAGCCATAACGAGAAGCAAACCGTGAATCAGAATGTGACGAACGCGTTCTTGGGTATGCATCGTAATGTTCGTGTTGATTCTTGCTGCACCGTAGCGGGTGGATTTAAGCGTGAAGTGCAAAAAAAGGTAGTCGAGTTAACTGCCTGCGGCTCAAAGGTTTTGGTGACGAAACTAAAACCAGGAAATGAGACAATACAGACAGCTAACT
>JBBKXR010000091.1:0-12294 GCA_037969585.1 Verrucomicrobiales bacterium
ACGGCCGACGGCTGGGATCATCACAACGACATTCGCCCGGCCATGGAGCGCAGTGCCGGCGCCACCGACAAACCCATCGCCGGCCTGATCGCTGACCTCAAACAGCGCGACATGCTCGATGAAACGCTGATCGTCTGGGGCGGCGAATTCGGCCGCACCGCCAACGCCGACAACAACGGCGGTCGCGGTCACAACGGCAGCCGCAACAGCATCTGGATGGCCGGCGGCGGAGTCAAAGGCGGCTACGTTCACGGCGCCACCGACGAACTCGGAGCCGAGGCGGTTGAAGGTGTCATGAACGCCCACGATCTGCACGCCACCATCCTGCACCTGCTCGGCCTCAATCACCGCCGCCTGACCTACCGCTACGCCGGTCGGAACTTTCGCCTGACCGATACGGAAGGCGAGGTCGCAAGGGATATTCTCGCCTGATCAGCAGGCTCATCTGTCCTCCTTTTTTAAGGAGAAACCAGCGCGCTCGGACACTGGACAGTCGCCCGTGGCTTTGATACAGATACGCACTACCTAGACTGCCTGTATTTTGGAAGACCTCGAACAGTTTGCGCGATTTTTGATCGCTCAGCGCGCCGACCGCACCCCGGTGACGTTTTCCCGGGTTTCGGAAGAGGTCGTTTGCCTGGCCTTTGACCTCAATACCCAGTCTCTGGTTGAGTTGCACGTCCTCAACAGCGTGCAGGAAATGACCCCGGCGACGCTTGAGTCGTTCGAAGACCGCACGCGAACTGCGATGGAACTGAGCGGGCCGTGCTTTTGTCAGATCATCGACCTCGGTGAGTTCGAGGGCATGCGCTATTACGCCACAGCGGTGAACGACGGTGAATTTCTCAAAGATTATGTCGCCCGGGTGGCTCCGGTCGATGTTCCGCAGGCGCTCTCCCTTGTCATTCAACTCTGCGACGCGGTCATCGAAGTCGGACACCACGCCCGCCTCTTGCGCGGCCTTCGGCTTTCCAATTTGCTGGTCTGTCGAATCGACGAGGCGCACATCGCCTTGCGCATGCTCGACCTGGGATTGGCTCGAGCGGAAAGCGAAACTCCGGTCGAGCAGCTCGCCGAAATTAAGATGGCCGAGCTGTCGCAGATACTTTTCCTGCTGCTCTCCGGCACTCGTTACGTTGGCAATGAACCCTCTCAGGTCAATTCTCTAGCAGGTCTGCCAGCCAATCTGAAAGTGCTTTTGCGCCAAACTCTCGATGTCGGTGCCGACCCGATCGGCGGCGGCGCGCCACGGCCGGATCGACTTTCTGTTTATCGAGGTGAACTCACCGACAGCTACGGCGCAGTGTCGCAGCGCATCACCCGGTCGACCGCTTTTCGTCCCATCGTCGCACCCCCCCGGCTGCACCCTGAGTCGATGCTGATTAAGCAATTTTTCGGCGATCTCGATCTCGAAGAACAACTCGGTGATCGCTATCACATCGTAGAGAATCCTGATCCGCCGCTCAGTGCGTACGCGCGTATGGCACAAGATCTGCAGATGGACCGCGAAACGATCGTGCAGTTTCTGCCAGCCGCGCGCACGCTGCCAATGCAGCACTCGCAGTTGGTGATTCAGGAAATGTCGCGCATCAAAGAAGATGAGCACCCGAACCTGATCCGTTGCCGGGGTTTTTGGGAAACCGATCGACTGGCATGTATCGCTGAAGAACCGCTCAATGGCTTCGGCCTGCCGTTGCTGCTGGCGGAACGTGGCGGCGCACTCGAGCCACAAGAAGTCATTATTCTAATGCGCCAGCTGAACCGCGCGATGCGTCAGGCAAACTCGTTGGACCTGATACCGCAAGCACTGTCGGTGTTCAGTCTTGAGGTGCACTTCCCCAACGAGTCACGATTCCGGGTGCGCGAATTGCGCAAGCGTCACGTCGATTTCTGGCCTGAGTTCGCTTTAAAGCTGCGTTGCCATGCAACGCTCGAATCGGTCGTCAGCATGCCTCCGAGCGGTCGCATGCGTGCGCTCGGTGATCCCAGCCCTAAATGGTTGGCGAAAATGGACTTCATCGGCGTCGCTG
The DNA here is from genome assembly GCA_037969585.1 of Verrucomicrobiales bacterium. GTDB lineage: Bacteria > Verrucomicrobiota > Verrucomicrobiia > Verrucomicrobiales > DEV007 > JBBKXR01. The sequence goes on from JBBKXR010000091.1 coordinate 2,031, forward strand.
AGATTTTGGTCGTTGGCACCCTGCCGCCGCCTTCACCGCTTCAGGGCGTAGGCGAGCCCGAGACGGATCATGTCGAGGCGATGCGTGCCTTTTTCCAAAACCAGTACGCCGAGTTGAACGAGTCGGTCGAGGAGTATGAGCTGGCAGGGTTCGTCGACCAACTCGAAGCGGAGATGACTCGGACGCGACCAAAAACTTCGGTCGAAGTCATGGGAACGATTGTTGACGGAGCGATTGCCTTCAGCGATGCGTCCGCTAAGAAACAGGCCATTCGCGAGTCTGGACCTGCCGCGAGATCGAGACTCGGAAGCGCACCGCGCCCGATGGGTGGCATTCCTGCACAAGCTCCTGAAGGCGATCTAAACAACGTCAACCCGATTGCCGAGCGTATACGCAACGCTGCCGATGGGGCTGACGAAGCGCCCGAAGCGATGTCACTTGGAACCATCGATGATGTCGACTTTGATATCGGAGACTCAAGAGATAAGCCGGCTCAGATTCCCAGCGAAAATCCTGACAGCGAGAACGACGACGCCAATGCTGATGGCAAGCAATCGAAAAAATCCGGCAAACGTAAGGGCTGGTTTTTTCTCAGATAGGCGGATATGAACCTGGAGTTGGATAGCCTACCCGAAGCAGGAGACAGCGACGGGCTTCTCGAACAACTTCGCGACGACGTACGCTCCAATCCCGATAACCTGATCGATCAAATCGAAGCGATTTGTCAGGCGGCTGACAAACTCTGTCAGAATGACCATCACGCGGCGGCAGAGGAGCTTTATCGCAACGCTTTAAATGCGTGCCAACGCACGCCGATTCGAATCGGTGCCCCGATCGGATTTAAAATCTATCGTCGGCTCGCTGAATTACTCGAGTCGCAAGATCGCCCCGCTGAGGCCTGCCTCAACTACCTGACGGGGCTGACACTTGCGAGTAACGCAAATGCTGTCGGCATCGACCGGGTCGAGACCGCAGAGGCTCACAAGCGCTTGGGCATACTGCTGGGTTCGAGGAATGAACTGATTGACGCGGCAAAGCACTATCGTCGAGGTATCGCATTGCTGATGCACGAGGGAACCCGTGACACAGGCGCCGAACTGCGCCCCGCGGCACTGCATTCCGAACTGGAAGAAAATCTCGGCGACTTGCAGATTCTGCTGGGCGACCACGCCAGTGCGCTTGGCTGTTTCTCCCGGGCCCTTCAGTATCGTCACCGATTGCTCGACGCAGCGCCGGAGGTGGACACGGTCGAAATTTGCCAGCTGTTTGAGAAACTCGGTAGCGTCTTCAAGAAGCTCGGTGACACCGACGCCTCAAACGCCTGCCTGAAGCGCTTTCAGGAAATTCAGTCCTGACCAAAGTCACTTTGAAAACTCGTCCCAACCTTCTCTGGATCTGCACTGATCAGCAACGCTTCGACACCATCCATTCGCTGGGCAACGAACACGTTCGCACCCCGACGGTCGATCGACTGGTCGAAAACGGCGTCGCTTTTACCCACGCACACTGTCAGAGCCCGATCTGCACGCCGAGCCGATCGAGCTTCATGACCGGTATGTATCCGAGCCGCGTCCACAACACTCGCAACGGCAATGGCACCTTTCCCAGCGACGCCCCGACACTGATCAGCAAATTGATCGCCGACGCAGGCTACGACTGCGGACTGATCGGAAAATTTCACCTACTCAGTTCAGGTAAGCGCAGTGAGCCGCGCCTCGACGATGGTTTTTCGACCTGGCATTTCAGTCACGCTCCGCGCGATGACTGGCCCGAGGGCGAACACGATTACGCCGACTGGGTCCGCGACCAAGGCGCTGATCTGAACGCACTTCGCGAAACCGAGGAGCGGGTTCCCGCCGAACTGCATCAGACCACCTGGGCGGCGCAGCGCGCGATCGAATTTATCGACAAGCGAAAACCTGGTGCTGACGAAAAAGAGGCTTCAGCGCAGCCGTGGATGCTGAATATCAATCTCTACGATCCGCATCCCCCGTTCACCCCGCCCAAAGCCTACGCCGATCGCTACGATCCGGCTGCGATGCCCGGTCCGCATTTTCGCGACAGCGATATAGCGACGCAGGCAAAGCTCGCCGACGCCGACTACCAGGACGAAGTGCGAACGCCGGAGGAACACCGCGCCCACGAAGCCCAGGCGCGCTACTACGCGATGATCGAACTGATTGACGACCAGCTGGCGCGCCTGTTTGAAGCACTCGACGCCAGCGGTCAGCGCGAAAATACGGTCATCATTTTCACCAGCGATCACGGCGAGGCACTTGGCGACCATGGACTGATGTTCAAAGGCTGTCGATTTTACGAAGGTCTGGTCCGGGTTCCGCTGATCTTCGAGGCCGCGCCTAAATGGGGGCTGCAAGCCGGCCTGAAATCGGACGCACTGGTCGAACTGCTCGACCTTTCCGCCACCCTACTCGAACTGGCAGGCGTCGACTTGCCGTCGTCCCATCAGGGGCAAAGTCTGTTGCCGATCATGTGCGGCAAAGCCTCGGCTGATCAGCTGCGCGACTTTGTTCGATGCGAATATTTTGACGCTCTGGCCAGCGACTTCACCGGCGGCAACGGTGCCTTCGCGACTATGCATCGCACCCGCACTCACAAGCTGTCGGTGTATCACAGCAGCGCAGGACACGTCGGCGAACTTTACGATCTCGAAGCCGATCCGTGGGAGCACGACAACCTCTGGGATTCCCCAGATGTGGAGATCCAGGCTTTAAAAAGTCGGCTGATTCTCGACAGCTTCAATGCCCACGTCAATCTGACCACCGACGTCGGCCCTGAGCGGATCGCACCGATGTAGCCGAGTCGGCCTACTAATCACGCAGAGCGAATCCGATCTTCATCAGGCGGCGCACCACGGTGATCACGCAACCGGCGATGATCAACCAGATCGTCCAGACCGCGATCGAAAACGGTCCGAGCAGTTCATTTTCTCCCAGCAAATTGTTGCCGCCGAAGCCGATAAAGAGCGCGGCGAGAGTCACCAGAAACATTCTCTGCGGCTTGGCCATCGGGCCACAAAACTCCTGATGTGCCCCAGCGACTTTACCCATCGCGCGGACGTAAGCGGTAAAAACGGCAAACAGCGCTGCGATCAATCCAAGCCAGGGATTCGAACCGATCGCGAAACCGAAACCGATCAGCGTCACTGCATCGGAGACGCGATCTGGAATCTCATTATAGAGTTCGCCTAAAGCGGAGGCGCGCTCCTGCAAAACCGCGACCATACCATCGAACATATTTCCAAGTAGTCGCAGCTGGACTAGAATCGCACCCGTAATCCAATACCATGCGGCCTTCTCCGGGAACGCCTCGGTCAGCATGAATGCAACGCCGGCGAGCACGCCGAACACCATGCCAACCATCGAAATGCCGTTGGGCGAAACACCGCGATCAGCCAGCCAACTCGCTATTTTGCGAGAGAGTTTAGCATCGCGGGTTGCTATCGGGCGGCGTTCCATGGGTGAGGAGCGATCATCGACTATAACAACCACAAAGTCCGCGAAAAGTTGCAATGATTTGAGCGAAAAAAATCGCCGTTTACATCACTCGTTCTCCGTCAGTGATCTGAGTTGAATATTGCGAAATGCCGCCACAGTTCCCTTGCCATGATCCTGCAGCGCGATCACCCCGGAACTGCGAGCGTGTTCGATGTCTTCATCTACTAAAGTGGCGAACCACGAGCCATTGATGTCCTGAATAAAGGTCGAACCGATCACCGTAACCTTCAACGAGTTCCACCCTTCGGCTCGGCAATATGCCTGCACAGCCTCTGCCGGATGAACTTGCGTTGTCGTCTTCTCACCGCTCTCCGCATAGACGGCCGACTGCCCTGCCGTGGCTAAATGCGAACGCAGTTTCGACGGCGACAGCGAGTGATGCCACAAGCCCATTTTTTCCGGTTCGGCGATCTCTACCTGATAACCGCGAACGTGAAACGGCTCGTCGATTTCGGCGCTCCTCACCTGCACCCCCGAATTGCCAGCGACAAACCGATACTCCAGTTCGAGCACAAAATCGTCCGGCACCTCACCTTCATAAATCAGCCAGTTCTTGCCGCCCTCTTTGTTTCCCGTGCACCAGATCGCTCCGTCGCGAACTTCCCACGCGCCTTCGACGCCGCGCCATCCATCGAGAGTTTTGCCGTCGAACAAGCTGCGAAAATTGGGCGACTGGGTGGTTTCGATCTGTGGCCGCCCCGGAAAAAGGAGTGGCTCCGACGCTGCCACTTTCTTCTTTTTTCGTTTCGGTTGAACCGATTTTGGCAAGGCATCCAGTTCTTTTTTCAGAGCAGCGTAAGCCTTTGAACCCACCGCATCGAGATCATCAAGCGCCAACGGTTTGACCTTTCTCTCGTCGGCTTCGTCGCGAAGGTCATAGAACGATCCGTTGCTGTACAACTTCCAATCGTGAGTACGCACAAACTGCAGTCCGCTGTGTTCCGCGTAGGCAAAACGCTTATCCCGCCCGGTATCCGTTTTACCGGCGGCGGCCAGCATTTCATCGAAAAAGCTTCTGCCATCGATCACCGCATCTCCTGCAACACGATCGAGACTGGCACCCCCCAATTCAGCAAAAGTCGGCACAAAATCGGCGAAATCGATTAACGCCTCGCTACCACTACCCTCCGGCACTTTACCCGGCCAGTTGGCGATCATCGGCACTCGGGTTCCCCAGTCGGTCAGTTCGCCCTTGCCTCCGACGACTTCTTTACCTTTGTACATCGACGTTACTTTTGGGCGAACGAATTTGCCATCCTCGGCGACCGTGAGATACGACGCCTTCGGTGAACCGTTGTCCGTGGTGTAGACGATCAAGGTGTTGTCGCGCACGCCGAGTTCATCGAGCGCTGCGACCAGGCGACCGATCTGCCGGTCCATCGACTCGACCATTTCGCCGAAAGTCTCCCATTTGCCGTCGGCAAAAAACGGCACCGGCTTGCCAATGTCATCGGTCACGTCATGAGCCAGGGCCATCGGGTAGTAAGCAAAAAACGGTTTCGCCGCTTTGTGCTGTCGCTTGATGAATTCGATCAGGAAATCGACATACAGATCCGGACCGTATTTGCCCTCCGTGCCCTTCATCACCTCGCCGTTGTGATAAATCAGCGGTGATCGAAAACGCGGCCCCTCGTGCCAGCCGAACAGCGCCCACTCGTCGAATCCCAGTCGTCTCGGCTGATCGAGATCGTCCTTCATCAGACACATCTGCCACTTGCCCGCGACCGCCGTCGCGTAACCGGCGGACTTCATGACGCTGCCGAGCGCACGAGCCTCAGCTTCCGTAGGAAAAGAGCCCCAGGCCGGATTTTTCAGACGCGCCGGATACTGCCCGCTCAACAAACAGATCCGCGACGGATGGCAAACCGCCATCGAATAACAGTGCTCGAACTGCTTGCCGGTTCGCGCCAATTCATCGATCACCGGCGTCGCATAGGACTCCCCGCCGTAACACCCGATCGCATCACGCCCGACATCGTCCGCGAGGATGAACAACACATTGGGCTTGGCCGTCGCGTCGCCGTCTTGCGCCTCGACCACCGTCAACGGCAGCACGCTCGCAAGCGCTATCACCAAACCGAGCGAATATGGGCGAAGCGTCGAGGTCGAAATCATGATCCAATCTACGAATCGCCGCCTATTGCCGTCAACTGCGCGGACGCGGAGCGTCCGGCAAAATAGCCTGCTAACTACCTGGCCTCGAGCGGGCCGATATCGACACGTCCACCGAGCACTCGGCTTTGGCCTGCGGCATCGAGAACACTTGATTCGGGCTGATAGTCTGGATCGCCGGCATCGATACACGGCGACTGCGGCGACACCTGTCCGGTGAGTCCACCCCAGTTCGGATCGCCCCAGGTCGAATGCGCGTCCTGACCGGTCGCATCTTGAAATGCTTTCAGCGTATCGAACGCTTTCCCCTTCCAGACGAATCGATCATCGCCATCGCCACTGCCCGCCGGGTGATCCCAGCGATTGTAGTCCAGCGAGTTGAACAGTTCTCCCTTGGCCTCAAAAGCCAATACCGGCAAACCTCCGCTCGCGCTGCCAATGATAATGTTATTGTTAACGACATTATTCGACCCCCACTGGATCCAGATCTCGGCCTGCGCCTTCGGATGGCTGGTGTTGTTGCCGATGTAGTTGTTGAGAAACTGGCATCCCTCAACCCTTCCTGCCTCTTTTCCATAACCGCCGAACACCAGGCCAGCCTTGTCGTTGTCCCTGAGAATATTGCTCCTCACGACGATGCCACGAGTCAGCAGGCCCTTGTTCTCGGCGCCGACTTCGATACCCATGTCGCACTGACTGACGTGGTTGCCCTCGATTACGATGTCGCGACCACCGTCGACATAAATGCCCGCTGCAAAACCACCACCGTAGCTCGACCGCGCTCGCTCCACTTTGTTGCCACGACAAATTCCATTGCGAACCACCGCCTTCGGGTCGTCGACGATGTCGCGCTCGCCGCCGATCATATCGATACCGATGTTGTTGATATCGGCGACATAGTTCAGGGAGATTTCGAAGCCATCGACATTGCCGTTGACCACCAGCGCCTCACTCGGGGCCGCCTCGCAATCGTAGATCTTGTTACCGCTGATCAGCAGATCGGTAATCGGCGTATCGGCATCCGTGCCATAGACGGTGATTCCCATAGCGCTCTTACCCCGCATGCCGTGGATCTCGTTATCAAGAAACTGCAAATGCGAACCGCTCCCTTGAAAGCGAATACCCGAACCGTCCCTGGTTGTCAGGCCGCGCATTTCAAAACCGGCAATGGTCAGGTAACTGCGATCCTCGATATAGAAAACGTGTTCGGCGTCGCCGACTTCCGAGACATCGATAGCCACTTCGCCAGCCGCGCGAATGGTCACCGGCCCAGCCTCTGCGCTACCTTCTACCTCGACGTAAATCATTTCGCGATACACACCCGGTAGCACCGTAATCGTCGCCCCTGCTTCAACCGACTCGCAGGCTTTTTGAATCGTCTGCCAAGGTGCCTGCGCGTTTCCAGATGCGCCGTCGTCTCCGTGCGGAGCGACAAAATACTCCGGCCCTTTGCCGAGTTTGATCGGTGACGGCTGTTGGTTGGTCGGCCTTTGATCTTCTGCAAATGACGGATTCACCAAGGCGGCCGTCACGGAAGTGATCGCGAGCAAGTGGGCAATTTTCATCGGAGCGAAACGAGAACGAAACAGGGACGAAGAAACCGAGCGTGCGGCTCAGTTTGAGGCGAGCGGAATTTTACCGGCTTCTTTTAAAATTACCACAACCATTCCATTTATTTTTCATAATCGATAGTTTTCGCTTGATTGAGACTCGCAAATTATATAAATTGCCATAGCTGACGATAATTTCAATAACTCGTTTAGGTCCAGTGAATTCTTAGCTCCCTTAATCGACAGCTTACGCCCCTCCTCGTCCTCCTCTCGCCTCTTATGAAAACCATCCTCGTCACCGGTGCTGCCGGCTTTATCGGAAGCCACACCGTCGATCGTCTTCTCGCTTCGACCGACAGCCAGGTGATCGGCGTCGATGATCTGAGCACCGGCAATCTGAAGAATCTGAACACTCCGCTGCAGCATTCCCGCTTTCAATTTAGGCAGGCAGACATCGGCGAGGTCGGCATGTTGGACGAACTTTGCCGCCAACACCAACCGGACAGCATCATTCATCTAGCCGGTCTGGTCAGCGTCGCCCGGGCGGAAAGTGAGCCGGAACTCAATTTTGCGCTCAATATCCACAACACCCATCTCGTCGCCGAAGCCGCCCGTAAAAATGACGTTCAGCGCGTCGTGTTCGCTTCCTCCGCCGCGTGCTACGGCGAGAGCACGGAACTACCACTGTCCGAAGATCAGGTAGCTGCGCCGATCAGCATGTATGGCACCGCCAAACTTGCTTCGGAAAAATTGCTGGCAGGCTACTCGACCTCATACGGCATCGAAACCATCTGCCTGCGCTATTTTAATGTTTTCGGAGAGCGCCAAGATCCGAACTCGCCCTACTCCGGAGTCATCTCACGTTTCGCGGAAGCCTTTGCCGCCCGCGAGTCGGCCACCCTGTTCGGTGATGGCACGCAGACCCGCGACTTCGTCGCTGTCGAAGATGTCGCCAACGCCAATACCATCAGCGCCACCGCGACTCAGATCGAGTCGGGCGTGCGCAACGTCTGCACCGGCCATCGCCGCCGCCTGCTCGATGTTTTGGGCACCTTCCAGGCCCTCTATCCCGATGCTGTCGCTGCGCGCTTTGCTCCAGGACGCAGCGGCGACATTCACGACTCGTGCGGCGACCCGCAGCGCGCCCGTCGTGATCTCGGCTTCAGTGCCTCGGTTTCCCTCGAAGAAGGTTTGCGCCACATGATCCAGCGCACCCGTAAGGCCCTGCTCAATGCCTAGGCGCCGACTCGTGCATTAAACGATCATGCCTTCCTGCACTCAGCTCCGCCAAGGTCGCGCGATCGCCGTCGCGATCATCGGTCTGTTCGCATCGCTCGCCAGCGAGGCAGCCGCGGCTGACAGTCTCTACATCAACTACTCGGCGACGCCGGATAGCGATGCCCTGCTCGCCTTCGACGTATCGATCCTGAGCGCCGACACGCAGGCCGACCTTGCGCCCGGCAAAGCTGTCGGTAACGAGTTCTATGGCTACCTCAGCCTCTGCGAAATCGCCACCGATGCCAGCTATCGCCGGCGAGCCGAATCTCTAGGCGTCGCCTTTCCAGCGACCAACCCAGTCTGGAACAGTCGCGTCGCTGATGTCTCGGATCCACGCTGGCACCGTTTCGTCATCGACGTGCTCGCCAAGAACATCGCCACCAACGGTTTCGACGGATTCTTCCTCGACACGGTCGACAGCGTTGCGCTGCTCGAAGCCGCCAACCCGGCTCAGGCGAAAAAGTATCGCAACGGCCTGACCACTTTGATCGCGGCACTCGACGCGCAGTTTCCCGAACAGAAAATCATCATCAATCGCGGCTTCGATTTCATCGAGACCCTGCAGGATCACATCGACGCCGTGCTGATCGAATCGGTTCTGCAAAGCTACGACTTTACCCGCAAGGAACACGTCTCGGTCGACGCTCCGACAACGGCTTTACTGACCAAGCGCATCGCAGACATTCGCCACATGGGACTTGCGGTTTTCGCGGTCGACTACCTGCCGACCGATGCAATCGAATTGGCCCGCGCGACCGGCGAACGACTCCAGGCTCTCGGCTGCACGGCACTGATCACGACTCCCGAATTGAAAGGCGATGTCGTTGGTTGGCATCAACGCGTCGCCCGCCGAATTCTGGTGCTGCACGGTCACGACCCGATCGCCAACGAGGAACCGCGTATCTGGCCATCCGACACGACGACCACGTCGATCCTGCAAATGCCACTCGAATGGATGGGCTACGAGTTGGAATACCACGACGTATCGACGGGTCTGCCTGCAAACGGTCGAGGCACTGACAGCGCATGGGCCGGCGTGATCGTCGATGACGAGATCGAGATTCCTGCAGCCCTCCAGGAAAGCTATTTCGAATGGCTGCAAGCGTGCCATCGCGACGGCAAAAAGCTGCTCTTCGTCGGCGACTATCCGTTCACCGATGATATTTTGCGTCATGCGCTTTTCGAAGAGTTGGGTATTCTTGCCAGTGTCGAAAAAACGCAGTCCCGACTGAGCAACCCGCGTCTCACGGTCATCGATGAGTCGACCGTCAATTTCGAAGTCGAAGCAACTCCGAGCGTTCGCGATTTTCAGAATGTCCGTGCCCCAAACGGCGCTCAAGTCATGCTGTCGGTCGCTGCCGAGACGGAAACTGCCGAGACTCAAAACTTCGACGCCGTTTACACCACTCAGTGGGGCGGCTGCCTGCTGGCACCGTTTGTGGTATTCGAAGCATCGGAAGAAACCGTGCTCACCTACGTTGATCCGTTCGCCTTTCTCGAAGAGATCTTCCCGAGCGGAAAATTCCCCGCTCCGGACCCGAGCACTCGCGATGGCTTGCGTGCGTTTTACACGCACATCGACGGCGACGGCTTCACCTCGGTCTCGAACGTTGACGAAGCACAGCTGTGTGGAGAGTTGCTCTACGAACGATTCCTCCGCGACCTTTCCTTTCCGATCACGGTCTCGATCGTCGAGTCGGAAATCCGCGCGCACATGCTGCTACAGGACCCGACAGAACAGCCCCGCTATGCCGCCGCGGCCAAGCGCATTTTCGAACTCCCTCACGTCGAGGCAGCATCGCATTCATA
>JBBKXR010000092.1:0-5462 GCA_037969585.1 Verrucomicrobiales bacterium
TCAAAGGTCGAGTCGAGAATTTCGATATTGCTGTAGGTGCCGTACTTCAGGTTGATATCGATGCCGCTGTTAAAGCCGTAGGCACCATCAGTGCCATTGTTGCGAATCGTCAGATTGTCGAAGACCGCGTTATTGAGCTTCTCGAGGTAAAGACCCTTAATGGTGTTTCCTTCAATCAAAGTGTCCTCAATGACGATATTGGTGAAACCATTCTGATTTGTAGTCGACGATGATGCCGCGGCTACGTAGATACCCTGGTTATTGCCGCTGATCACACTGTTGCCGGTGATTAGTAAACCGTCCAACTGGGCAGTAGTGCCCATTCGGAAACCGACGTTATTTCCGGACAGCGTCACTCCGTCCAGCACTAGATCTGTGTGACCGACGCCGCCGACATTGATACCTGCCGTAACATTGCCGTGCGACGTGACATCCGTGAATGCGATGTGAGAGACACCCGACATCAATTGAATGCCATTGGTCGCCCCGGTAAGTCGTAGACCCGATATGCCGATCAAATCTCCTGACGATCCACTGGTACTCACGATCAATCCACCGTTGATGATTGTGTCGACCGAGTCATCGTTACCGTCGCCCGCACCCTGCAGGTTCACATCCTTATTTAAGTCTATCGGTCCCGTGTAGGTGCCGGCAGGGATGGCGATTGTGTCTCCGACCGCCGAGCCGTCGATCGCTGACTGAATGTCGTACCACGCACCTGATTCGCTGGTGATCGTTCCTGCCGCGACGACAGCTTGGCTCTGGTGGGATGTCGACGTGCCAGGCTGGCCGAATACCATCTCTCCGCCAGGCAGTCGGCGAACACCGGCAGGTAAAGATTCATCCATCAGGTGATTGCTCCCACTGGCATCGTGGCCTGCACCCATCGCATGGCCCTGCTCGTGGAGGAGCACGGAGAGGAGATCGTAGCTGCCATCGGCAGCAGATCCTGACGATGCGAGGCCGGAAATAAATTCCTCATCCAGTTCCGGCGTGAAATCGATGAACCAGGAACCTTTGCCCGTGGCGTCATCGTCGACCGAAATGACGTTGCCGGTGGTCGAGCCGAGAGTGTAGCCACCAAGGTCAGCCACCTGGTAACTCATCGAATCCAATGCGGCAATCTGTTCGGCAGAAGCACCGGAGTCGATCCAGCGCTGGCGGGCTGCTGCGGCGACCCGTTCGAGAGTTTCCTGATTGAGACCACTGCCCAGTTCCGTGATGTCCACCAAGACCACTCCCTGTCCTTCATCAACCGCCGACTCTCCCGTTGCGGGTGCTTCCGGAGGAGCATCGTCGGGTGCTGCAGGTTGCGCTTGTGGCGGGGCCTCTTCAACCGGAGCCGGTGGAGGAGTTGCTTCCTGTTGTGCGTCCGGTGCTTCGGTTGGAGCCGGTGCCGCGCTGTAGAGGATGCGTGGCTCAAGGGCTTCCGCCTGGACCGATGATGAACTGTCAGAGGATCTGGAGGGCAACCAGAGCTTGAGTTTTCTAATGACGGAGGAAAGCAAGCTGCGAACGGTTCTCATGGAGCTTAGGGCGGTGTAATAAGGGCGAAATCTTGAAAAAGTGGTAGTCCTGAGCTGAACTAACCTAGGTAATAACTAGAGCGACTTTCACTCTGAATAATTTGGCTTTCTGCTTAGGTCAACAAGATAATTTGCCAACTTTCCAACATTTGCGTCAGGCTATCGCGCTGATTTTCAATCGTGAAGCGTATAACTGATGAATTTGGAGGATGTTAGGTCGATAGGGGCCCTTCCCAGGAGGGGTCTCAGTGTTCTGACTAGACGCAATGACGTGACGCGTTTTTGGTCTTGATGGTGGTCGTCCTGCAGCATTTATCACCCCTTGATTGAGGGGGTATCAGGCTCCGGCGAGAACCAGTCTCAGCAGAAAAAAGTGGATTTTCACATTGAGTTGCGGTCGCCTTTTTTGATCACGAGAAGCGTTTGCAGTTTGATTGAGACGACGAGTGCCTGAAGGGAAAATCAAAGCCCGCGCACCGGACAATCTGCCACCCTGCGCAGTAGCCGAAAATGTGCGAGCAGCGAAGGTCGAAGTCGGGGTCGATCGGTCCGCCAAGCCGGGACTCATCATCGAAATCAGCGATGGGATCTTGAACCTTTTTTGTCAGTAGTCCCAATTCAAAAATACATTGCTTGAGTTAGGTAGAGTGCGGCTCAAAGAAGGGCCAGTTCAGTTGCCAGAAGCCGAGCCGCGCCGAACAGTAAAAACTCAAGCTTGATCCACGATCACTGTAGCTGCTCCTCGACAGTGTCGACTGGGGCGGAGCCACCATGCGTCCGGGGACGATTGCGATTATGACGTGACTAACAAAGCGATAAAAAATGTTGCATGGAAGAGATTTTCTCCGGCACTTTTCGATGATTTTCATATCGTGTTGGCGATGCCGGAAGGCACTTCCATCGATCTGCAAAATCTCGTCGCACAGATTCAAAAACTTGAGGCGAAGATCGCGGAATCGGGAGCATGGATCGCCGCCACCGAAGCCAAGATCGCGAGAGTAAATTACGTGCTCGCTGCGGTTCAGCAGAAGCTTTACCGCCGGAAAAGCGAACGCCTCAGTTACTCCCAAATCGGATTTGATTTAGAGGACGGCGTCATGGGACTGCCATGCCGAACCGGCACATGACGATGCGAAGCTAATTCGCAGAACCGCAGCGCAGCGAAGGAGAAAGCCGCAGCTGTCGCCGAAAAATGGCGACGGCGATTGCGAACCGCAGGCGGAGGATAGTGATACGGCGAAGCCAAAACAAAAGCGCCGTCGCAAAGTTGATCTCTTCCGAAAGCACCTGCCGATCATCATCGAAGCCGTAGACCTCTCCCGAGGAAATCGACGCCGATCTCGACGCCTTTATCAAGATCGTTGAAGGACACCACGATGAACTCGGCATCACTCGCGCCGCTGTGTTCTGGAGGCGGTGGATCGGCTAGAAGTTCGTCTCGAAGATAACTCAGACTCGACCGCCGCTGAGGCCACAGGCCCGACGTCCGCGCATCTCCGGTACGCATTGCGTTTCCGACCTCTCCTTGTCGGAACGGTCACTGCGCGACGCCGGAGCTTGCTGCCGATCGAGGCCGTCAGTTAAAACACGATGCCTGCGTGGATTGGTCGATACGCGATAGTTTGGACTTGGTTTGACGTTAGTAGCGCAGCATCCAAAATTAAACTTCGAGACGCGCAGATTACCGCTGGGCATCAGGGCTGGACAACCCCTGATACCACCTCGACAAAATTTCGCGCATAAGCATCTAGATGGCAGAGTGGCGATGTGGCGAGTTGTTGTCGAAAGGTCTGTCGAAAGTGATTGAGTCCAGCAGGGTCGGAAATCAAGAGTTCGACGATTTGCAGGTAAGTGTCCTCGTCTTCGGCAATCGACCAATTGATCCCGGCGTTTTTGAGATGTGACATCGAATGTCGGCTGGCGAAAGTGTTTCCCGGCAAGGTGACCACTGGAACCCCCATGCACAAACTTTCACACGTAGTCAGACCACTCGAATAGGTCAGTGGATCCAGAGCAACATCGATTTTCCGATAGCACGTCAAATGTTCTACGTGACTCGTGTGGCCGAGCAGGTCAATCCGGTCAGCGGCAATTCCATGCATCGAGAATAACCCAAGAATACGGGTTCGCACCGTTGCATCATCCATTCCCTTGTACTTCAAAATCAAACGCGAATTTTCATGCTGATTCATCAGTCGACTCCACAGCCGAATGGTGGGAGCAGATATCTTTGCAGGAGTGTTAAGACAACCGAAAGTCGGAAAACCATTGGTGATAAGCGGTTGTGCCCCAGGTTCGGGGGCGTACTCCGGCACCTCGTAGCAGATGTAGTCGCCGGGCATGCGCAGCGGTTTTTCCGAATAGTATTCCTCCAACTCAGGTGGCGTGTGATTCAGGTCAGTCAGTATATAGTCGAAAACATCCAGACCAGTCGTGCCGACATAACCAGCCCAGGAAACCTGTATTTTTGCCGGTCGCTCACAGAACATTCGCAGACGATTGTTTTCGGTGTGACCGTTGAGGTCAAAGAGAACGTCGACCGCATCTTTTCGAATCTGATCGGCTAGCAGATGGCTGTTCATGGGGCGAATGTCGCGCCATTCATCAGTAGACGCTCGGTTGCGTGCCGTGAACTCGTCGTCGCGGTTGCCATCAGCGTAACAGATCACCCTCACTGAGGGGTTCGCCTTAAGTCTCTCCAGTAATGGAGCAACAAAGATGCCCACCGGATGGTTTCCGAAATCAGATGAGACAAATCCAAGCGTCAGCACACGTTCAGACGAATCCCTGCTTGCAGCATCATTGTGGGGCTCCAGATCAGCATAGGTCGTTGCCGTCTCCCCGGCACTTGTATCGAGTGGTAAAGCAGAGAGCCGCGCGGCCCAAATGCGATGACGATTCGTCAGTTCGGTTATGGAGATACCAGCCTGATATTGACTGGCGAGAAGCAATGAACTGATCGCGCCCGGATTATTAGGTTCCAGTGCCAGAGAGTGGGCAATATGGGCTAGAGCTTCTTCGATCCATCCCATTCGCCGCAATACGATGCCGGCGCGCAGATAGTGCTGAGGCTCGTTTGGCGCAAGTCGAATCGCGTTTCGACAGCAGTCATATGAATCAGTGAATTCGCCCTTGTCTTGCTGGAGGTTGCCAAGGTTCACCCATACGGAAACCATTTTAGGATCGGACGCAGCCGCCCTCCGAAAACATTCGATCGCTGAATCAACATTGCCGACTGCTTGGTGCACCACGCCCAAATTGTAGAGGAAAACTGCATTCTTCGGATGGGTGTTAACGGCGCTTCCGATCAGTTCGATGGCGCGCTGATGATCACCGCGCTGGTGATTCAGCACGCCGAGAAGATGACACGCATCCGAATGATTGGGATCCTCGCCGATGACTGCATTGTAAATCTGCTCCGCTTCGGCAAACTCACCTCTTTCCTGTTGGCTCGCAGCCGCCGCTATTTTTTCCGCAATATTTATCATCCGTTGTAAAGGAATCCAGCTCGCTTAAGTGCGATCGGATAAACTCCTATCATTACGGTTAGTAAATGAATCGGCAATAGGTAAAAATAAAAATTATCGCCGGCCGAGTCGATGGCACCAGCCATCTACCAAAGTTCGAAGACCTGCGACTACCATCGGCAGCAGTGTTACCACAGATGCTAGCCGCTGTGTTTCTCATACGCCTCAGAGGACTTTCGGTTTTCGGTGACAAGCGGATTTTCAAGGTCGGCCGACTCGACGTCCGCCAACGTTGCAAGAATGCCTTCCGTCCAACCAAGCTCAGAGAAAAGAACCGTCTGTTCGTTGGCAGCACCGAAGCTGGCACTGTCTTTGGTATGCCACTGGACAAAAACCTGATCGCGGGCAAAGCTGGTGCAGTGGGCGTGCCTACGCCTCGGGTCACAGCGAGAGTGATTAATCCACAGGG
>JBBKXR010000093.1:0-11738 GCA_037969585.1 Verrucomicrobiales bacterium
CGCTGCGCAGCGTCAACAGTCCAATTCTGTTGAAGCGCCTCGCTGACCGCGGGGTGCATTTTGAAATCGCCATGCTCGAAGGCGCTGCGGCGCTCGAACAGCTGGGTGAAAAACTCCCGTTGAAGCAAATCGAGTTCGGCTCCTATGCACCGTTTTTCTATCTTGAATCAGCACTGCTGAAGTTGGTCGAATCAGATATCGGCAGCAGCGAAATCGCGATTCGATGCCACAATGCAGAGAATTTGTTGTATGGAGTGTGACCCCAACGGCGAAACGACGACCAATCAGAAACCTATCCTTTGGGGGAGGCCTCGCGCAGAGAAGCGGAGGCGCAGAGTTTTTTGGGTATGCTCGGTGGCTCTGCCTGGAAATTTGATCCCGATCGCTCCGCGACAGCTTAAGCTTCGCAAAAGTCCTGACACTACGACGTTCGGCCTACTGGACGATCAGTGCGGCAGCGCGCTGCCGGTCTGGAGAGGCGAGAATGGATCGGGGCCGACGACGAGGGGAGAGTTGGACGAAATCACAGTAGCTTGGGGTTCTTTGTCCTTACTCTGATCCGCGTCTGCGTCCCGCGTTGACGCTAGGTTGGCGATGCTGCCGGGAGCCTGATGGCGACAAAATGCGTGAGGCTCGGATCCAGCCATGAAAGGCAGGCTGACGCCGGTGTAATAGGGCTTACCATCGGGAAAATTTTCGACGCAGTCAGCGATCGCTTTGAGTCCGGTGCGCAGGCAGATTTCGACTGGGACGCTGTCCTTGGGTTTTGGCAAGGCCGCGGAGGGCAGGGCATTCATGAGGTCGACCCAGATGGGAAGCGCGATATTTCGGCTGAAGGCTTTTGAATGAATTTCCTGCGGAGTGTCGAAGCCAACCCAAACGGCGCAGGTGACAACGTTATTGTAGCCGACGAACCATCCGTCGCTGAAGCCGTGCGTAGTGCCACCTTTTCCGGCGATCGATTGATCTTTTAAGCGGAGTTCGCTGTAAGCAGAGCGAGTGTTGCCGATAAAGAAGCCGGCTCGGAGAATACCGCTGATCTGTGCGGCGTTTATTTCGGAAATTACCGGATCACTTTGTGGGCGCTTAGGTGCATCGTAGAGCAATGTTCCATCGGGACCGTAGATCCGGGTGACCATGCTTGGTTCGGGTGCGGTCGAGCCGAGATTGGGAAACAACGTATAGGCGTGCGCGAGTTCGGCCAAAGTCAGTTCACTCTGGCCGAGAAAGGTCGACGGATAATCACGCAACGGACTACTGATGCCGACTTGTTTGGTTAGATTGCGGATCGCCGGCATGCCCGCTTTGTGGGCGAGCTCGACGCTGGCAGCATTGCGCGAATCGAATAGGGCGAGTGCAGCGCTGATTTGGCCTTCATAACGAGACGCGAAATTTTCACGCCCCCACTCGCCGAGTACGCCTTCTGTGCCGCCGACCATGACCTGTCGGTTGTCCATCGGCGCGTCGGTCAGTTCAGTGGCTAAATCGATGCCTTCTTGCTCGAGGGCGGCGGCGTAAACCAAAGGCAGAAATGCAGTGCCTGGGGGGCGGCGGGCGTCGAAGGCGCGATTGTATTCACTGTCGCGGAAGTCCCGGCCTCCGATGGCGGCAAGGACTTGTCCGGTGGCGTTGTGGATAACGACGACAGCTCCCTGGAGATAGGGGGCGCCGGTTTTGCCCTGAGCTGCCGAAATTTTCTCGCGCAGTTTTGCATAACTGGGATGTTGGAAATCTGAGTCGAGTTCGATCTTCGTCAGCCCGTTGTCCAGGTAGCCTCTAGCGGCTCGTTGCAGGTAGCTGTCGACGCTGGATTCGATCAGCAGGCCATCGAGTGGAAAGTCGTTCTGCCTGGCGATGGCGCGCACTTCTTTTTGAATCCTGGCGAGCAGGAACAGTGGCTTGCGGTCATCACGAGGGATCTCGGTCAGTTTGATCTTCTCGGCGGTGGCGATGCCTGTGTTGCGGTCATCGATCAGGCCGAGCGATGCCATATTGCGGATACTGCGATTGCGTTCGCTAAGCGCAATCTCGGGATTGATGCGTGGCGAGTACGACGATGGGCTCTTAATGATGCCGCAGATCATCGCCGACTCTGCGATGGTCAGTTCGGACACATTTTTTCCAAAGTAGCCTCGAGCGGCGGACCCGACTCCCCAGTATCCGCTACCGAAGTAAATGTGATTCAGGTAGTGCTCGATGATCTCGTGTTTGCTGTAGGACTGCTCGATGCGGATCGACAGGGCAATCTCGATGAACTTGCGTTCCAAGTTGCGCCCACTCAGTCCGTAACATTGGCGAGCCATTTGCTGGGTGATGGTGCTGCCGCCTTCGCGAACGCTACCGGCTTTCATGTTGGCGATCGCGGCGCGGCCGATGCCAACGGGGTCGAAGCCGATGTGCTCGAAGAAACGATTGTCTTCGGTGGCGATCAAGGCATCGATGAAATGCGCGGGAAGGTCGTGGACTTTTATCGGCAGTCGATCGAGGGCAAACAGACGGCCCATCTCGGCTCCGTCGCGGTCCCGAACGACGGAACCCTTCTGGACGAAGGCGATTTGGGTTAGATCATAGGCCTGACTTTTTTCCCAATAGTTCCAAGCAAATGCTGCAGCGGTCGCGAGGCCCAGCATACTGAGAACGAACGCGCCTTTCACCATACGCCACCAACGAGGAACGTATTCCCTGGCGGTTGCTCTCGCGTACTCCGATGAGTTCGGATCGGGAAGCGGGAGCGGAGTGTAGCTGGGGGGATCGCCGTCAGACAACATGAGAAAAAGGTGGGAGCTGAACGAATTGAGCGTTGTCTAGAACAGGCCAGATCAGTTCGAACTGGGAAACAGATTGCGAAGGCGGGACAGAAAGCCGCCTCGTTCACGAGAAGGGGTGGAAGGCTTGGTTCTCGGTGACGTCGACGATGAACTCGACCGGGCGGGAACCCGTCTCGCACTGGCGGGCGGAGGCGACTGAGTTCGAGTGGTCGATGGTGGGTTCGACAAGCTCTCAGCAAGTTTGTCTCGATCCGGTGAAATCTGCACCATGATAGGACGTGGAGAGCGCGATGAAGCGTTGCTCGAACTTGATGTTGGACTCGAAGAGCTTGAGGCAATTCTGGTGCGCGTGCCTCGCTCGGGAACATGCACGGCGTAGAGCGTCGGGTTGCTGTAGACGACGCTCAAAAATTGCTCGGCCAACGGGGCGGCGTGCGCACCTCCGGCGGTAGTTACATTGGTTTTACCTTCGATCGCGACGGCGATCGCGATGCGTGGTTTATCAGCATTCACGTAGCCTGTGAACCAGGCGACGTTGCGTTTTTTGGTCCCGGCGTTCCATTGGGCGGTGCCGGTCTTGCCGGAAACTTCGGGCCAACTGATACTTGCAGACTTGCCGGTGCCGCCACTACCATTGACGGCGCTCCACATGCCGTCACGTACCAGTTCGATGTCCTGTGGGCGAAAATCCAGCGGCTCGCCGCGATTATCGGCGCGTTTGCCGAGAACTTTTTCATTGGGTGGTGGTGTCTGCGTCTGCAATACCAGCTTTGCCCAGGGAACGCGCTCACCGTTTGCGATGCCGGCGGTAGCGAGAGCCATTTGCAGGGGCGATACCAGAATGTCGCCCTGACCTATGGAGTAGTTGGCAGTTGCCTGTTGGCCTAATGGTGGAGGCGGCAAGACGCCTGCCGAGGTTCCATCGATCGGAATGTCGGGAGTTCGACCGAAGCCAAATTTCTGAATACTCTCTCGTAAGGCTTGCCCGCCGGTGTCGATACCGACGCGGTAGAACCAGGTGTTCGACGAGCGGGCGAGAGCTTGCTCGACGTTGAGGCTGCCCTGATGTTTGGTGCTCCAATTGTGAAAAGTGCGTCCGGCGATGTTCATGCTCGGCGGGCCGCTGACATAGGTGCTGCCGCTGATGACATCGTGATCGAGCGCGGCGATGGCAACGAAAGGTTTGAATGTTGAGCCCGGTGGGTAGACCGCCTGAGTCGCTCGCGGAAAAAATGGATTGCCCTCGTGGTTCTTGATTGCCGCGTATTTCTCCTCGCTGATTGATGGTACGAAATCTGCCGGATTGAACTTCGGGTAGGAAGCCATCGCCAGAATTTCGCCCGTGTCGGCATCGACGGATACCATGGCGCCGGGGCGCTCTTTGCGAGTCAGGATGGATTCAGCGAGCTGCTGCATTTTCAGATCGATGCTGGTCACAAAGGTCAGGCCGGGACGGGGCGCGCGCAGCATCTTGCGCGACAGCAGGGTGCCGGCTTCGTCGTAGAGTTCGCTGAGAAGACCGGGGGAGCCGGCGAGCAGTTCATCATACATTTCCTCCATGCCGCTGCGGCCGCGGACGGATGGCCAGAGCGACTCGCCGCGCACTACAGGGCCGTCCAGTTGAGGAGCTTCGCGGCTGACATGGCCGACGATGTGGCATGCCGTGCTGGCTTGTGGATAGTCGCGCAGGTAGATTGTCTCCAGGCTGAATGCCGGCCCCATTGAGTGCTCCATTTCGGTTTCTTCCTCTTCGGTGAGAGGGGCTGAAACGGTCAGTGGCAAACCCCGGCGATGTTGCCAATGCTGTTGCACGCGATCCGGTGTGGGACGGATCAGCAAATCGGCCATGGCCGGATTTGCATCGATCGCAGCATCGACCATTTCCACAACCGAGTCTTCGTCTATGGCGTCGATCTGCGATAGCCGTAACGCCAGACAACGTGCGGAGCGGTTTCTCGCAAGAGGGTTTCCGTGGCGGTCGAGAATCAGTCCACGAGGGGCGGGAATCGAAAACAGAAAAGCGCGATGCCCGGTTTCGGTCATCACGGGCGCGTAAGGAGCAGAAGCCAGTTCTTCAAGCAGTCGATCGACAGCCGGCTCTTCCATGGGAACTTCGATTGAGTCGTTTGCATCCGTCTCACTCGAGACTTCCGCCGAATCCCCGGCGACGGACTCTGATTTGGCTGTCTCGCTGGCTTGCAGCGAGGAAATTGAAAAAAATGCTGCAAGAATCAGACCAAAGGCAGATGTCCAGAACGCCTGCAGCAGCTGGGCTTCGCGGAAAACGGCTGGACGCGTGGCGACCGCTGATGGCAGGGGGATTTGCATTGGCGCAAGTTCGGCAAACCATCGATCGCTATGGGTAAGAGTGACCAAGCTGGCAGTTTCGAGCCTCGCTGAGGAGGAGTTAGGCAGAATTTACCTACAAATAGCAATTTTGACACGCAAATAACAGAAATTTTTAAATTTTGAGTCAATTCTGTAAAATGCTTACAGGTCGAAATTAGTTTCCGTGAAACGCCTTTTTGGCAAATTCCACGATAACCGAGGGATCGTGCAGTGAGTGGGGATGGTGGTCGCAAGTAGCTTTGACGATGATTTTAAGGGGGCTGTCCTTGTGGGCTGCGTAGAAAGATTCGTATTTCGTGCCGTTCTCGAGAAATGGAACGCCACTATCGCTTCCGCCGCAGACCAACAGCATCGGGATTTTTTGCGCGGCCGGCGATTGCTCGAGGGCATCGACTGGACTGCGCCAAGTGTCGAGTGTCGCAGCGGTGACGCCATGCGCGGCGAGACACTTGGCGAACAGGTCGGCGCGGCCTTTCGACGGCCATGAGAGAATGTCGACAACGGGAGCGTCGAGATAAATGCCGCAGACTTTGTCGGGATGGGCGGCGCTCCAGTAGACTGCCGGCAGTCCGCCGCGACTGAAGCCTTCCATGACTGACTTCGCGGCGAGTTGGTACTTCGGGACCACGTGATCGTAGAATTTCGCAAAGATATCCATCGCCGGTGGGCCGCCGAAAAGGTCGGCCACTTCGACCCAGGCGACGTGCCAGCCATTGGCGGCGAGTTGAGCGTCGGCCTGTGCGAATCCGCCGAAGAATCGACAGCGCCAGATCCACGGATGCCCTTCGGCAGCTTTTTTCGGAACGACCACCTTGCAGGCGATGCCGTCCACTTCGAACTCGTCGATTTGAAAATCTCCTATCACTGGTGCGGCGGCGACGGCGGGAATGCCCATGCTGCCGGCAGCGATTTTCTGAATCAGATGGTTTTGAGTGTCGCCAATATATAGATCGCCGTTGATCGGGTCTACGCCGACTCCGTGCAGGCGATCGAAGGTCTTTTTGCCCGGCTCTCCAGCGATCAGATTCAGCGTCGGCGGATTTTCGTTGAGATCGATGGCGCGAACCGAGTTCGATTCGGTATCGGCGAGGTAGATGAGTTTTCCATCGGGCGACACAGCAACACCTTTCGGTCCCGAGAGGGTTGCATCGAGCGCTGGGCCGCCGTTGCCGTCGAAGCCATTTTTTCCGGTGCCGGCGATGTGATGCAAGGTCTGAGTTTTCATGTCGAGGCGATAGACGCGATTGCCTTCGCGCAGCACCAGCCAGAGATCGCCGGAGGGATCGATGTCGAGTGCGCGCGGTCCGTTGAGCGAAGTATCGGCGCTGATTTTTGCTCCGTCTGGAGTGGCGTCTTTGTTGCCGTTGCCGCACCAGGTTGAGATGACGCCGTCACTTAGGTTGACCCGTCGAATGCGGTGGTTGCCGATGTCGCAGATGTAGAGGTTTTCTCCGCCGGCATCGAACTGAATCGAGTGGGGGCGATGCAGCGTGGCTTGAGTCGCCGGTTCATCGTCACCGGAAAATCCTTGTTCGCCCGTGCCAACAACGGTGTGGACAGTGTTGGTGCGCGCGTCGAGCCGACGCACGATGTGGTTCTGCATCTCCACCCAATAAAGATCGCCGTCCGGATGGAAACGGACTTCGTAGGGTTCGAAACATTTTGCCTCCGTTCCGGGGCCACCATCGCCTGAGTAACCTTTTTCGCCGGTGCCGATGATCGTGGTGATCTTTCCGCTGTTGCGGGAAATTTTGCGAACTGCGTGGTTGGCGGTATCGCAAAAATAGATGTCGCCGTCGGGACCGACGATGACGCCGAAGGTGTTGTTGAGTTGCGCTTTGACCGCAGGCCCACCGTCACCGGAGAAGCCTTGTTCGCCTGTGCCGGCGATACTGGAAAGCTGGGCCTGAGCTGGCAAGGTCAACGCGCAAAGGGACAGGACGATAAGTGTTGGAAGGGAAAGTTTCATGACGAGGCGGCATCATGTCACTTGGTTCGCAGCGAACGCAAGATGAGAAAGGCGTAAGCCGGTCACATGAGCCTGGCATGTCGCGGTCGCTAAAGTTTTTCCACCGCGATTCGCCAGAATGAATCGGTGCGGGATTTCATCTGGTCTTCGCCACCGATGCAATACAGATAGCCGTCGAGGATGACCAAGCCCGCCGTCGCGGCGTAGGGAAGGGGGCGGGCCTCAGTGTAGGTGTCGCTGCTGATATCGTAGATGAAGGACTTGGCTAGAAAGCCAGCCGGAGCGCCGCCGTAGCCGCCGGCGAGGTAGATACGATGATCGTCGAGGGCCACGGCAGTGTGGCCACGGACATCGAGTGGGAAGGACTTGAGCTTGCGCCATTTTTTGGTCTCGACGGAGAATGCAAAGCAGTCGGTGGTGTTGGGAACCGTTTCGTCAGCGGCGTTCCAATTGGCTCCGCCGAAGACGAAAAGCTCTTTTCCGACAGCGGCCGATGCGGCGATCGCGAATGGCTTTCCAGGATAATCGGGCAGAGGGGATACTGTCTTTTTCTCCAAGTCGAACGAAAATGTCTGGGTGGTCATGCCGGCGATGTTGGCCGCGTCGTCGGTGCCACCGACGATCAGAAATTCGTCACCGACGACACCGCCGGTGGACAGCACGATCTGGTCGGGGAGGTTGTCGGCGGTGGTCGAGGTGGCGGATTTTCCGCTGTGGGAGACCAGCGTTTTCCGTGGAGCTCCGCCATCAGTGCCGCCGAGGAGAAGGAAATCGCTGCGATCCGCCGGTGATGCAAACGCGCCGTAGGCGAACGCGTGCGGTAGCGAGTCGAGTGTTTGCCATTGCCCCTTCTTCACATCGAACCGTCGAACCGAATCGAGCCACAATTTTTCACCGTCGGCCCAGTTGGTTCCGCCGACGACGATGATGCTGTCATCGGCGACACCGCAGGCCATTCCGCCGTTGGCTTCAGGTAGCGGTGGTAATTTTTCCCAGTCGGCCATAGCAGGTGCGGCAGCAAAGATCGTCGCTAAAGTGACAAGGGCGAGAGTTTGTTTCAACGATAGAATCATGGTTGTGACAATGTGGCCTACTTGAGGCTTATCAAGTAGACGATCAAATCCGCGAGCTCGGCGGCGCGAATTTTTTTCCAGATGAGGAGTGGCGGCGTTTGTCTCGCTGTCGAATATTGCAGCCATGCATTCAGAGGGGATACTGAGTAATCTCTGCGAAGTATCGAGAGCGGCGGCGAGCGCTTGCAGGGTTTTGGCGTCGAGTTTTTCTTTCTCTGTTGAGACGTCGGCGAAAGCAAACCAATCGTGCGCCTCAGACTGCTGTTATCCGCGAAGCCGGTCGTTTCGTTGGATTTGGGAACGATCGTCACCAAAGCATTCACTGATTGCAGGGAGACGGCTGAAGATCACAGCATCGCCAACCCAACCGGAGGGAGGCCAGTGCTGAACCTGTGATGTTAGCAACCCCGATGGAGAACCGTCGTCACGGGGTGATCGGAAGCAATGAAGCCTGTGCCGCTGCAAAGGCCGCCGAATCGGCGTAGGACCTTGCTTCCGTGGCAAAGACGCGAGCTTCGTCGGCGAAATCCGCGGCAGCTGCAGCGTCTTTGGAGGCGTTGGGATAGTTCGAAGCGATGGCAATAGCCTCGCTCGCCGCGCTATCGGCGGAAGCTGAAGAAGTCTCGGCCGACTGCGCTGCAAGCCCAGCTGCTGCGGCAGCTGCATTGGCCTCCGCGACAAACTGCCGTGCCTCATTCAGTTTGCCTTCAGCCACTTTATCGTGTGCTTTCAGAGCCGATTCACGAGCCTTAGAATCACCCGATCTCGCCATGTCCCAGCGTGAATTGGCATTCTCCCGGTCCGCCTTTGCGATGCCCATCAGGTATTCGACATAGCCGGCTACGAGATCATCTTCCTCTTCGTTGTCATCGTCGTCAGCAATCTCATTGAGCACGTTCTGTTTGAAAGTGTCTGTCGCGGCGTTGACTGCGGCCAAAGCGGTCGATGCATCGTCCGCAGCCTGCCTTGCTTGCTTGGCAAAGGCGTCAGCTTTTGTAGCTGTATCGACGATTTTGATGGCGTCCTCCATCAAAGTGGCATCGGAGGAAGCCGCTAGTTTCGCCGCCACCGCGGCATCGTAAGCTTTCAACGCGGCCTGTTCTGCATCCAGTGCGGCCGCTTCGGCGTCGGCCGCAGCTGCAATCGTGCTGGCGGCCAGTTTGCCTGCGTCCTCGTATTTTGCGTCGGCGATCTTTATGGCGACCTCTTTGCTGCCAGCGAGGGCCAACTTCAGGCCATCTTCAGCACTATTCAGGCTTTCCTCGGCGGTCTTTTCGAGTTCAGAAACAGTTTCTTCAAGTGCCTTGACGTGCTCTTCCGAATCCACGTAGCCTTCCTTCTGGAAGATCACATCTGTTGCCGTTCCAGTACCGGTATCGAGCGCAATCGTATTTCCTCCCTCCAGTGGACTTGCGTTCTCAGCGACTGGGCCAAGATTCAGGAAGGTGCCAAACACATCGACCGATGCGCTCTTGTTTTCGAGGACATGAAACTCGTCGAAGGCACCAAAACCGTTGCTGGTAGATTTTCCAAACTCAACGCGGAACTCGAACTCGTAGTCGTTGAAGACAAGGGTCCTGTTCGCCCGGGGGTCGAGGATTCTGACAAAGTCAGCAGAGCCCCATTCATCTCCGGCAACGTTCACGGTATTGACCAACTCGAAGGTGAATTCGAAGTAGGGATAGAAGGTCTGTCCGTTAATATCCACGGTCAGGGTGATGCTGAGATCGATGGTGTCTGCTCCCGAATCTTTCTTGATTGTTCCATTGTAATAGGTCAACTCGCCGATCACGAAGCGCGCGCTGTCCGCGATGTCGGTGAAGCCAGCACCTGTATACTTCATCCAGCTCTCCGAGTAGTTCGAACTACGCGTGGCGTCTCCCCATTTGAAAAGCGAATTGCTGCCTCCGGAGTTCAGGTTGGAAACCATACCGCTTGGGCCAGCCGGGTTTCTGAATGCTCCGTTGGTGCTGCCGGCCAGTGTGATCGATTGCCTTCCGACCGCTGCCTGTGCGACTGGGCTGGGCAGGTAGGAAGGCGAGTTGTCCGGCACCGCCTGACTCTCGATGGTAGCGCCAGCAATACCATGAACGGTTGCGTCGAGTAGGAATGGGGTGCTGTAGTCCTGCCAGACTGAACCGTTGATCCGGTAGCGTGTAATGGAAACACCTGGAGGGTTCGGATTATTCAAAATCACCGTGACGCTTTCGTTCGAGAAGAACCCAAAGGTGTCTGCGGAAGGACTGATCGTTGGCGAAGTGAGTGTCACTCTCTCGGATTGATAAGTCTCCGATACCATGCCGCTGTGAGTCCAGGCAGGATCCAGTGCCACGGCCATGGCGATGATAGGAGTATCCTCGGGGATTGAAAGTGCTGCCGAGTAGTCTTGCCAGATGGTGGAATCGATGGAGTAACTAATCTTGGAAACGCCCGGCGGATTCGGGTTTGTAAGCGTCACCGGCATGGGAAAGGAATTGAGTGGAAAAGTTCCACCGGGAGGGGAAAAGACCGGCTCAGTGAGTGGAGTCGGTGACGACTTCGGTGCGGAAGGTTTGGCGAGCGAAGCCACGGGGGGGACAAGAGGGGGAGTCGTTGGAGTACCGAGTGCGACGACCGATGGCCCCGGAATGACGTCGGGAGTTCTGTCCTGGTAGTCCCAGATCCAGCCGGACTCTTTTGCGAAAAGTACTCTACCAGCTCGTTGGTCGATGTTATCTCCTTCATCGCCAGCATCATCGAAGTAGAACTCTTTGATCCCCGCTGCACCGGATGATTCGACAAAGAACTGCATTTCACTCTGGTCCCAGCGCGCACGAGGCGAGGATCCTTTTGCCTCGTCAGGCGATTGCATTCGACAGGCCAACCGTTGGTCCACTACTGATGAGGACAGACCGGTGAGTCGCCTGGCGTTCTCTGCGGATGCCTTGGACTTCAGCCTGGTTAGCACTTGGTCCGTCGTTTTTGCTTCACTGATGTCACCACCGGACGCGATATAGACTTTGATCGCCGCGTTAATCGTTATGACGTCGCCACGAAGTTTGCTGGCTTTGGCCGCAGAGTGAGTGCCTACCACCGCAGTCACAGCGAGGCCCGAAAGCACCGCCAGCGCGGCGACGGCGATCATGACCTCAGCTAGAGAAAATGCCCGCCGGCTTGAATATTGTAAACACGGCTCCACAGGAATCGTATTTACTATAAATAATATACTCAATCAAATTGAATTCGCGGCTTTATGCGCGATTCTTTCATAGATAACCCATTGATTGTCAATGAATCTTACGAATCTTGACTGAGCTTCTCATCCGTTTCGGATCCTTCCGTGCATTCTCCGTCTCATCGCCGACCCCGGATCATGGTTCACTCGCCTTTAGAAGGCTGGGTGGTGCGCATAGAGGGTGAGTGGCCAGACCGTCCTGATAGTCCTGGCGAGACGCAGACGCTCAGCGCGCCGCTTGTCGGTATCAGCTCGCCTCAAACGGCTCAAAATCCGCTTCTTGAAAATCGGTGACTTCTTTCAACCATCGCTCATTGACGAAACTCTGGTGCGCGGGGTGCTCGAGATAAGCGTCGAATTCCGCC
>JBBKXR010000094.1:0-15984 GCA_037969585.1 Verrucomicrobiales bacterium
CGGGTGCTGGCGTTAAGAAACAAACAGTATTGGCGCTGCTTTTCCGTTTCATTCCAAATACCGGCAATCGCCTGCCAATGCGAACTGGCCTGCCTTCGCACCAAAGCGACTACCGACAATTGTGCCTCCGGACCATGGAAATCGATGGCGCTAAATTTTCCCTTTGCGATTCGGAAATACTGTCCGGCCTTGATTCGAACCGCATTTTTCCCCGGGCTCGAACCTTCAACACGGGCGATCGGCCCATTGACCTCTTCAAGTGCATATTGCTGCGCGCCCTTTGAGACTCGTGCTTCTGCCGCCGCCTCGTCAAAATCCCAAAAACAAACCAAGTCCGGACTTAGCTCGAGCTTGTCCTCCGCCAGCAATGCCGCATGAAAAAGCACAACATAGCAAGTCAGTGGCAATCGGAAAAATTTCATGGTTCCGGTTCCTAAACTGAGAAAGATGTAAATTCCAGTCCAGTGCTGACTTGCCCCGTGAAGCGGGTTACGGGACGGAAGCAATTTCGTTGAGCGTGTAATAGGCTTCCGTGTGAAGCAGCCCCTTACCAGCTTCATTTCTGAGCCCGGACAGTTTCGGCGCGTGGACATGTCTCTTGCTCAGCGCCTCGACTTTGATGACGAAGCTTTTGCCGTCGTCGCCAACTGAGCTAATCGTCAGTTTCGGCGTCACCAGATCGACCTCGGGACTGCCGTAATCGTAAGTGTAGGCTTCCACGCTCAGGGATTCAGGCGTCGCAGTTTTCCTTTCGACCGGCGCAGTAAAGGTCAGCTCGAAGCCGTCACGCATATCCGTTCCTTCACTGCCGAGGCCGCATTCATCATGGATCTCTAGGCGGGTGCGCAGCAGCGGACCATGATCACCCGAAACACCACGCCAACCCGTCGGGCGGTCGAGATTTTTCGGCAGCGCCTTACCGCCGCCAAATCGTGATTTATTTCACTTTTCACATCCTGAACTGTAATTTTCCCACCATCTAGACGACTGGCTTATTTCAAATCGATAGCAAAAACTCCCCCTCCCAAAAACCATGAAAAATAAAGTCGTTCTCATCACCGGTGCCACCAGCGGTCGCACGTCTGACGAGCAGCATTGAGATCCGCTAACACCGGCAAAGTGATCGTAGCAACATAACCCGCCACATGACCCCCCTTTCCCGCATCGTCGCAGCAGTGCTGGCGTTGGTAACCGCCGGCTGCACCAGCTTCGACCGGTCACAGCCAAACAACCAGCCGTCTCAATCCCAACACTTGATGCAGGAGCAGACACTGAAGCTGCAGATCCTCCTCGATGGCGAGGGCTTCGGCCCCGGAGTGGTCGATGGACAGGATGGAGAATTCACTCGCAAGGCGGCATTGCTCTATCAGCAGGCCAGGGGACTCAGCCCGGATGCGCTGAATCAGCTTGTGCAAAACATCCAGACCCTTGACGCTTACTCGGTCGCCGAAGAGGATTTGAGTGCGCTGGGAACAATGGCGTCCGAGCCGGCCGCGCAGTCCGAACAGGAGAAGTTGCCCTACACAAGTCTCGCAGAGCTGCTATCCGAGCGGTTTCACACCACCCAGGCATTCCTCCAAAAACTGAACCCCGCCAGCGATCTCAACTCACTCGTCCCCGGGACCCGGATCACCGTTCCGAACGTGCGCCGCCCGTTCCGCTATGATCGTTTTCCTTCCACCTATCCGGCACCATCGGGCGATACCGCGGGATCCCGCCGAGTGATCGTGGATGTGCGGGAAAAGGTTCTGCAGGTATTCGAGAATGGACAAATCATCGCCGCATTTCCCATCACTCCGGGCTCGTCTGCACACCCCGCCCCGACAGGCGAGTGGCGGATCGTAGGCGCGGTGCCCTGGCCATGGTATCGCTACGACGACGGCGTGTTGAACCGTGGCGAACGCACCGATGACTTTTACAATTTGCCACCCGGCCCAAATAATCCCGTGGGGGTTCTCTGGGCGGGGCTGAACCGTCCCGGAGTCGGGATTCACGGCACTCCGGTTCCGGATACCATCGGCCGTGCAGGCAGCCACGGCTGCATCCGCCTTTCCAACTGGGACGCTGCCACCTTCTACACCCTGATTACGAAGGGCACCCCCGTCACCATCCGCTGATCAGGTAGACGACGACGGGTGCAGGAGCGGCTGCCTTCCTGTGCTTCCGGCTCACAGAGCGACCTCCAAATTACAACTTTCAGCGACCACGCTCTCTTAAAAAAATCGATAAAAAGACTAACACTAACACTAATCGCTCTCACATTGGGACTCGGCATCAGCCAAGTTTCTGCAAAAGACGCCAAGCCGAACCTGGAAAACCCCGTGTCCACGTTCAAAGTCATCATCTTCGACGTCAACGAAACCCTGCTCGATCTCGCGCCACGGAAGCAATCGGTCGGCAAAGCACTTGGCGGACACGAAGAGTTCCTGCCGCTGTAGTTTTCCACGATGCTGCACTACTCGCTGGTCGAAACTCTGAGCGAAGAATATCGCAGCTTTGGCGAGATCGGCACGGTCGCGCTGATGATGGTCGCGGAAATAACAACGGAGTGTTCGAGACCAAAGCCGACAACGCGCCGGTAGCAATGACCGTCATCTCAATCCTCGAGATCAAGGACGGCAGGATCGCCCACAACTGGGTGGAAAAAAATGCCTTTGAAGTTCATCAGCAACTCACGTCCGAACAGAAGTAACAGCGATTTTCGAATCACACCTTGTCTCCGATCCAACGACACATAACAATTGATCAAGATTAAGAATTTCTAAAGCTATGAGTGACATGACTACCGAGAATCGCAAAGTTGCCGTCGTCGCTGGCGTTGGGCCCGGATTGGGTGCTGCGCTAGTTCGGAAATTTTCTTCAGAAGGCTATGCCATCGGCATGCTGGCCCGCTCTGAAGAGTCTCTCTCCACTATCGCGCAAAGCCTGCCCGGAGACGGTCCATTCAAGACTGTTGCAACGGATCTTTCAGATCCGCAGGCGGTGGCAGCTGCCTTTGAAACCATTATTTCCGCTTTGGGTCCGCCGGACGTTCTTGTAAATCACGCCAGCGCCGCAAGTTGGAATGGCATCATGGATTCCACGCCGAAGGAGTTTGAAATGTCCTGGCGAGTGTCTGTGCTAGCAGCATTCCACTGCTCACGCGCGGTGATTCCCGGCATGCTTGCGACCGGTTCTGGCAGCATCCTGTTCACGGGGGCAACTTCATCAGTCCGCGGACGCGACGGGGCAGTAGCATTCAGCAGCGCCAAGTTTGGCTCGCGCGGTCTGGCAGATGCGATGGCCCGGGAATTGTGGCCGCAGGGCATCCACGTCGCTCACATCATCGTCGACGGACTCATCGGCACGTCAGGGGAGCGAAAGAAACACCCATCCGAACAGGACGAGCCGATGCTCGATCCGGACGCTATGGCTGAATCCTATTGGCATCTCGTCAAACAGGATCGCTCATGCTGGACTTTCGAAATCGATCTCAGGCCGAACCGCGAGGCATTCATGGAATAGCCGACCAAAATCTTAACTCCGGAGCCACTTGAGGAGTTAGGTGAAGCTCGCCTGTCCCGGGAAGATGTCGACAAAATTGTTGCGGCCGTCGGGTAGCGGATTGATCCAATCTGCCGCTGGCACTGGAAAATCCCCTAGCGCTCCTTCTCCAAATATGTCCCGCATTCTCTGCTTGGACTCCGCTGATAAACCTTCAGAATTGGCATCACAATCGGAATCCCCGTCTCCGCACTGGTAGGCGCTGCGGGTCAATTTTTGCAGGTTCTCCATTTGTTTCGGCACGGGTCGGCACTGACCACACATCAACCCGTGCACCCGGAAGCTGAACTTTTCGGAGGTCGTGAGCGGTCGGTCGAGCCGCGCGGCACAGAGCTCCGCCATGCGGCGACAGGAGAATCCGAACAGTTTCATGGTCCGTCCGATCAGGCCCATCTTGATCCGATAGTATCGGGACGGGGCAGGCACGGAACGGGCGTTCTCAGATTGGGACGGGGTATCAGGTGTCATTTGGGCTGATGTGGTTTTGTTGGAGGCAGGAGCGTAGTTGATGGCGCGCACGCGTCAGCATGACTGCGGCGCTGCCGACGGTTACCCCGGCGGCTACCGCCGCTTCCGGGACTGGCAGACCATCGACGTCACGCAGCTTGAAGAGCAATTGGAGACGCTCCGGAAGCCGTTCGGTGCAGCGTCGGATCCATTCTCTTATATCCGTACGTTGCGCCGTCTCATCCGGGGACTCACTGAGAAATTCCATGCCATAGTGCGTATCCACTACCCACGAACCTTTCGCATCGAACAGGTGGTCGA
This sequence comes from Verrucomicrobiales bacterium, assembly GCA_037969585.1. Taxonomy (GTDB): domain Bacteria; phylum Verrucomicrobiota; class Verrucomicrobiia; order Verrucomicrobiales; family DEV007; genus JBBKXR01. The sequence goes on from JBBKXR010000094.1 coordinate 4,312, forward strand.
GCGGATCGTAGTCGCTACCATCCGGTCCTGAAGCACCTGACACCGCACCCTCGGTCGGCGTGCGCTTTGCCGATCGAAAATGGTCGAGAATTTTAAATTTCAAAATCCCGACAAGCCAGGTGCTCAGGGTGGATCTGCCGTCGAACGAATCGCGCTTCCGCCAGGCGACGAGCAGGCACTCCTGAACGAGATCCTCGGCATGGTGATGTTTTCCTACGCGTTTAAGCGCGTAGGCATAGAGCTTTTCGGACTCTTGCATCAAGGTGTCGGAGGTGATGATTGACATGGGTTTCGAAGTCGTTCGGAAGAGAACAATTTAGCAGTCGGGGAAGTTTACGCCTTAGCAGCCAGAGTCCTTGATGCTTAAATTTTGGGGTCTTGCGGGGGGCTTACAATTCATGATATTCAGGCTTCAAGCCGTGTCGACACTTTGACTTGAGATTCTAAAGTCCGATGCACCGGACAGCGATCGGCGATCTCCAGCAGTCGGGCCCGTTGTGTTTCGTCGAAATTTCCACCGAGGGTGATCACTCGTTCGATGACATCGACTTTACCGGTCCTGGTCTCACATTCTTCGCAATCAGTGGCGTGAATCTTGTCGTGTCGCAGCCGGACTTCGACCGATTGCAAAGGCCACTTCTTGTGGTCGGCATACATCCGCAAAGTCATCGCCGTGCAGGCTCCGAGTCCTGCGGTGAGGTAGTCGTAGGGCGTGGGACCAAGATTGGTGCCGCCGACGGAGAGCGGTTCGTCCGCGATCATATGTTGGCCGTTTGTCAGGATGTCAGCGCGCAGGCCGGAAGCTCCGATTCGCACCAGGACCTCGTCGGGGTCTTCGCTCACAGGGACAGGTTCAAGGTACCGCGTCGCCCAGGCAGCGATAGTCTGACCGACATAGCGCGAGTCGTCGGGATTGCTGAGCAGGTGGTCGGCGCCATCAAGAGAGATGAAACTTTTGGGATGGAGCGCCCGGCCGTAGATGCTGGCGGCATTCTCGATACCGACCATCTCGTCGACGGGCGAGTGGAAGATGAGCAGAGCCTTGCGGAGACGGCGCGTGGCGTCCTCCATCGAGACCGATTCGAGATCATCGATGAACGCCTGCTTGATCAGAAAATCGCGCTTGGCGATGGAGACCGTCGCGGCTCCTTCGCTTTCGATCTCGCCAAGTTTCGAACTGAGGAGGTGAGTGATATGCACCGGGTCAGCGGGAGTTCCGATGGTAACGACGACGCGGACGCTATCGATGAGCGAGGCGGCACGGATGGCCGCGGCACCGCCGAGCGAGTGCCCGATGATGATCTGCGGCGCCTCGGCGATCTCTTTGAGAAACTGCGAGGCGCGGTAGAGATCATCGACATTGGTAGTAAAGGTCGTCTCCGAAAAACTGCCCTCACTCTTCCCCAGGCCTGGAAAGTCGAATCGGAAAACTGCGATGCCAGCTTCCGTTAGAGCAGACGATATATTGCGCACCGCGACGAGCTCTTTGCTGCAGGTGAAACAGTGTGAGAACAGGGCGTAGGCGCGGGGCGTGCGCAAGGGTGGCAGGTCGAGGCGAGCCGCGAGCAGATGCCCGTCGGCGTTGACAAACGTGTAGGTTTTCGAATTCATGAGGCGGGCGAGGGTTGTTTCTTCATCATCTTGTTTACCAAGGAGCTGATGGTCAGGCCCTGCACGAGAATCGAGAAGGCGACGACGATGTAGGTCATGTGCAGGATAAGGTCGAATGACATCTCGCTGCTCAGGGAAAGAGCCAGGGCGATCGAGATCCCTCCACGCAATCCGCCCCAACTGAGGATTGCGACCGTCGTGGCCGGAGTGCCACAGCGCAGTTTAGTGAAAGGCAACGCCAGGCCCACGGAGACCACCCGGGCGACCAGCACGGCAACGATGGCAAGCATCCCTGCGGCGAGATAACTCCATTCAAAAGTCTTCGAGAGGCCTAGCAAAACGATACCCATCAGCGTGAATAAGACCGCGTTGAGAATGTGGTCGATCCCCTCCCAGAAGGTATCGAGGTGCTGCCGTTCCGACGCATCGGCAGAGCGCATGGCAAAGGCGAATACGAAACCGGTGACCACCATCGCGAGCGGACCGGAGACGTGGAGCTGGTAGGCCAGGGAGTATCCGCCCATCACCGTGGCCAGTGAGATCAGGATATCGACGGCAGGTGCCTTCGCCAGCCGGACGAGACGGGTTCCGACCCACCCGAATACGAGACCTAGCACGATCCCACCCAGCACTTCGCGCCCGAAGAGCATCATCACCGAGACGATTCCAGTTTCGGTTTCTCCCCCGCCATGCATTCCTCCCCCGGCAATTTGGAGCACGGTCAGGAAGACAACCACTGCAACACCGTCGTTGAGCAAACTCTCGCCGGCGATGTCGGCTTGCAGCGAATCGGGCACCGCAGTGTCCTTGAGAATAGCGAGAACAGCGATCGGATCAGTCGGTGAAATAAGCGCGCCGAACAGCAGGCAATGGATGAAGGGAACGCTTTCTATCCCGAGCATGCGGATAATCCCGAAGGCGAGCACGCCGACGATGAAAGTCGAGACGAGGATGCCGAAGGTCGCGAAGGTGAGAATGAGACAACGATCCCGGTTCATCGCCTTCGCGTCCGCGCTGTAGGCTCCGGCGAACAACAGGAATCCAAGGGCGAAATCGAGGACGAAAGCGCTAAAGTCAAACTCGGTGACACGCTCGCAGATGGCCATTACCGGCCCCTGGAAAACAAGGCCCGCCAACAGCATCACAGTGCTTGCGATAACTCCGGTCGCCATCAGACCGATCGTCTCCGGCATGCGCAGGACGCGGGTGCTGAACACGCTCGCCAAAGCGCTGAACCCGAGAATGACCGCGGCGAGGGTGTAGAGTTCCATTGGCTAGAGCTGAGGTGTTCGGACACCACCGACTAGCCGCCGTGGTCGCGACGGAAACACTGGCACTGGCAGGTCGCTGCTCCCCTCACTGAGATGCCGCTCGTTGGCATTCTCAAGCGCTTTGATGAGTAGGTCAGATGCTTTCATAGGATTGTGTGCTGCTAGCTATTTCGGACACCGGAAAACTCGATGCCGGTCAGGTCTGAGATCTCGCGATGCCAGGTGGCGATATCATCCTGGTTAAAACCTTTGAGGTGATCGTGCCCGCATGCCCGCGCCATGACTTTCATCATCCCGACAGCGTTGCGGTAAAAGTTCGCGACTTTGAGCGCAGCGCTATCGATGTTCACCAACTTGCGTAACTCGGGGTCTTGAGTGGCGATCCCGGCGGGGCATTTGTTGGTGTTGCAAATGCGTGCACCGATACAGCCAGCCGCCTGAATGGAGGAGTTCGCCAAGGCGATGCCATCAGCGCCCAGAGCCATCGCTTTGATGAAATCGGCAGGCAAACGGAGTCCGCCGGTGATGATGAGCGTCACGTCACCGGCGCCGCACCCATCCAAGTGCTGCCGCGCACGCGCCAGCGCCGGAATCGTCGGCACCGAAATATTGTCGCGGAAGATGGCGGGCGCGGCACCAGTACCACCGCCACGACCGTCGAGAATGATATAGTCCGCTGACGCCTCGAGAGCAAAGTCGATGGTCTTCTCGATGCGGTTCGACGAAATCTTGAATCCGATCGGAATGCCACCGGTGACCTCGCGCACGCGGTCGGCAAAACGTCGGAAGTCGTCAGGCTTCGACATGTCGGTGAAAGTCGGCGGCGACTCGGAATCTTCACCCGGCTCGATGCCGCGCACTTCTGCGATCTTCTCCGTCACCTTGCAGCCCGGCAAGTGCCCGCCGGTGCCGGTCTTCGCCGCCTGTCCGCATTTGAAATGGAACGCCTGCACCTTTTTGAGCAAGTCTTCATCATACCCGTGCTTGCCGGATCCGAGCTCGTAGAGGTAGCGTTCGTTTGCCTCCTGCTCCTCCGGCAACATCCCGCCTTCGCCGGAACAGATACCGGTGCCAGCCATCTGTGCGCCTTTCGCCAAGGCGATCTTCACCTCCTGCGACAGTGCGCCGAAGCTCATGTCGGAGACGAATAAAGGAATGTCCAAACGCAGCGGCTTTTTCGCCCGCGGACCGATTACCAGTTCGGTGCCCACTTCGACATCCGGCTGCAACGGTGCAGGGTCCAACTGCGCCGTCATGATCTGGATCTGCTCCCAGCTAGGAAGCTCGGTGCGCGGTGCGCCCATCGCTACCATGGGCCCTTCGGAATCTCCGCTTTCGGCATCTTCGCGAGCCATCGCGTGGATGGTCGCAACATGTGGTTCCAGCGATGTCGACTTACCCTCCGTTGCTTCATCTTTGGGTTCAAAATCATCCTCTCCGTGCGCCCAGACTTCGTCGTGGGTTCCATCGCAAAAGGGCTTCATCTTCGAGGCACCGCAACGGCACAGGGCATAGTGTTCGCGCGAAGCGCCTTCGCCCCACTCGGTATTGCGTAGTTCGATGCCGCCCTCGATCTCGAGCGGTCCGTCTTTTTTTAAGCGCACCTTGCAAGGCCGCTCCTGATCGCGGTGCTCGGTCGAGCCGCGGGCGTAACTCAGCGCGCCGGACGGGCACTTGCGAACCTTCTCGACCAACTCCTCATCGGTAAATTCACCCTCCTCGCGCCATTTGTCCGGCATCCCACTCGGGCAAAACCCTGCGTGGGAACAAATCGCGACGTTCTCGTAGAAGGTGATCGGGTCACCCTCGAAAACCAACCTCTTGTCATCTTCGTTCTCGCCGCGCTCGCTGGTGAAACCTGCCGCCACATGGCGGCCATCGCAGAACGGTTTGTTCTGCGATTGACCACAGCGGCAGAGCGCGATCACATTTTCCGTTTTGATCGCGCCATCGACGCCTTCAAAAACCGCTACGTTCTCGAACCTGAGCGGCCCATCTTTGACGGGAGTAATTGTCGGAAGCTGATCGTTGTTCATACGGGTAGGGATATCAGGACGTGGAAAAATTTGAAATCCCGGAAACTAGATCACGCCACACTGATGCAGCGCGTTGGCGACCTTCGTAAAGCCACCGATATTCGCGCCACGCACGTAATCGATTCCGCCACCGTCACGCTGCCCATACTTTTGACATTTCCCGTGGATGTCTCGCATGATCTTCTGTAGGCGCTGATCGACTTCTTCCAGCGACCAACTGACACGCAAAGCGTTCTGGCTCTGTTCCAATCCGGAAACCGCCACGCCACCCGCGTTCGAAGCTTTGCCCGGCGCGTAGAGAACATGATTCCGCAACTGGTGCTGGGCGGCAAGTTCGCACGGCATGTTCGCGCCTTCTGCAAGCGCGATTAGACCGTTGCCGATCAATGTCTTCGCATCCTCCTCGTTGACCTCATTCTGAGTGGCGCAAGGAAAGGCCAAATCGGCTTTTACTGCCCACGGGCGACCTTCTTTAAAGGTGCAGCCGAACTTCACGGCATACTCCTCGATGCGTCCGCGGCGCACCTCTTTCAAGTCTTTAAGAAAAGCTAACTTCTCCTCGTCGATACCATCGGGGTCGTGGATGAAACCGGAGCTGTCGCTGGCCGTGAGCGGTTTCGCGCCAAGCCGGATGAGCTTGTCGATGCAATACAGAGCGACGTTGCCCGATCCAGATACGACAGCAGTCTTGCCATCGATCTCCTCATCCCGGGTGGCCAACATCTCGCGCATGAAATAAACCGCGCCGTGGCCTGTGGCTTCCTTTCTGCCAATGCTGCCGCCGAAATCTAAGCCTTTACCCGTCAACGTTCCGGTGAAGGTATTTGAGAGGCGACGGTATTGCCCGAACAGGTAGCCGATCTCGCGCGCGCCGACGCCGATATCACCAGCAGGCACGTCCGTGTCTGGACCGATGTAGCGATGCAACTCGGTCATCAGCGACTGGCAGAAGCGCATAACTTCGCCGTCGCTCTTGCCTTTCGGATTAAAATTGGAACCGCCCTTAGCGCCGCCCATGGGCAGACCGGTCAGGCTGTTTTTAAAAATCTGCTCAAAGCCGAGAAATTTCAACACGCTCTCAGTCACGGTGTCGTGAAATCGCATGCCACCTTTGTAGGGGCCGATGGCATTGCAGAACTGCACGCGCCACGCACGATTGGCACGAACCTGGCCATCGTCATCGACCCAGCTGACGCGAAACGAGATGACGCGGTCGGGTTCCGTCAGGCGTTCCAGCAGACACTCGCCGTTGTATTCATCGTGCTCAGCGATGAAAGGTAAGACATCCGCAGCCACCTCCTGGACCGCGTCGTGGAATTCTTGTTGGCCGGGATTGCGTTTGCGCAAGCCGGACATGAAGGAGTCGAGATCAGTGCAGGTGTTCTTAGTAGTCATTGGGTGCGGGGTCTAGTTCGATGCGGTGATTGGTTTGTTTTCGGATTCCCAGCTCAACTTGACGGCGCGAGCGACGCGTGGCGCGACGCTCGGATCGAGCGGATCTGGCAAAATGTGATCGGCGGACGGCTCTTCGACCGCTGAGGCCAGCGCGTGAGCGGCGGCGATTTTCATCGCCTCGGTGATGCGTGTCGCGCAGGCATCAATCGCGCCGCGAAAGATCCCGGGAAAGGCGAGGACATTGTTCACCTGGTTAGGAAAATCGCTGCGACCTGTGCCGATAATAGCCGCCCCACCGCGCTTGGCCTCGTCCGGCATGATCTCTGGTTCAGGGTTGGCCATCGCCAGAACAATCGAATCCGGCGCCATCGTACGGATGTCGCCTTCGGCTAAAAGGTTACCTCTGCTGACGCCTATAAACACGTCAGCGTCGCTGATGATCTCTGTCAGCAAACCGCTGCGGTTGTCCGGATTGGAGTAGTTCAAGAGTTCGAGCTTCTGCGGCGAAAGGTTGTCACGACCAGCGTGGATCGCGCCTTTGGAATCGCAGACGACGACTTCCCTGACACTCAAACAACGGTCTGGTTCGTGCCCGACACAGCGAAGCAGACGCGCGATGGCAGTGCCCGCCGCGCCCGCGCCATTGATCACTACACGCAAATCAGAGAGTTCGCGGCCGGTGACCTTTACCGCATTAATCAGCGCTGCTAGAAGCACGATCGCCGTGCCATGTTGGTCATCGTGAAACACCGGGATGCCCAGGTCCTGTAAGCGACTCTCAATTTCAAAGCAGCGCGGAGCCGAGAAGTCCTCGAGATTGATGCCTCCAAAGACCGGCGCGATATTGCGTATCGTGGCGACGATCTCGTCGACGTCCTGGGTGTCGAGACAGATCGGCCAGGCGTTCAGATCGGCGAACTGACGGAACAACATCGCTTTGCCCTCCATCACCGGGATCGAAGCGAGCGCACCGATGTTGCCCAGCCCAAGCACCGCCGAGCCATCGGAAATCACGGCTACCGTATTACCCTTCACGGTAAGCTGCCTTGCCGTGGACGGATCGGCGGCAATCTGCCGACAGGGTTCGGCAACGCCAGGGGTGTAGGCGAGAGAGAGATCGTCGCGATTGCGTAGCGGCATCTTCAGGTGGATGCCGATCTTGCCACGCAGTTGGCGGTGGATGATGAGGCTGCGCTCATCGAAGTTGGTGGATTCCATGTTAGGGGGAGTGAAGTGAAGGGTTAAAAGACGGTTATACCCCTTCGCCGGTGCCTTTGGCGAGCGCACGCCTGGCGACCTTGGTAACGTAAATAGTAACCGCGACGGTGGCGACCAGTCCAACCGCATAGAGAGCCCACTCCGCAGGCGTCTTCTCACGACCGGCTGCGCCAGCGAGCGAGCCGAGATAGACATACATCACCGTGCCCGGCATCATGCCAATCCACGAGGCGACCACATAGTGGCGCAACTTCACGCGGGTCAGCCCGAACGCATAGTTGAGCAGTGCGAACGGGAAGGCCGGCGACAGGCGCATCAGCCCGACGATCTTCCAACCCTTGTCCGCAACCGCACGATCGATCGTCGCGAAGCGCTCGTTGCCGTCGATCTTATTCGCGATGGCAGCTCGTGCCACGTAGCGACCGACGAGAAAGGATGCAGTGGCGCCGAGCGTCGAGGCGATGGAGACATACACGGATCCCCAGGCGACACCGAACACGGCACCCGCCCCGAGCGTCAACGCGGAAGCCGGGATAAAGAAGACGCTCGCTAGCACGTAGACCGCAATAAACAGAACCGGCCCCCAAATCCCAAGTCCTTCGATCGCTTCAAGGCAGCTGGAGACCAATGCCCGAACATCGAAAAGGGTGAACAATGCCACCAGGGCCGCAGCTACGCCTGCGAAGATCGCCCATTTCCGCCAAGTTCCGCGCTGCGGTTGAGACGACGTGAGGGTAGGTTCTAATTCTGCGGCGGTGATCGGTGTAGAGTTCATGGATTCAAAGTGGTTTTCAGACACTTCTTAGCCGCTTGCCGCATCCGGCTCTTAACAACTATCTTGAGAAAAGTTTGGGGACGCCGGATTGAGCTTCGATCAGTACACAAAAAAGGAGCAGGGCTCGACGCCCTGCTCCCCTATTCATGGAAGTGATGTTGTTAGCAGAAGGTCCTTACCTCCCCACCGCTAGAAGGTGATGCGCACACCGAGAAGCAGCTGGCTGCCACCGAAGTCGCTGCCGTCGTAGCTACTGTCACCTGAACTCAAAGAAAAGTCGTCCAGCCCGACGTAGCGGTATTCAGTGAATATGGACAGCCGCTCGGTCATCTCAAACTCAAGGCCACCGATAACCTGGTAGAGGAAGACCGCATCGTCGTCCTCGCTCAATGTCCTGCCGCCCAGTGTGAGGTCGCTGTTTAGAAAACCTGCGCCAACGCCAACGCCGACGTACGGCCGGAAGCGCGTTCCGGTATCGAAGTCGTGGATCAGGTTGACCGCGACCGTCGCGAGCCCAAGATCGCCATCAATCGAATTGGAGTTGTCAATCTCGCTCTCACCGTAACTCGCATCGAGTTCCAACATCAGCGCGCCGACTGCGTCATCGGCGAAACGGTAGCCGGCAGATCCACCAGCGCGCCAGCCGGTGTCGAACTCGGTGGAATCGATGTCGTCGAACCAGTCGATACCGCCGTAGCCACGAAGGTAGAAACCACTGCGATCTGAGCCGCTGGGCGGTCCCGGATCGACCCGGGCTGAATAGGTTTCGCCGGCCAATGCAGCAGACGACGTGAGGGTGAATGCCGTAAGGCCCAACAGGAAGTATTTTTTGTAGTTCACATCTCTTGGTCGCGCTGCCGCAGAAACTCTTAACAACATTTTCTCCAGCGCTGAAAGAATCTCTGCCAGGCATGATGTCACGGGCGTCAAGCTAACGAAAAGAATGGGGGTTGAATGAAAGTGATGGGCAAAAGCAGAAATCTGCGACTGTCGGAGCGCGACCGTCTCGGTCGCCACCTCTGGACGGCCGAGCGGGGACGCTCGCGCGCCGGCACTGCCCATCACTTTCATTCACACCCAAAAGAATCGGCTGAAGGCCCATCAGCACGAAGCTCACGGACTTTAGAGGCTGATCATTGTACACATTCTTTCGATCGCTCCGAAAAAGCCCGCGGCTTTGCCGAGGCGATCTGCGATTGTAGGGCTGGCGCTCCGCCTGCCTCGGTGCGTTGGGAGAGCGGGCTCCGCATAGCTCGATCCGTGACGCCCGCATCGCTCGATTCGAGTGGCAAGCGGAGCGCTTGCCCTACAATTTGCCGCAGCCTTTTGCTCTTCGTTTACGAGCCGATAACCCAGCCGTGAACAGACTGGGCTTTGTGCACTCGGGCTTTCAGCCCGGGCTCCTGCCTTAACTTTACGCGGATGGGCACGAGGACTGAACGCCGGTCAGATGACATTTTTGTTAAGATCCTTCCTCCCCGGACGGCTCACTACAAAGCCATGATCTACCGCATCCCAACCATCTCGCAAGAGAACTCCGCCCTGCACCGCGCCCTTCTACGCCGTGCTCAACTCAACGCCATAGCAGCGCTTCGGCGCCAAAGATGGGAAGCCCGGCGGCAAGCGCGAAACCGCTTTTTCCAAGCACTGAGACAATCCCTCTCTATCCGCCAGGCGCCCCCGACCCTCTCCACTCCAAGCTCAACATTTCCCTCAAAACTCGACGCCTGAGCGCAGTCGACCGCACCGCAACCCAGACCAAAAAATCACTATCATGAACACGACAACAACAAGAAAACATCACCCCCGGGATCTCTTCCTAGCAGAGGTCGGACTGACCGCGGACCAGCTTGACGCATCGACCCGGCACACCGATGACACTCAAGTCAACCTCGTCTGCACGGAGGATGCCTGCCATGTCGCAACCAACGAATTCGAACTGATCAGCATCACTGACCGAATCAAGAACAAGCATTAGTGTTCGTGTTCGTGCAGATCCAAATTGACGTATCGCACCGTCCCGTAGGGACCGGCCTGGTTAGGCGGGAGATTGACCCCCGGTTTTCCCGCATGGTTTGTGCGGCGTCACTCCGGTCGTCAAAGTTGACGACGCCATGCCCGGCTACGGAGTCCGATAATGAATAGTGGTTCTGAGATGTGGCTGATCACCGTATCAGTGATTCCGGGAACAGCGATGCTGGTCCTGTCTTCTTCGACCCGCTACATCGCGGTGGCGCTGCAGTGACGCGAGCAGTCCAAGAGCGAAACACCCGACCGGGTATTGGTCGACCTGATTTACCGGCGGACTAGATCGCTTCAGCGGGCGTTGCGGGCCCTTTACGGTGCCTTAATTTTCTTCATCAGCTCAGCTCTGGCAAGCACCTTTCTCGACACCGAAAACGCTGCGCTCGTCTCGAAATGGGGATTGGTCCTGGGTGGAATAACCGTGACTTTGGCGATCATTCATCTCTACGTTGAAATTTTCGCGTCGAGAAAAATTCTGGCGCGTGACTACGCGCAACTATCCCGGCTATCAGACTCGTCATGAACAAAGTAAGCATCGAAAAAATGCTAGTCGATCCCCTCGACTGCAGCGTTGCGCCACAAATCGCAAACGCCGCTACCAGAGCCTGAACCCAATCCAACCCATCTCATCCCAATTATGTCTAACGAAACACCCACCGACCCTAACCAAGCCCCCGGCGGCGAAGAACTCGACGAAGTCGCCACTCAGTTGCGATCCCTGCTCGATGTCCAGGACCGCACCCACGGATTTCCGAAAAAGACCTACCCAAAATGTTTTGTCGGCAGCGAAGCCGTCAGCGCAATGATCAACGACAGACTGGCCAGCGACCGGACCGACGCCGTTCGGCTCGGCGAGATGCTGCTCGGCAGCGGCGTGTTTCACCACGTGCTCAAAGAGCATTCGTTCAAAGATGAAACGCTGTTCTACCGCTTCAAGGAAGACCAGGATCATGGTGAAAAACTTAAGGATTTCGCAGGTGAGACCGTCAGCTGGGCCGACTTCCTTTCGCCGATCCACACCGGCGACGACACCCGGCACCTGCAACCGGCGATCCCCGACCGCGACCCCGATCTGGCCAACTTTACCCAGGACGACCTCGACACGCTCGGCATCGAACCGCTCGACGAATACAACACCGCCCTGCTCGACAATACCCACCCCCGTGCCTGGATCGATCCCGAGCCCGACGGTAAATACAATCTGGTTGTCATCGGCGCAGGATCAGGTGGACTGATAACCGCAGCAGGCGCGGCTGGCGTCGGCGGCAAGGTGGCCTTGATCGAATCGCACCTGCTTGGAGGCGACTGCCTGAACGTCGGCTGCGTGCCCTCACAGGCTCTG
>JBBKXR010000095.1:0-24065 GCA_037969585.1 Verrucomicrobiales bacterium
GGCCCGCGACCACAACCCGAAGACGTGGTGCCGCTTCAGGATTTGGATCGGGTGTGTCGGCCATCGGCGAAGGTTGCGCTACGCTTTGGTCAAAACCCGTTCGCGTCCCGGTGAGCGAAACCATGCGACCGATCGGGCGACACCCTGTTCGAGCGAGAACGGAGGCTCGCCGAGCAGGTCGAAAGTCGGATCCATCGGCGTCAGGTAGTCCGTGGTCATGCTGCGCAGCCGCGAACTGTTGATGTAAAATGGCTTTCGCGTTACGCCGCCGATCAGATCGCCGACACCGGCGACGCCACGCAGGAACCAGAACGGGATGCTGCGCAACTTGGGTCGGCCGGTGATTTCGCGGTGAAAACCTTCAATCCAGTTACGGATATTGATCGGCTTATCACCAAGGTAAACAATTTTCCCGTTGGCTTGTGCAGTCGGCAGCTCGAGGATTTTTTGCAACTGCCAGACCAGGTTGCCCACGTAACCGTAGCTTCGCGTCGGGCTCGGCAGGTCGGGATGAAAATACAAACCGCGGTCGAGGACTTTCCAAAATTCGCCGGCATAGCGGGCGTGCCATTCGCCCCAGACATTGGTAGGTCGAACGATGGTCCACGCGCAATCGAGATCGGCGCCGCGGGTCAGCTCCTCGGTGATCACCTTGCTCTGTCCGTAAACGGTATGAGGAAAAAAATCGGTGTCGTTTTCCGGAAGGCGACCGGGGCCGCAAACGAATTGCGTGGAGGTGACGACCAGTCGCTCGACTGACGGACAACCTTTTACGGCAGCGAGGAGATTTGCGGTTCCCCGCGTGTTGAGAGCGTAGTCCTTTTCGACAGTCGTGTTTTCGTCGCAGTCGACGCGCGCCGCTAGGTGAATCACTTCGGTCGGAGCGAAGGCTAGCATCGCCGACAGCAGTGAGTCGGCATCCATGATATCGCCCTGCTGCCAGTGTGCGCGGTGCTCGTCGAGGTACGGCGGCGCCGTATCTAAGTTGGCGATCTTCACTCCGTCTCCGAACAACGCCGACACGAGATTCGTGCCGATGAAGCCAGAGCCGCCGGTGATAAATATTTTTCTCATCAGGCTAAGCGAGTCGGTAAATATCTGTCCCCGGCGGACATCGATGATGCTACACCAAATGCCATGCGATTTATATTTGTCGTAGAACTGTAGAGATTCGCGACAATGGTGAAGTTGAAATGGACGAAGCCGAAGACAAACAGGGGGTGACCTGGGTACCCGCGCACCCTTGTTACGGTGGGCTGTCGATGTTCAGATACTGGAAATCGCTCGAACAGGCGCAGCGACCGGGCGACCGTTATCAGTGCCAAAGTGTGCTCGGTGAGGCAGGTGAGCGGCCGGTGGTAAAGCAGGGGAAGTTGAGGCGCATCTTCACCCGGCGCTTGAGTTATCCGCGAACCGTGTCCGCTCAATGCCACGGTGAGTTAGCGCATATCTTCGATCACAGTTGGGCGGATATGTTGTCCTGTGTGCCGAAACGCATGGCCAAGGTGATCACCGTTCACGATCTCATTCCGTTTCGTTTTGCAGGCAGTTTGACCACCGCTCAGCAGGACAGATTCAGAGCCTGCGTGGAGCAGCTTCGATTCGCGGACTTGATCGTTTCGGTCTCCGAATACACAAAGCGTGAGATCGTTGATCTGTTGGGCATCGACGAGCAACGCATCTGCGTCGTGCCCAACGGTGTCGATGTGATGAATGCTGGAGGCGTCGATATGACCTGGATCGACGCCTTACTAAAGCAGGCAGATGGATCGATTAAGATCGGTAGCCTGGGCAGCACACTGGAGCGAAAAAATCTCGGCATCTTTCCCGCAGCGCTTCAGGCCTTCACCGACGCGACGGGTGAAACTCCGACACTGATTCGTGCCGGACAGCTTTTGCCGAACCCGCTTCGACAAAGTATTGTCAACGTTTCGGGGGAGGATCATCTGGTCGAACTGGGCTTTGTCAGCGACCCGCAGTTGGAGGCCTTTTTCGCTGCCATCGATGTGATGGTGGTGCCGTCATTCTACGAAGGCTTCGGATTGCCGGTCATTGAAGCAATGGCGCGTGGCGTGCCGGTCATCGCCGCTGACACCAGCAGCTTGCCCGAGGTGGGCCGCGACGCGGCACTTTATTTCGATCCTAATGACCCCGAAGCCCTGGCGGCAGCGCTGGTCGAAGTGGCAAAACCGGAAACGGCTCAGAAATTGCAAATCACTGGTCGGCGACGGGCCGAAGCTTTCACGTGGCGACAAAGCCTCGAAGGTTGTCACAGTGTTTACGATGCAGCGATCAAGATGCGCTGAACTGGAAGGGTCAATTTTCTGTTTCCCCGGATGGCTGATTCAACCGGTCACAAAGCAATTGGCGACCGCTTTGCCTCGCTAGAGTTTTTCGCTAACTACGTTCATCATAGTTCACCGCTTGCGCATCTCTGGAGCATTTCCTGCGAGATGCAATTCTATCTCGTCAGTCCGCTTCTATTCTGGCTTGGCACTCGTGCAGGCCTGACTCTCGTTTGGCTCGGTAAGAGAACTTACTCGATCTATCTGGTGCAGTAATTTTTCACGGTCGCCGCTCCATATGATCCGGTATGGTGGCCGATTGGCGGACTGATTTCAGTCGCGGTTGGAGGGGTGATTTACGCGCTTATCGAGTCTCGTTTCGTCAAAACGGCGTCGCGATGATAGAAGCTTGGATTAAAAAAGTTTGGCTGGCGTCAAAGCGGTTTGAAACTGCGGAGTGATTCGCGAAATAAAATCCTCAAGCATCGATGCCGTCTCCGAATCTGACTGGCCACCGTGCCGCCGTTGGTCAGCACTGACGCCCGCCAAAACGCTGACATAGGCCCAGCGGGGATTGCGATTGTAGATGACGTTTTCTTTCGCCGTCAGCAGGATACGCTCGAGGTGATCGGCAGTCGTCATCTCGCCACCAACGAACCAGTAGTAGTAGAGCGCTCGCTGCTCATCGCCGTTTTCGTCCTCGCGGCTCAGGCTCAATTGACGGACGGTGAGACTCGCCTGATTGCGTAGCGCGATGATTTTTTCCTGACTGCCAGTAATGTTCCAGCCTTGTCCGGCCAGACACACTTCCGGGCGATGAATGCTGGTGCGATCTTTGCCGGCGAGCACAATCGAGCAGTGCACCTGCTCCCGCCAGAGGCCGTGGCCACGCAGATAATCCATCTTCGCGAACTCCGTGTCTTCAGGGAGCAGTTCTTTCTCGGCCTTGCTGACCGCGCCTTGTGAGCCGCGCCAGGCACCCATTTCCATGGGTAAATTCATGTCCAGACTGGTAGCCTGTATGTCGCCGGTGCGCGGCGCACCGCTCGCCAGACAGATGCCGATCACGGCGATGCCAAGCAAAGCAGCGATTCCTGCGCGACCGAGTAGGGAGGAGGGAGTTTGCATCACGAATTGGCCCCCACGGCGGATTTCGATTCGATCAGAGTTGCATCCGAGCGCGTCGATGCTGGGTTTTGGTTTCGCTTGTGATCGATCCATCGCAAGACGCGAACCAATCCGGCCATGCCTCCTAAGGCGACGAGAAATACGGCGATGCCTGCTGCAAAATGAAACGGTGACATGGCGTCATTTTTTCCGATCGCAAACTCACTGCCGAACAGACGGCTCGCGCCGAGCAGCAAAAGAATACGCACCGCGTTGCCGATCACCGCCAGGGGAATCGCCGCTACCGTCAGCGCCATCCATTGCCACGAGTGGCGCAGCGTCAGATAACCAAACAGCGCACCGATCATCAGCAGCGAAAACAACGACCGGATGCCGCTGCACGGGTTGGCGACTTCGAGCGCAAAGCGATCTCCAACAGCCAGTCCAGCCGCGGCATCAGATGGTGAGAGCAGGGCAGTGCCTTGGCGCAAATGCTCGACCGAAAGCGTATCGAGCACGCCGGAACTGAGATCGGTCATCAGCATTCGCAGCGGAAAGCCGATGCGACTTTCGAGAAAATAGAGTGGCCACATGAAGCCGAGCAGGCACCAGAAAAACAGCAGCCGGGAAAACCATCGCCAGCCCAGCAGCCAGACGATCAAGCCGCCGACCAGCACTTGTGCGGAGAAGTAGCCGAAGTAGTAAATGTTGGCGCGATAACCGACGAAATAGGCGAACAGTGCCAGCGCCACGATCGGCAAGCCCCACCACGAGCCTTGCGGCGTTGGACGATCGGAGGTCGCTGCGAACAGAGTATCGCGTTGCCGCCAGAGCAGGATGCCGACGATCGGCAGCACCAAGGCTCCATGTTGCCAATCCGGGTCGCGCCAGAAATGCCACAGCCAGTAGGCGATCGACTGGCGCTCGGGTCCGTATCCGGTGGCGTAGGGCATCAGCGCGTAGAGCCCGATGAAGAGCGCCACGCAAAGGCCGATCACCAGTTCCGCTTCGTTGGGTTTACGGAGTTTCATCGTGTGCATTCGGGATCGATTGCTGGACTGCCGTTGGCAACTTCACCTTTCTTCGTAGCCTCCAGCACTTCCCGGAAATGGCGTACGTGCTCCGCCGCGACTCGTTCCACCGAAAAATCTTCGGCACGCGCGAGACCGGCCTTCGCCATTTCGTCGCGCCGGTCTGCATCGCCGAGCAAAGCAGTCAGTTGCTCACCGTAATTCTCATCGTCGACCAATAGACCAGCGTCGCTTTCGCCGATGACGTCCACAGCACCGGAATTCGGCGTCACCACTTGTGCCGTTCCGCTGGCCATCGCCTCCAGATATACCAAACCGAATCCTTCGTAGGTGCTCGGGTAACCGACCACCCACGCTTCACGATATAGCTGTCCCAACTGCTCATCGCTGACGCCGCAAAAATGTCGCACCGAAGGATGCTCGGGACATTCATCGGCAAGAAACCACAGCTCGGCGTCGGGAAATTTCGGCAGCACTTGATCGACAAAACACCGATACAAAAATTCGCCGCGCTTTCGTCCGCGCCACCAACCGTTGTAGAAAATCGTCGGTCGTTGCGCCTTCTTCCCCGCTGCGAAAACGCCATCAGCGACACTGTTGCCGATGCGATGCGGCGTGCGATACAACTGTGCCGTGTCCGAGCCGATCGCAAGGGTGCGCGATGCCAGCATGCGACCCGATAATTCCATCGGCAGGATACAGGCCAGCCACATTTTCCTCAACAGCGAGCGCGTGTGCTGCAGTTCCCGCCACGAAGCACCATGCATGGTCCGAACCGTCGGCCGACGGCGTGAGCGGCGCAGGAACAGTCCGTCGTCGCCGTGAAAATGGATGACATCACTGGCCGGCAGACGGACGAAGTTGAGCAGTACGGGCCACAGAAAAACCCGACCTGGCAGCGTGTGCAAAAGCCGCTGCAACCAGCGCGGGGCATTTTTCAGCAGACGCAGGTAGCGGTAGGGAGCTTCGGGCGGAGCGTCGTCGAGACCGGCGACGGTGACCTCGACATCCGTGCGGCGGTGCAGGGCGCGGGCAATTCGATCGACCATGACCGCCACACCGCTGGCTTTACGACCTGGGGTCGGAAGCTCCGGATGTATGATCAGAACTCGTAACACGACGGACAGCTAACTACGCGAAACCGCGTCGGTTCTTTAAACACACGAACGCCGAGTCGCGAGGCTTCGGCGCATGGGTTGCGGGTGAATCACCCGACTTAGAAGTTGCGGGCGGACCTCACTAACCCGCCAGACCCTGCGTCGGTGTCTGCGTGGCTACCAGCCAGCGGTTGTGCTCCAGCGTGCGGCCCTCATTGAGAATGCAACGCCACCACGCCTGACCGACGATTTCGACATCGTAGCCGGCAGCTTTGAGAATTTTGATGCAGTCGTTTTCCTCCTGCTCACCGTGAGTCTCGACGATGAGGCGCGTGTCCGGCAGAGCGAGCACATCCGCTGCGCCGCGAAGCACTGCCGCCTCAGCACCTTCGACGTCGATTTTCAAAAACACCGGACCTTCCATGCGATCGATCATCGAATCGACGGTTGTGGCCTTCTCGTGTCCTACATCGACGACCGTCTCCGCGTCACCGACAAAACGATGACTGACCACCGAGCGACCTTCGCGATCGCCGTTGCGCGCAAGATTGTTCATCAGCAGGGCGCGGGAGTCGCTTTCCGGCTCGAAGGCCAGAACCCGCGACTCGGTGTTTTTCATCATGTAGACAGCGTAGTAACCCTCGGCCGCGCCGATGTCGGCAAAGGTCCGACAGCCATCAGCGAGCTTTTCAAAATGCGCTGCGATTTCACGTTCGTAGGTGCCGTAGCAGACATGGAATTGATGGCGCATCGACAGATACATCTCGCAACCGTCGAAAAGTCCGCGGGACACCGGCTGGAATTCGCGTTCGGTGGGCAGTAGGCGGTCGAGAAGAGCTTGTTTCACTTTCATAATGATGCTTGAGAGGCAGTTGGGATGTCAATTGGGTTAAATGAAAAGACGCGACGGCTCAGGCGCCGCCGACTTGGGGCTGTACCGGTCGATTGCCGAACGGAATGCCACGCTTTCTTTCTGGCACAGGAACAGGAACAGGAACAGGGGCAGGCTCAGGGGAGTGCTGCTCAACTGGCGCCTTCGAGCGGGCCAGAGTCATGCTCATCAAGGCTCCCATGATCATCCACCAATAGGTGTTGATCGGAAAGATCCCGAACACTTGGCCGAACAGAGCGCCACCGGCAAAAATCGCCGCCACAGTGCCCATGTAGAGGGCTGCCAGGCGCCGCTCGGCCGGATTGTCGAGCTGCTGCAGACGCCCGTGAATTTTGATCAGGGCAACAATGACTATCACCGCCAGGATTATCATCGGCACCGCACCATGACGAACCAGTGCTGCCGTGATCGAGTCGTGCGTCGCCACCTCATGAGACAGGCCGAACAGGCTGTAGTTGTCGGGATTCTTCAGCTGATTGTAACTGTGCAATCGATCTCCAAAAGTCTGAATGCGGGTCGCCTGAAGGAGAAAAGGCGTGCTCTTGATGAGATACGAATCCCACACCGGCAACATCTTCAGCAACCAGTTGGACGCCAGCACCAGCGTCATGAAGACGCCCACGCAGGAGGCGTAGAAAATTTTCGTTCGACGACGATTGGCTAAAAGAAACAGAGCCGGCAGCGCGACCAGCCAGACGATATTGGCACTGCGCACCAGGCTGACCGCAGTGGCCGCCAGAAAAAGCAGCGCCAGCAGCAGGAAGAGGTTGCGGTGCTTGCCCACTTCAGGATGAGCGCGTCCCGCCACCAGTGGAGCCAGCGACAGGACGAACATAGTTGCCGACACGAAGCCGAGGGCACCACACGAACTCAGAGTGGAAAAAGGTCGAGGCCGAACATCGTCGAGCTCCTTGACCATGATGGTCAGTCCACTTTTCAGGTACGCGATTTCGAACATCGAAAGCCCAAAGACGCTCTGGTAAATGGCGTAGCCGGCCACTGGAACGAAAACCCACAACGCGAAGCGTGCCAGTTTCCAAAACTCCTCGACCCGTTGAAACAGGGCCGGAACCACGAAGATGAGCAGCGAATAAAACGACTGGTTGGCGACTGTCGCTGCTGCCGACATTGGGCCCGATTCTGAAAATGCGGCCCACGCCACGGCCAGATTGTAGAGCAGGGCGAATCCCAACAACTTCCAATGGATGCTGCGCAACTCGAACTTGCCGAGCAATCCTCCGACGATAACGCCCATAGTGACCCCTCCCAAAATCAGAGGGGCGACGCCAAGCACGTAGAACAGATCGATCATTGTCGGCCGGTCATAGAACACCAGCATACGCTTCAACAGGTCCAGGTAGGCGGTGCTGAATACCAGTAGATACAGGCCCACCCGCGGATTCAAAAAGCCCATCAGAGCTCCCGCCACCGCCAGTGCACGAGCCAGCTTGGCGAGACTGTTGCCGGAGCCCGACAACAGATCGGTCATCAGCATCACCCCCAGCAGGCAGCCGGCGGCAATGATCAGACTAACCGACAAGGTCCGCCGATTGACGGTAGGATCAGCGATAGCAGCGTTCATAGACATTTAGAAAAACAAAAAGAAGGTCCTGACAAAGTCACTAAAAGGGAGCTCGAATAACCTCGTAGTGGAGGAGGTGGAGCGAGCTCCACGGCCGACGAGCAGCGCAGCCAGACGAGACGGGAAAAAGGCCGCAGCCCGTAATGTCGTATCGGCAGACGATCCGGCGAAGCCGCTGGTTTTCGCCCGATGCCAAGGTGATTATCCGCTGCAAGGTTTTTTGAGGTCCCTTAAGATCACACCGCCATCTGGTGGACACGTTGCGTTTTTCTGGCGACCAAAACGCGAGCCTTATCGTTGCGCTCGAGCGCTTCCTCGACATCGAAGCCGGCGGCAAGCAGACGATTGCGGCAGTTTTCGTGCAACTCGGGCGAATGAGTTTCGAGCAACACTCCACGCGCGACACCAAGGTATTTTCCCAGTCCCTCGAGCACCTCTACCTCGTGGCCTTCGACATCGATTTTGATCAAATCCGGTCGCGGCAATTCACAGCGTTCGATCATGGCGTCCAGACGTCGCATACGCACATGAATCTGCTCCCAGCCGTCCTCGTCAGCAGAATCGTCGGTGTCCGAAACGATGTGCTGCCCACCCGAACGTTCCGGATGAATTTCAAACGCTACCTCGCCATCTTCGCTGCCCACCGCAACTTGAAACAAACGGGCGGCGCCGAGTCGGGCGTAATTCCGCTCCGCCACCCTGAACTCACTTTCCGCCGGCTCGAAACCCACGATCACTGTGTCGGGCCAACGCGCCCGGAAATAGGCCGCCGCCAGCCCGACGTTGGCACCAATGTCGTAGATCGACGTCGGATCAAATCCCAGGGTGGTGCAGGCTTGGTATTCGCGATCAAAGAAAATTTCCCGAAAGATGATGACGTCGCTCGCCTGATCGCGAAGCGTCATGCGCAGCGGTCGACCTTTGCCAAAGCGTCCGCGAATTTCCATCCATTGGTTGGCTCGGAATCCCGAATGATCGCCAGCTAGTTTGCAGAACGATCTGACTAGACGCCATCGACTGGCGAAGTCGCTACCCGTCGCCATGCAAAACTTCATCAGCGACAATTTTCGTAAAATGCCTGCGGTCGTAAGGTTGATCATCGTATTCTAAGGTTACGGGTTAAAGACGCTGGTCGGATCCGTTGTTGTCGCCTTCTTCGTCAGCCGAAGGCTTTGCGATCGCCGACGCGATCGCCGCTCCTGGCCACGGCTTGAGCAGTGCCAGCAGCTGCATCCGTCCGACCCAGCACGTCGAGCGATGAAAAAATGAACCTACCACCGCGTACACGAAGTACGAAGCCACCGTCGCCCACGCGGCACCGATGCCTCCAAGCGTTGGAATCAACCAAATGTTCAGGCCGATGTTTACCGCCAGAGCCACCAATCCGACTCCGACCAGCGATGATGCTTTGCCTTCGGCAAATAGGTAGTCTTGTCGGCTGGTAGCGAGAAACAACGGGATCGCGCTGATGCCGAGAATCTGAGCCATCGGCGTGGCGGCTGCAAAACGCTCACCAAAGATCAGGGGTAGCACCAATGGGGTCAGAATGAAGAAGCCGATCGCGCCTATGTAACCGAGAAAAGCATTGAGCCGAAAGTAGGCGGCGATGCTTTTCTGGTAGCGAGCTCGATTGCTCTCGCGCATCCGCATCAGCCCGGGCAGAACCGTTCCCGCGATCAGTGCCGGCACGATAAATAAGGCGTCCGAAAGCAGGGTGGCTGAGGCGTAGACTCCTGTTTCGGCCAGCCCACCCATCTTCTTCAGCATGAAAATATCGAGCCGCTTCATCAGGCTCAGGTTAACCATCAGCATGATGATTGGCAGGCCGCCGACCAGTAGTGGCCGGACCATTTCAGATGACCAGCGCCATCCCTGACGGTTGGGAAACGCGGTATGAAAAAAGCGCGCTTTCATAAACATCCCGATGGCTCCCTGGATGACCAATACCACTCCGAACCAGATGACCGAGGCGCCGAGGGAGATCAGGGCCACCTTTAAAACCGCTCCGATCAGAAAGGCCGCATTCAGCGACAGCGCGACGTAGCGGGCCTTGGTCTGCGATTCGAACCACGTGTCGAAGGCTCCGCTGGCGTCGAGCAGGAGATTGATCCCGACCAGCATAATCAGCAGACGGATGGTGCCGACTTCAAATGCCATCGCGTAGCCGCAGAGCACGACCAGACAGGCGCTGCCGAAGATCAGTTTCAGTGCCGCCGTGGTGCCGAGCAGGCGGCCGGCTTTTTCCGGCGTCGCGATAAGTTCGCGCATCACCGTCTGATGCAAGCCAACGGATGCGAGGGGTGCCAGAAAAAACATCACTGAGATCGCGTAGCTGAGCGTTCCATAACCCTCGCGACCGAGGTGACGGGCGACCATGCCGGCCATGACAACACCGACCACGAGGCGGATGACTCGGTCGGAGAACAGCCACGCAAAATTCTCGACGTAGTGGCGGTTGTTCCGCAACAGGCCGAGCAGGCGACCGCCGGACCGTTGGTCGGCGGGAAGAGTATTTTCCACTTCGCTCAAAAGGCGATGGAGGAGGGGAGGGACGGATCGGCAGCGAGAGGCGCTGCTGAGTTACTCGTCGGCGAAGGCAGCTTCGACGAGGTCGCAGAGGATGTGGCCCACCAGCAGGTGGCACTCCTGAGCGCGCGCGGTCACCTTGGACGGCGCGCAAAAAGTCAGGTCGGCGATTTCGCCGCAGGCGGCTCCGTCGGCGGCGGTAAAGGCGATGGTCAGGGCGCCGATTTTTTTCGCCGCATCGAGACCGGCAACGACATTCGGACTGGTGCCGGAGGTGGAAATACCGATCACGGCATCGCGTTCGGTGCACAAGCCTTCGACTTGGCGGGCGAACACCCATTCGAAGCCAAAATCGTTGCCGGCAGCGGTCAGCGCTGATGTATCGGTCGTGAAGGCGATCGATGCCAAGGCAGCACGTTCGCGACTGAAGCGGACCACAAATTCGGTCGCCAGATGTTGCGAGTCGGCGGCGCTGCCTCCGTTGCCGAAAAAGCAGATCTTGCCGCCGTTACGCAGCACTGTTTCGAGCTTCGCGGCCATGTCAGCGATCAGCGGCATGGCTTCGGCACGCAGCTTGGCGACCACTTCGAGGTGGTCGTCGAGCGTTGCGCTGATTACGGAAGCAGAGTCGTTCAAGATAGGTAAATCGCTGATGGTTAGCCGGATACGGCGGACAGTAAGTCGTCGCGTGTGATCGCTGCAGTGCCGAGTTTGCCGACCACGATGCCGCTGGCGACATTGGACAGGTCGGCCGCGGACCGCGCGTCGGCTCCGGCGCAGAGCGCCAACGTAAACACGGCAATGGCAGTATCGCCAGCACCAGATACGTCGAACACTTCTTTGGCGCGAGTCGGAATATGATAGGGCTCGGCGTCGCGGGAAAAAAGCATCATGCCCTGTTCTCCTAGGGTCACCAGCACGTGCTGCGAGCGCCATTTTTCCAACAACAAGCTGCCGACTTGGAGCAGTGCCTGATCGTCGAGTGGTTCTACGCCTTCGTGCGAGGGTTCGACGATGCCGACTTCGCGGAAGGCTTCGCTGCGGTTCGGTTTCACGGCGGCGACGTCGTGCCAGTCGATGGGATTATTCGGGTTTGGGTCGACGGTGACGCAGACATTGTGCTCGGCGGCAATTTTTACGATCTCGTCGACCAATTCGGTATCGATCAGCCCTTTGCCGTAGTCTTCGATTACCATGCCGTCGACGTCAGGCGCGACGGAGCGCAGCTGATCGAGCACGGCCGCGCGATCCGCCGCGGACAGCGGCATGCGCTTCTCCCGGTCGATGCGCACCACCTGTTGCTGACGGGCGACGACGCGGGTTTTGGTGATCGTGGTAAATTCATCGTCGATGATGATGTGCTCGGTGCCGATCTCGGCTTCCTGCAGGGTCTGGATCAGCAGCTTGCCGTTTATGTCACTGCCGGCCAGCCCGATCAATTCGACGCTGGCGCCGAACGGAGTGAGGTTGCGCGCGACATTGGCGGCTCCGCCCGGATACAGCGATTCACTGCTGACTTCAACGACGGGAACTGGGGCTTCGGGCGAGATGCGTGACACATTTCCCCAGATGAAGCGGTCGAGCATCACGTCGCCGATAACCAGCAGTCGCAGCTTGGCGAAGCTTTCGATGAGTTGGCTTGGGCTTAGGGTAGACATGCGCTGGCAATCAGTAGCAACAACGACCAAAGGGCAACGAACAAACCGCACAGAATGAAAAGGTCGACGCTGCCGCCCCTGGTCGGTCGATCCCGCCGATTGGCGGGGTCGAAACCAGTCTTCTCGTTTAGCCGGTATCGGCTTGTCTTCATTGGTTTGCGGATGCTTGGGAGCACCGCAGATCGCTCACGGCTGGAGCGTGTTTTCGTGGTCAACTCAGCTCAGGTCATTGGCCCCCGACGTACGTTGCCCTTGCGGGCGATGGCATCGACAGACACTTCGGCCTCTCGATCCTCGCCTAGCCACTCCATTAAAATTCTCACTCGTTCTCTGCCGGGCAGCAGTCGGCTGACCATCACGGTTAAGCCCTTCAACGCCCCATCGACGATCTCGACCTCGTCGCCTTCTTCGATTCTCGCTTCGATTTCGCGCACCTCGTCGTCGTCGAATTCGCTGCGCATTTCGGCGATCTGTTGCGCCGAAATGTGCGGATAGTAGTCGCCAAAGTGGAGCAGGCCCGAAACCGATGGTTGCGCCTGGACCGCCCGCATTTGCAGACGCAGATCGAATTTCGCGAACAAATAGCCGGGGAACAGGGCCTCGACAAAGCGGACCTTGCCGCGCTTGGTCGCCTTCTGGTAGCGGATGCGTGGACAAAACACGGTGATCTCCTCCAACTGGCGCAGGTGGGCGGCGGCCAAATGCTCGGCCTTCGGCTTGGCGCGTACGCAGTACCAGTGCGGATCGCGCTCGATCGCGGCATCCGAGTCTGCCGTTTTGTCCAATTTTTCGCTCAAGAGAAAAGGTGCGGGACCGGCGAGAATCTTCGCCTGCCTCCGCCAAATATGATCTACAGAAATAGTGCAACCACTCTAAAATAGTTTAGAAATCATAAATATCATGCAAAATTAAGGTTTTTCGTAAGAAACCGGTCGGCGCATCCCAAACCGCTCTCAGCAAGCCAATTTCTGGCGGCGGCCGGTCGAAATGCGGTTGCCAACAGCCACCTCTCATCTTCCCCATCTTTCCCGCTCGCGTCCCCGAGGAGCACTTACAGCCCCAATGAACAAGGGCATTCACGCCGATCCTACCAATCCAGACTCAGTGGAACATAAGTATAAGCAGCTTATCTATACTTGCGGGCTGGGATCGATGTCGGCGATTCGCCTGTGCGGATGCTGCAAATGCTGCCACCGGTGCGCTATATCGGGGTTGGGTTTTTTGAAATGGGTGACGCATTCCCGGTGGAGCGAGCTGCCATTGTGTGTTTGTTTCGCCTCGTCTGAAGCAGAGGTGCAGTGCTGCGCTGCCGGGCTTGAGATTCGATCAGATGAGTGATAATTCGAAAAATGCTGAAGATGCCTCGATTCGCGTGGTGATTGGTCTTGGCAATCCCGGGCGTGAGTACGAAGGGACACGGCACAATGTTGGCTTCGATATCGTCGACCGGATGGCTGACAATGCCGGGGTCAGTTGGCAGAAAGAGCGCAAATGGCAGGCGTTGGTGGCGCGGACTGGATCGGTTATTTTGGTCAAACCGCAGACTTTTATGAACCTCAGCGGTCAAACCGCCGCCTATATTGGCGGTTTTTTTAAAATGTCGCCGTCGCAAATGTTGGTCGTTTACGATGATGTGGATCTGCCGCTTGGAGCGCTGAGATTCCGCGCCAACGGCTCGGCCGGGGGGCACAATGGCATCAAGTCAATGATCCAGAGCCTAGGCAGTGACTCGTTTCCACGCCTTAAGTTCGGAATCGGACACCGCCCGCCGCCGCCCGGTGAGGTTGACCCCGAGAGCGCCGATAATCAGCGTGAGGGATCGATGGTCAGCCACGTTCTGGGGCGATTTGCGGTGTCGGAACGGCAGGAAATTGAAAAATCTCTGGCGATTGCCGTGGATGCGGTAAATTGTGCGCTCGCTCGCGGCCTGGCTGCGGCGATGAACCAGTTCAACCAGAAACCGAGTAAACCCAAAAAAGCGAAACGGCAGAGGCCGCCGCGCACTTCACCCGAGTCACAGTCTTCAGAGACTGACGCGACGGTGGATCAGCCAACCGAAAATCCCAGTAACCCGGACATATCAACGCCAGAAGCGGCGTCCGAGAACCATCCGAATCCCGAGTCATGAGCAGAAAATACCAAGGCGTCTTCATCATCAACGCACAAGGCAAAGAAGAAAGCGTTGACGACATGGTCAGCACCATCGGCAAAGAAATCGAAGCAGAAGGCGGCAAGCTGGAACAGATCGATCAGCTTGGAAAACGCGAGTTCGTTTACAATGCGCGCCACCTTTCCCACGGCTTCTACGTCAACTATCACTTCGAGGCGGAGCCCGAAATGATCGTCAAGTTGCGCAAGCGCCTGTCGCTGAATAAGACCGTTCACCTTCAGCACTACGATCGCGTCGAAGGCTGATTCGTTGCGCCGCCTGCTTGCTTGCGAGCGCGTGGCGATCGTTTCGTCCTTTTCGGATTAAAGAAAGAATCGCCAAACACGGCGCTTTCATTTACCAAATATAGCCATGGCCAGTCTCAACAAAGTCATGCTGATCGGGAACCTCACTCGGGATCCCGAAGTGCGTTACACTCCGAAAGGCACCGCCGTCACCGATATCGGGTTGGCGTGCAATCGCGTTTACTCGACCGACGACGGCGACAAACGCGAGGAAACCACTTTCGTCGACGTCACCCTATGGGGGCGTCAGGCTGAGATCGCCGGGCAGTACATGAAAAAAGGTCGGCCGATCTACATCGAAGGCCGACTGCAACTCGACACTTGGGACGACAAGCAAAGCGGCCAAAAGCGCAGCAAGCTCAAGGTTGTCGGTGACAATTTCCAATTCCTCGGTTCCCGCGACGACAACGGCGGTGGAGGAGGCGGTGGCGGTGGCTACTCCGATGGTGATGGCGGCGGCACCGGATCGTCGGATCCTCCCCAACAGCAATCTCCGCCGCAACAACAGCAACAGTCACCACCAGAACAGAGTTCGGGTGGTGGCGGTGGTGGTGCACCGATCGACGACGACGACGACATCCCGTTTTGATCGGGTGCGATGGAGTGCTGGACGCTCTATCCTTCAGCGGCTTTATGCTGAGTACACCTCTGCGGAACCGGCTGGCAGAGTTATTACTCGATTTTTAAAGTGTTCTGGTGAACACTGTAGGCCGTGCGCGGCCGGCGAGGCGTGCCATCCTGTATCATGCCCTCCTCTGACTCAACCGGCTCCGACTTTCAGTTCACCTTTCTGGGAACTGGTACTTCGATTGGCGTGCCGGTGATCGGTTGTGACTGCGCGGTCTGCCAGTCGGACGATCCGAAAAACAAACGGCTTCGATCGTCAATCTACGTCTCTACCCCGGAGGCGGCGTGGGTGGTCGACACGGGGCCGGATTTTCGGGCGCAATGCCTGAGGGAAAATATTCGCCACCTCGACGCGGCGCTGTTCACGCACAAGCACACCGACCACATCATGGGGTTTGATGATTTGCGGCGCTTCACTCTGGGGGCCGAGGCCTTGCTGCCGGTTTATGCGGTGCCCGACACCTTGGCACATTTGAATCATGCCTTTGATTTCGCCTTCAACGGACAGAATCGGTACCCAGGCTATTTCAAGCCGGAGCCGCGACCGGTGACGGGACCTTTTCAGGTGGGAGACACCGCAGTGACGCCGCTGCCGGTGTTGCACGGCAAGGTCGATACGATTGGCTATTTGTTTGAGCGCAGTGGCAGAAAACAGCTGGCATACATTCCCGACGCAAAAGTGGTTCCAGAGGAAACGCTTGATCTGCTCCGCGACGTCGAGGTGCTGGTCATCGATGCGTTGCGACCAAATCCTCACCCGACTCATCTGGGAATCGACGAGTCGATTGAGATATCCCGTAAGGTGAACGCCGGCCGCACCTGGTTCACGCATTTTTCCTGCGAGGTCGACTATCGCAAGATCGGCCCGCAGCTGCCGGAGGGTATGGCGCTCGCCTGGGATGGGCTGTCAGTCGATCTCACCGAGAAGACGGATCATGCAACAGCCTCGGCGACGGTAGCATGAGCCCGGCTCGGCTGGCGTATCCGTCGGGAGCTCGGCGCTACGAGCGTTTGACCGGCAGTGTCTTCGGCGGTGTTTGGTCGGCGCGAGTATTTGAGTCGAAGGGCGATTCGGAGCAGGCGACTGACACGCCGGTGGTGACAGAGTCGCCGCCTGTCCGGTACAGCGACGAACTCGAACTGCAGGCGCGGTGGTTTGCGGGTGAGTTTGGTCGACGCTTTTCGACGCCAGCCGGTGAGCCGGTGGAGATCATACAGTTCGGTCACTGGAATCGATCGGCGGGTCCGGATTTCACCGAGGCGGTGGTGCGTGTCGGTGATCGTCGACTCAGTGGTGCGATCGAGTTGGATACCGACGTGCGTGATTGGGAGCATCATGGCCACGGCGTCAACCAGGCCTATGACGAGGTGGTGCTGCACTTATTCGTCAGGCTTCCGGAACGGGTGACGTTCTTTACGCGCAACTCGTCGCATCGCGAGATTGCGCAGGCGGAGTTAGACCTCAGCCGTTTCGAAGCGACACGATCGGTGATGGGATTTGTGCCCGAGGCGAAACTCGGGCGCTGTGCGGCGCCACTCGAATCTATGGATCCGGAAAATGTCGCGACGCTGGTGACCGCGGCAGCTCAATATCGATTGCAACGAAAGGCGAAGCGCTTTCAGGCCATTGAGGCGGTACACGGTCGCGAGCAGACGCTGTGGATCGGTGTCGCTGAGGCGCTTGGCTATCGTCACAATACTTTGCCGATGGCGGTTGTGGCGCAGCGATTTCCGATTGGCCGGATGCGGTCCAAGTTTACGCCAAACCACCGCGAGGCGCTGCTCTACGGCGCGGCGGGATTCATCGACGGCGAAACGTTTGATGCCGGTCTCGATACTCGATCTTACGTGCGCCATGTATGGGACGACTGGTGGAAATTGCGACCGGATCACGAACTTGGTCCCGAGCGGGCGCTGAGCTGGACGCTGTCCGGGCTGCGACCGCTCAATCATCCTCAGCGACGTCTGGCGGCTTTGATCGAGCTGGCGCACCGTTGGCCGGAGTTTATCAAAACGCTGCCCGATGAATCGGTCGACGACGGTGAGTGGGTGAGGGTCGTGCACGCATTTCTCTGTTCGCTAAGCCATGAATACTGGTCCCGGCATTACACCCTGCGCTCCAAGGCTGCCGACAAACCGATGGCGCTGATCGGTCGCGACCGGGCGCATGACATCATCGGCAATGTGATCGCGCCAATAGCTCTGGGCGAGCGCCGTGATCTGTGGGAGCAGTTTACCGCCTTGCCGGCATCGCTCGACAATCAGTCACTACGTCGTGCGCGGCTGCGATTGTTCGGCCAGAATGAAGCGCTCGCAAAAGTCCACACACGCAATTTTTTCCAGCAACAGGCGTTGCTGCAAATCTACCGCGACTTTTGCCTGGTCGACGATTCCGCCTGCGCCGACTGCCCCTTTCCGGAGCAGCTGGCGCAGTGGCGATGAACTGCCGCGCCAGCTATTGCGGTTGCGGTGCCGCATCGGGCGTCGCAGGTTCCGGGGCCGGACTCGGAGTTGGGGTCGGCGTGGGTGTGCCCGGGGCGCTCTTGTCCATGTCGGCGGGAATGTCACCTGATGCTGACGCGTCGCGTTTGAGATCGGTCTGGATCTTAGCTTTGATCTCTTGCAAATACGCTTCGTCGTCCATGTAAGGTTCGATCATTTGCAGGATTGGCATCTCGTTGCCATTGACGACCACTTTCGAATCTTTTAATTCAGCAGCTGCCCGATAGTAGTCTCCACGGTCTTCGATCATTCCGCTTTCGACTTGCGGGGCGAGCATCATTTCTCCCAAGCCTTCGGGAAGTATCGCTTTTCCCAATCGGAGGTCGATGTCAACTTCCAGACCTTTGACAATCGGCCGAAGCGTTTTGGCTTGTGCCATTGGTGGCGCGCCTTTCGCGTAGCCGATGCCGAGTTTCAAATCGGTGCGCGTCTCGCCGTCGCCAAGTTTTGTGCGTAGGTCCCAACTAAAGCCGGGGCGGAACAGCGACATAAGGTTGTTGGTACCAGCAGCGTCGTTCTCTTTGATTTCAGCTTCGATTTCAGCAGTGTCAGCGTCGGCACCGCCAGCGACCCTTTCCTTCGCCAGCTGCTTTCCTAGTTCCACACTCTTTGAGAGCTGTTTGTTCATGGCTCGCAATGCCTCAAGATCCCATCCTTTGAACTCGAACTCGATGTAGCCACCGTCGCCCAGTTGCTTGACCAGGCCGGAAGTCACGCCGCCGGGGTCCGAGCCAGACGCGCTACCGATCTCGATGCGACCAAGTCCGCCGAGGGTATTATCCGAGACGTCAGCGGCGCTTTCGCCACGGATTACCACGTCTTTGATGGTGTATTCTTGCGCTTCGTTAGAACTCTTGATTTCCGGCAGAGTAAATTTCGAAGAACTGGCCAGAGCGATGCCGCCTACCACTTCTTCGATATCAATCTCACCCGCACTCGCGGAGACGCTGATGACCCGCTTTTGTGTTTCGTTGTTAACGTTTATCTCACCGATTTCAAAGCTGCCGTTGACCGGACTGCCGATCTCAGTGGTGCCGTGGGCTTCGGCATGAAATCCCTCAAAATCAACCACCGTCGTACTGCCGTCGATCTCTTCTTTGGCATGCCTGAATAATGGCATTGTCGCGGTCGAATCGACGTCGCCATTGAAGCCGAAGAGAGCACCGATCTTGAGTGGTGGTTCGTCATCGAAGGCTTTGGCGGCGAACTGCTGAAATTCATCAGGAAACTGGGACATGTCGAGCGTCGACACGGAGTAAACCGAACCAACTTTTACTCCGTCCGGCGTAAACATAACGGGGCCATGGTAGATTTTGGTATTGAACCTCAGCTTGTCGTTTTCGCCTTCGTTAAACGGTGCCATGTTCAATTTGAGATCGGTGGTCGCGCTGCTCGATAGAAAACCGCCTTCGATCTCTCCCCCCTCGAGCGTGATTCGCTCCTCACCGCTCTCGGCCATCTGCAGCTCTGCTTGCTCGTAAAATTTCTGAACGCCGACTCCGACGCCTTTGCCGATCAGCCACGTCGCTCCAGCCCAGGCTGCGACCAGCAGCAGCATTACTATAAAAATAATCTTCTTCATGTTTGGTAAATTTACGGTTCCAGTTTCCTTGTCAACTCAGTCTGGGGTTGATTAGTGTGAATCCAACCAGAAATTTCCGTCATTTACCATTATACAGTCAGTGTCATTTTGTAGTCACTCGCCCAGTCGCCGAGTTGATATCCGACGAGCCTTTGCTTTGATCACATTGTGTCTGCCGGCTTTGTTGGCATTGGCGAGTTGCGCCACGTCATCATTCGAGAATCGTCGCAATGAGATCGACTATTCGCCTGCAGCAACGGTGACGCGCGCGGAAAGTCTTCGCATCGCCGAATCGTATCGCACTCATCGCTGGCGAGCATCGGTGGCCAATGCTTTTCACGGAGATGATGTTCGCGGGATTCGCGTCGATACGCCCGACCATCGATACGAGCCAGCAGCAGACGACGACTCTCGCCCGGGGTGGTGGGTGCCCGGCAAAACCAACGTAGGCATTCCCTACCAGTGGGGCGGCTTCGATACGCCGATCAGTTTTGACCATGCTCTAAAGAGCGGGAAATATGCCGGTGACATCTACACCTTGCGCAAGCGGGCGCTGCTCGACGACGCGGTCAGCGATCAGGCCTGTGGCATCGACTGCTCGGGATTCATTTCGCGTTGTTGGCGACTGGATCGGTCCTATTCGACGCGCGAACTGGCTGGCTTGTGCGAAGAGTTGGCGGATTTTTCCGAGCTCAAGGCGGGCGATTTGGTGAACAAAAACAATGTGCACGCCCTGTTGTTTGTCGAGTGGGTCGATACCGGAAAAACTCGTTTCGTTGCGTACGAAACCGGCTCACCGCCGACTTGGAAAGTGCTGCGCCATCCGATCAGCGTCGCCTACGTAGCGGGGCTCCATTATCGGCCTTACCGCTATCGCGGCATTAAGGATTAACCTGCGGCTTAGCACTTTTCGCCGGTCGCATGGTCACGGCGACGCCGATGCGTTCATAACCCCGAACGATGTCTGCGGCCAGTTGATCGTAGTCACGCCCCTGCATGATGGCTTGCAACGCCAGCGAACTGGAGAACGCGGCGGTATCGACCGGTTTACCGTTGCGGCTGTGTTGAAGGATGTTAGGAACCACGAGTTGCTTAGGAACTACCGGGCGCACTCTGCTAATGCTGCCGACCACTACCGGCGCTCCGTCGCCAGCCTCGCCACCGCCGACTCGGACCGGGCTGTCGCCGCCGTTGGTCGCCATTTGTTTGCGAAACGATTCGACCTCTTTGTTGTAGCGATCGATGGCGACGTTGAACTCCTCGCTCTTCGGTCTGAAATCTTCCAGCGCCGCGTTGTACTCCGCGACCAGACTCGAGGCACGGTCATCGATCGCTCGCATAGTGCGGATCATTTTTGCCACCGATTCGCCCTTCGTGCCATTTTCCAAATGAATCAGGTAGTAGATCAGAAGCATAGACGATCGGTAACCGTCGAGGCTGGTGTCCCAGGGCGTGGGATTGTCCATGGTGAAGATGTCACGTGGATGAATCATCTCCGGTGCTTCGGTGTGATAACGATTCTTCAGGGCTACCTTGAGGCCCGCCTCCGCTTCGTTGAAGCGAAAATTGCCGCCCGAAGTAGGGATCAAGGCGAGATACTCCGCCAGGCCTTCGTTGAACCAGTGTGGGAAAGTGCGCAGCATGCGGTCCATAAACTGATGGGAAAGCTCATGGATGAGCGTGCTGGCATCCGGTTCAAGACTGGGGTCGAGCACCACCTGATTTCCGCCCGCCACCCCGCCAAACGCAGCGTAAGATGCCAGCAGAACGCCTTGCTGCGCGAGGTAAGCCCCGTGGTGTGGCTCCTCTGGATGGATACGATAGCGGTTGGCGATTCTCGCTTTTAGATCGTCCGGAGCATTAAATACCGTGACGAAATGATCCACGCCCGTTTGCGGTATCGGGCGAATATCGAAGGGCAGCGCTTTGACTGCGGTCAAGGTTCCCTCGAGAACGTTCACGGCTGCTGCCAAAAATTCAGCACTGACTTCGTGCTCGCTGAGCATGTCGAAATGTTTCGACTGGTAGCGTCGATCTTCGGCAAGCGCTACGACGTCAACGACCGGGGCAAATGTTTGCTCCGGCCAGGGCTTGCCACTCGCACCGCTAGTGCGGAACGCCTTCACTCCAGCCAGGAAAGCCTGATCCTCGAAGCTGAGATTTGCGATCGCCATCGTCGCCAGGTTGGTGCCGTCCTTGCGGTCAACCGTCACCTTTTCGTCATCGAAGGTGACCAGCGTTGCCTTGGTCTCCTCACCGACATTGTTAGTCCAGACGCGCACGCCGCTGACGTCTTGAGCTCCAGCTTGGGGGCACGAAAAAACACTGATCGCGCCGAGCAGCGCGAACGAAAAAGCCAATCTAAAAATAGCGGACATCGGAATATAGGGTTTCGGGAGTGAGACTGGCGACAGTTGCCGCCCCTTTCTTCTATATCGAATATCGGGCCGCTCTGCAATGTCGGCTTGCCGTAGCACAGCTCAGCTGAGTTGCCCGCCAGCCCGTCCGCCGCCGAACCTGGCTGCCAACGTCTGGTGATTCGGCTGTTTGAGCTGCGGATCGTTGCGCAAAATTTCTGCGGCGATTTCGCGGGCTTCTTTGACTAAATCGGTGTCGGTGACCAGATCACCGAGCTTTAGATCGGGCAGCCCGCTCTGGGCCGTGCCGAGCACTTCGCCAGGACCGCGCATGCGCAGATCAGCATCGGCGATTTTGAATCCGTCGGTGGTTTCCTCCATGACGCGGAGCTTTTCCATCGCCTCGCTGTTCTTCGGATCAACCATCAGCACGCAGTAGCTCTTGTGTTCGCCGCGACCGATGCGGCCGCGCAACTGATGCAACTGCGCCAAGCCAAAACGTTCAGCGTTGTAGATCAGCATGACGTTGGCGTTGGGCACATCAACGCCGACCTCGATCACCGTCGTCGCGACCAGCACATCCAGCTTGCCGTCGCGGAAATCTTTCATCACCTGTTCCTTTTCGAGCGGCGGCATTCGCCCGTGAATCAGGCCGCACTCGAAGTGTTCGAAGCGCTTGTTCCACTTGTCGAACTCGACACTGGCGGCCAGCGATTTGACCTTCTCAGACTCCTCGATCAGCGGATAGACGATATACGCCTGACGGTTTTCCTCCAGCTGGTCACGGATAAATGCCGCCGCCTTTTCGGTCTTGTCGATGCCGCGGATACCGGTGACGATCTTACCGCGACCGGCCGGCAGTTCATCGATGATCGACACGTCGAGATCGCCATAGATCGAAAGGGTCAGCGTGCGCGGGATCGGCGTCGCGGTCATCACCAGTACGTCCGGCACATGGCCCTGCGCGATCAGTTTGCTGCGCTGAGAGACACCGAATTTATGCTGCTCATCGATGACCACGAAGCCGAGATTTTCGAACTCGACCTTGTCGTGAATCAGCGCGTGAGTACCGATGATGATCTGCGGCTCACCACCGGCCATCAGCGGCAAAAATCCATCTTCATGCTTCGATCCGGTGCGCAAACTGACGCGGATGTCGAGCGGCTCGAGCAGTCGCTGAATGCCGAGAAAATGCTGTTCCGCGAGAATTTGCGTCGGTGCCATCAGCGCCGCCTGATAACCCGCCTCGACTGCCAGCAACATGCCTGACAAAGCCACCAAAGTCTTGCCCGAGCCGACATCGCCCTGCAGCAGGCGATTCATCGGCCGGTTTGAGATCAGATCGGAGCGGATTTCATCGACGCATCGCAACTGCGCGCCGGTCAGCTGAAACGGCAAGCTGTTGAGCAGATCCTTGAGCAGAAAACCTTCGCTCGGACGCGCTACGCCACCCTTTTTTTCGTACTCCGCGCGGCGCTGCAATACGTTCAGTTGCAGCGCGACAAATTCCTCCAGCGCCAGGTAGCGACGCGACTCCAGCAAGCTCTCATCGGTGTCGGGAAAATGAACCTGGCGCAGGGCGCGCGCGCGCCAGATCTTCAGCGCCTTCGCCCAGTCGGGTGTCGGCACGAGCAGGTCGGGCAAAACGTCATCGGTGATCTGTTCGAGGATTTCGAACATCAGCGTACGCATTCGCCGTTGATTGATTCCCGACGCCAGTGGATACACAGGCGTGATCCGATCGAGGTGAATGCGCGCCGCCACCGGGTCGTCGGGATCGATGATTTCGATATCCGGATGATCCATCACCAGGCGCTGACCGCTCTGTTTGGTTTTTCCGTAAACCACCAGTTCGTGACCGACCGCCAGCACCTTGCTCATGAATGGCAGATTAAACCAGCGCAGCACCAAGGTGCCGCCGAGCGCGCTGCCGCCGTCCGGCTGATCGACCACCGCCTCAAAAATCGTCCGCTTGCCGCCCAACCGACGCACGCGGGTATCGACGACTTCCATTTTTAGACAAACCGCGACCTCACTCGGCCCGGTCGGCATGACCCCAAACTCGCGGCGGTCTTCGTAGCGACGAGGATAGTGCGAAATCAGATCGCCAACCGTCGCGATGCCCAGCGCCTCCAGACCCGACCACTGCTTCTTGCTGATGCGCTGCGCCGTCGCTTCGTCCAGCGGTGTCGCCAGCGTGATCCCAGCAGAGTTGTCGGTCGGTGTCGCCATTTCGTAGGGTTCAGTGGCACGCGGTTTCGATGGCATTGAGGAACGCGGAATGATGGGCGATCTTGCGCAGCGCTTTTGCGGTCAGAGATTTTCCCGGTTCGGTCCGGAACCAGGTCGAGACGCCGGACGGGTG
>JBBKXR010000096.1:0-4046 GCA_037969585.1 Verrucomicrobiales bacterium
CGCGAGGTTCAGGGCCTCGTCGCTCCCCGCCGTGCCCGTTTGCCATTGCGCTACTGGCGCCAGCAGGCTCACCTCACGACCCCGGCCGCCGACGCCGCGATGGCACGCAAGGCCGGGGACTTCGGCGTCGAAACCGGACCGGTCAAAGTCAATTTCCCGAAAGTCATGGAACGACTGCGCCGACTGCGCGCCCACATTTCCCCCGCCGATTCAGCAGAGCGTTTCAGCCAGGAACTCGGCGTCGATGTCTTTATCGGCAAAGGAAAATTCACCGGACCCACCTCCGTCGAAGTCAACGGCAAGACACTCGAGTTTGCCAAAGCCGTCATCGCCACCGGCGGCAGCGCCGCCATTCCACCCATCGAAGGGCTCGCCGACGCCCCCTACCTCACCAACGCAAACATCTTCAACCTGACCGAACTGCCACCCCGTCTCGGCGTCATCGGTGCCGGCCCGATCGGCATGGAGTTGGCGCAGTGCTTTCAGCGTTTTGGATCGGAGGTATCGGTATTCTCCCGGAAGGACGGCATCCTGCCCAAAGAAGACCCGACCGCCGCCAGAATTGTCGAAGAATCGATGCGCCGCGACGGCGTCAATTTCATCCTCAACAGCAGCTACAAAAAAGTCGTCAGCGATGGCCCGGGAAATCCGATCACCGTCATCTACGAACAGGACGGCGATGAGAAATCGATCGAATTCGATGCCCTGCTGGTGGCCACTGGCCGCAAGCCAAACGTCGCCGGACTCGGACTGGAAGAAGTCAACGTCGCCTACGATCAGCGCATGGGCATCGAAGTCGACGACCATCTGCGCACCACCAACCCGCAAATTTTCGCCGTCGGTGACGTCGCCAGCAAATACCAGTTCACCCACATGGCCGACTTCATGGCCCGGATCGTGATCCGCAATTCGCTGTTTTTCGGCAAAGACAAAGTCAGCGACCTGCTCATTCCGTGGGCCACCTACACCGATCCCGAAGTCGCTCATGTCGGCCTTTACGAACAAGATCTCAAAGATCAGAAAATCGAATATTCGACCTTTACCAAAACCTTCGAACATCTCGACCGTGCCATCCTCGAGGACGAAACCGAAGGCTTCCTCAAGGTGTATACTTGCAAAGGCACCGACAAAATTCTCGGCGCCACCCTGGTTGGTCCCCACGCCGGCGACATGATCAGTGAGATCAGCGTAGCTATCAAAGCGGACATGGGGCTCGGTTCTCTGGCCGGAGTTATCCACCCTTACCCAACCCTCGCCGAAGTCATCCGCCAAACCGGCGACCTCTACAACAAGACCCGCCTGACACCCACCGTGCAAAAAGTATTCAACCGACTCACCGCTTTTCAGCGCCGCTGAGCGAGTTGAATCAATGGAATTAGTTGTCGCGAACGCGAACCGTCCACGGGCTCTGGTCGCTGGAGAAACCAACGAACGCAAAGGCCAGGCGCCCAACTGGAAAGTCGGCTCGGCGTGCAAATCGAGGGAGTGATGTAAGCACGGTCAGACAACACACCGTCGTCGGCGAGCTGATCGATGTTCGGCGTGTGTATGTCAGGGTATTGTCACCGCAGCCCATAATCCCCAGACGGTTGAAAAACCCATGCACGAAAAATCTACTGTAATTTTGGGTATTGATAATGCGGCTTCGTCGAAAACGTTTTTTGCCGCCCCTTCGGGCTGCGGCCCCTTTGTCGTCTGGCTTCGTTCTGCTTCGGGGAGGTAGCTAGGACTGATCGTCAGCGAGGATGAAAAAATGTCAGGCCGGCTTTCGAAATAGACCGTCGAGCGTGGCGAAGTTCTTTATATACGCGTCTACCACTTCCGCTCCCTTAGGCTTCGAGCCCTCGATGATCAGCCAGTCACGGTAACCGGCCTTCTCCAGCGACAAACGGAATTTGGCAAAATCAACATTACCCTCGCCGATGAGAGCATCGTCCTGCTTGCAGTGAACCTGACAGATCCGCTCGGACCCGAGCTGCTCGACTTCCGCGTAGATGTCGTAGCCCATGCGCAGCGAGTTTGCCGAGTCATAGTAAACCTGGATCGCCTGCGAGCCGACACCGTCAATAATTTTCAAGTGATCGTCGGACGATAGAAGTGATTCGATCCCAAGCACCACGCCGTTGTCCTCTGCTTTCCTTGCGATGGTCTTCAGCTTCTTGATGACCGCCTCCATCAGCTCCGGCTTGCCGTTGATGTCACCACTGCCAAAAAATGCCAACAGGCAGATATTGGTGGCTTTGTCAGGTTGTTCCGTGTGCATCGCCGCCATGACATCGATGGCATCGCTGACCCACCCGATCGCCTCTGGAGTCGTGGCCAGCGGTAGCTTGTTAAGAATTCCCATGCCCAACGAAGCGAGCTGGATACCGGTCTCATCGACGCGTTGGTAGTACTGCTCGCGAACCTTCTTGTCGCGCAGATCAAATTCCGATCCGGGAGTGCTGAAGCTGACCTGCAGACCTTCGAGACCGATCTGCTGCGCAACGTCGAAGGCTGCGATGTCCTGCTGCTTTCCGATCGTCCAGTCACAGGCACCGATGGGAAACTCCGCGACCTGCGGCCTCGCCTCCCCGAGCGCGTTCGGCAAATAGCCGGCCGCAGCCGAAGCACAAAGATATTGAATCGCGGAGCGGCGGGAGGTTTTGGGATAGTCTGTCATATCATTTCATTTTGCCGCCTTCGCGGTCTGCTTCTTTTTGTCCCTGGCCTTCTTGGTGAATGGAATCACCGGTCGGGCGACCTTTTCATCGGGGCCACGAAACACGTAGGGCTCCCACATTTTGCGCACCTTCTTCCACTCTTCCAGCGTCCGTGTAGGATACCATGACGGCGATCCGTATTTGCCGAAATCGAAGTTCTTCTCATTCTGCTCAACCCACTCGCCCACGGTCGGCGTAGGGCAGGTCTCGGGGAAAATGCCGAGCGCACGAAAATCGTCGGAAACGCCTTGGTCTTTGATCACTTCGCTGCGCCATTTTTCCAACTCGGCGAGTAGCTCTGACTTCGCTTCCGCGCAGGTGGGATCGTCGGCGATGTTGTGAACTTCGTGTGGATCCTTTTTCAAATCGAACATCTCGATCTCCGGCTTGTTCGGCGCCATGAATGCGGCCTGCTCCGGGGTCAATTTGCCTTCGAGAGCCAGCACATTCAGCTCGGCGAGCGGCGGGTAAGATCCCTCTTTGTAGTGACTAAACTGGCAGTAAGCGCGCTCCGGCATGAGGTTAAGAATCAGCTTGTGGTCCTTCGATCGAATCGAGCGCATCGCGTCGTGGGCGTCGTCCATTTTGTCGCGGGCGGCAAAGGTATACTGACGGTTTTTCACTTCGTCACTGAACAGGCTTTTACCGTGCAGCGGCACCGGCGCATCGATGCCAGCAGCCTCGAGAATGGTCGCGCAAATGTCGATCGAATACACCAGATCTTCGCTCACCTGACCGGCATCGACCTTGCCGGGCCAGCGCAAGATCATCGGAATGCGCGTGCCTTCATCGTAGAGAAACTGCTTGCCGCGAATGTGACAACGCCCGTGATCGCCGATGAAGAACACGATAGTATTTTCTGCCAGACCCTCGTCGTCGAGTCGTTTCAACAAAGCACCAACTTCACGATCGACCAGCTGCATTTGCTCGAGACCATTGGCCCAGTCGCGGCGGATGAATTCGGTATCCGGATAATACGGAGGCAGCTCCACATCGGCGATGTCGATGGGGCGCTGCGGATCGCGGTTCCACGGACGGTGCGTACCGCCGAACGTGATACGGGCAAAAAACGGCTGCCTGTCTTTGCGCCCGTTCCAATCCTCGCCCATGAACAATTCCCCTTTGCTGTCGGGCAGAAAATTGCAGTCCGTTTTCCAACTCATCAATGCCGTGTAGTAGCCCGCGTCGGCAAACAGATGCGGGATCGGCTTGATACCATACGGCAAGGGCTTTTTGTCATCCGTCCGATGATGATGAGCACCGATGTAGTTCTGCTGAAATCCGGTCATCATCGCCGAACGCGAGGTAGAGCACACCGGCGACGTCGTGAACGCCCACTGATAG
>JBBKXR010000097.1:0-4944 GCA_037969585.1 Verrucomicrobiales bacterium
CTTACGGACCGATCAAGTAGGGTTACACCCCATAGCATAGCCGCGCGCACGCCCCTATGGTGAGGCCAATGAATGCACTCGAATTACGCACGGAACTGATCGTCCGGAGCGCCGTCCGGGAACCGAAGCAATCCCCAACCGAAAGGACCCTGTCTCTGCATGCCCTTCAACCCGGGGCGGTGCGCGGTGGCCGAGCGGCGGGGGCGAAAATGGAAATTCCTGCAGTTAATTTCGGCCGGATAACCGGCCCGCTACGACCCGATCGCACCCGGACGCCGCTGACTGGCGGCTTCGGGAACTAACCCAAAATAGAAAGGAAAGGAAAAGATGATTCGTTTAGCTATTGGCCTCCTCGTGCTCGCACTAATTGCGGGCGTCCTCGGCTTCAGTGGCGTGATGGGCATGGCCATCCACATTGCGTGGATCCTGGCCGTCATCGCCATCGTGCTCTTCATCATCAATGCCGTGACCGGCAGTAAGGCGTAGTAGCCCCGCTGCCAGGCAACTGAAATCCACGAATGCCCCCGGGAGTTTGTCTTTCCGAGGGCGTTCCTCTGTACGGGCGAAGCCAATGCACGCCCTTCAACCCTGATCATTAGATACAAATCAGGCCTGAAAGGCCGTGACATGTTAGCCCTGGCCGAAAGGCCCGGGCACCTGTGCCAATGTTTTGCCAGCGTTGAAAGCGCGAGACAATGTGCCGCCGCTTCGAGACCGTGATGGTTCACTTGTCTCGCACTTTCAGTGCTGGTGTCGTCACTGCAAATTTCCCCAGGCCTTCGCTCGCGGGGCTCGCTGCAACCCGGGCTGGCATGTTTCGGCCTTTCAGGCCCATGCAAACAGTTGCCTCTTGATCACTCGTCTGTCGCTGATTGTAGCGCTGCCCGCGATTCCTCAAGTCGGCTTGGAAAGATCTGTGGAATTATCCGGGTTGAACTTGCTGGATAACCTTCGGGTTCGTTCCGTTTGCGTCGCACATCGCGCATGGCAGCTGTGATCTTCTCCTCCGGAGCACGACGAAGGTTCTTAACGAGGCCGATTTTCGAGAAGGTCCAGATGATCCACTTGGTGGGGTCGAAATGCCAGGGCCTCACCCCATTCCGGTAGTCGTGCTGAAACTCGTGGTGATAGTTGTGATAGCCCTCGCCGAAGGTAACGAGAGCCATGAGCCATGAATCGCGGGCACTGCAGCGCTCGGAATACGGGCGGGAACCGAGATAGTGGCAAAGCGAGTTGATGCAGAACGTGCAGTGCTGCAAAGCGACCACACGAGCGACACCGGCGATCAGAAATGCTCCGAGTGCTCCAACCCAACCATTCCAAAGGAAACCCAGCAGCGCAGGAAACCCGAAGCCCATCGTGATCGCAATGATGTGAATGTAGCGATGTTGGAAAACAACGAGTTTGTCGCGCTTCAAATCACCGACATTGTCGAACGGTGGCTCTGGCATCAGCTTGAAGATGAGCCAGCCGATGTGCGCATGAAAAAGACCCTTGCTGATTGAATAGGGATCCTCCTCGTGATCGACGTGCTTGTGGTGATTCCGATGCTGGGTGCACCAGAGCAGCACGGAATTCTCAAACGCAGCCGCGCCAAAGAGAAGCGTGAACAGGCGGACAGACCAATGCGCCTGGAAGGTCAAATGGGAGAAAAGCCGATGGTATCCGAGCGTGATGGAAAAGCCGGTTGCGGCGAACATCACGCAGAATAGCAGGATCTGGAACCAGTCGATGCCGTATTTCCAGATGTAGAGTGGCACGCCTGTGAGGGCGATGAGAAAGGTGCCGATGAGAAACGAACTTGTGATCCAGTTGACACGGGCGAAGGGAATATTGCGGAACATGGCGTGGGGGAGTTTGTCCAAATTCCAATCGTAAAGAACACCTGTGCCGTTTCAATGGGGTGTTACCCTACCGGGATGAGCACCCAAAGAGGAGTTGCTCCCACCTCGATCATGAGCACTAGCGCATGACCACATCTAAACTGACGGATCGAAGGTAGGCGTCGATGGAGATATCGTAGGATGGCTTTGTAAGCCGTCCCGAGCGTCGTGCGAGTTCCACCGGCTCCCAAGGCATTCAAATTACGGTTGATGTGGCTGCACTGTGATTTTTACCGCACGACTCGTTCGCCAACGCAACGGGGACGGGATGCAATCCCATCCTACTTCCTGGACCCGCCAGTTTAGGCTTGGCTCAACACTAGCAGGGATACTTCATAGCCTATCCCCCTCGTGGCATGTCCTCTATGGGGTGAACACCCCATAGAGGACGGCGCTCGCTGAGCCTATTTTATTTCGTAAAGAATCAGCATGAGGACCATCCTGATTCGATTCGGCGTTGTTCAATTGCCTTGTCGGTTCTGCTCTCCGCCGATAGGCTGAACTTCGGCGCTTTCAGGAATGGATCCCGTTTGAAGGCCCGCATCGCGGACGGCGTCTCAAGGCTCCTAATAGAATGAACCGAGCCACTCCACAGATGCGGAATTTCGCCGGGCGTCTCATTGCCCATGAGGCGGGAGTCCGATCTGTCGCTCAAGGAGCGTCCGCAGCATTCGCTGTTCCTGACAGGATGCGAACGCATATCGCGAC
Source organism: Verrucomicrobiales bacterium (assembly GCA_037969585.1). Taxonomy (GTDB): domain Bacteria; phylum Verrucomicrobiota; class Verrucomicrobiia; order Verrucomicrobiales; family DEV007; genus JBBKXR01. Next base: position 2,592 of record JBBKXR010000097.1, read on the forward strand.
GCTCATGGGAAAGGACGGCTCGCGCGCGCTTCTGATGCGTGCGCTCGCACTCGCCGGCGCGGAGGTCCCCTGGCTACGTCGCCGCCGGGTCGGCAGCGACGGTAATTTGGAAGCACCGGGCCCGTCCGAGGAGCCGGTTGATCCCGATGAAGTAACCGAGGGCGGGGTGGTGCTGGTCGCCCAGTTGATCGGACTGCTGGTGGCCTTTATCGGCGAAAGGCTGACGCTGCAATTGGTGCGCGAAGTCTGGCCGAAGCTGCCCGCCAAGAATTTAAATTTCAAGATTTGACATTGACCATGAAAAAAACAAACGCAGCAGCGAAACGCAACGCGACCCGGGCAAAGGTGAGCGAATCGGCAAAAGTCGCGATTCGCCAACTGCCGACCGGCGTGCGCGGCCTCGACGATATCCTCGGCGGAGGCATTCCGGAGTTTTCCTTCAACATCATCGCCGGTACGCCCGGCTGCGGCAAGACCACGCTCGCGCATCAGCTCGTCTTCGCCAACGCGACACCCGAGAAACCCGCCCTCTACTTCACCGTCCTCGGCGAACCCGCGATCAAGATGCTGCGTTATCAGCAGCAGTTTTCCTTCTTCGAAGAATCCAAGCTGGGCAAGTCCATCCGCTTCATCAACTTGGCCGACGTGGTGTTGGGGCAGGATCTGGACGCGGTCTTCGCGGAGATCGTCAAGCAGGTCACGACCGTCAGCCCCGGCATCGTGGTGGTGGATTCCTTTCGCACAGTGGTACGCAGGGCGATAAGCAGCGCGAACGAGGCGGACTTGGAGAGCTTCATCCTGCGACTCGCGCAGTTTCTCACCAGTTGGGAGGCCACGACTTACCTCGTCGGCGAATACGCCGAGTCGGAGATCCGGGACAATTCGCTGTTCACCATCGCCGACGGACTCATCTGGCTCTGGCAGGTGACGGAGAGAAACTCGGTGGTGCGCAAGATGCAGATCATGAAGCTGCGCGGCCAGGAATCCGTGCCCGGCTTGCACACCATCCGCATCAGCGATGACGGACTACAGGCCTTCCCCCGCACGCTGGGATTGACCGGCAAGAAGCGGAAACCGGGGCGGCGGCGTCTTTCCAGCGGCATTCCAGAGCTGGACCAGATGATGGGCGGAGGGATCCTCGAGGGCGACAGCCTTCTCGTGGCGGGCCCTTCGGGGACCGGAAAGTCCGCGCTGGCCACGCACTTCATTTCCGAGGGACTTCGAAATGGGGAGTCGGCGATCATGGCGTTGTTCGAGGAACGCCCGGAGGGATACACCGACCGCGCCTGCGGTTTCGGGCTCGATCTGAAGGAGCCACAGGTGACGGGCAAGCTCGAGATGCTCTACCTCCGACCCCTCGACCTGTCGGTGGACGAGACCATGCAGGCCATCCTCGACGCGATCGAGCGGACCGGCGCCAAGCGGCTCGTGATCGATTCCCTGGTGGGTTTCGAAATGGCTTTGGCACCCGGATTCCGGACCGACTTTCGGGAGTCGCTCTATCGCATGATCGCGGCGCTGACCGGTGCCGGAGTCACCATCCTCAGCACCGTCGAAGTGGAGGATTCCTTCACTGCTATGCCGCTCAGCCATTACGCGATCTCCTTTCTCACCGACGACATTCTGCGGATGCGCTATGTGGAGATCGACGGCCAGATTCGCAAGGTGATGGTGATCATGAAGATGCGGGGCGGCAATCACAGCAAGGATATCCGCGAGTATGTCATTACGGATCGGGGGGTCGTGGTGATCGGTCCGCGTCAGACCGACTATACCGGTCTCACCACCGGGATACCGACACGGGTCGGCAAGAGGGAGGATCCCACGCCCGAACCGAAGGCGAAGCAGTAGCCTGAACAATCCCGATGACCACGGAACCTCCATCGGCAAAAGAGCCGAACGCCGTCTCGAGTCTCTCCCTCGAACATGCGCCGTTACCGATGGCCACGGTGGAGGGGGCGACGCGCATCGTAAGTTATGTGAATCCCGCCTTTTGCCGACTCATCGGGAAATCGGTGGAGCAAATCGTCGGGACGCCCTTCTCCGAACTGCTGCCGGATCGGGATAAATGTGTCAACCTGGTCGAACAGGTCTTTCGCACGGGCACATCTCTGAATCACACGGAAAAGGCCACCTCCAAGTCCCATCCATTGTTCTGGTCGTACACGATGTGGCCTTTGATGGCGGACGAATCGCCCGTCGGCGTCATGATTCAGGTGACCGAAAGTACGAACACTCACGAAACGACCGTCGCGATGAACGAGGCCCTTCTCGTCGGTTCGCTGCGCCAGCATAAACTCACCGAAACGGCTGAGAGCCTGAACGAGCAGCTCCGGGCGGAAATCGCCGAGCG
>JBBKXR010000098.1:0-3513 GCA_037969585.1 Verrucomicrobiales bacterium
TTCGAATGCGAGCCGGGCACTCTGACCGAGAAAAAATTGGAGAAAATTCGCGAGATTGGCGTCACTCGCCTCAGTCTCGGCATTGAAAATTTCGACGATCACATCCTTGAACTGAATGGCCGGGCACATCGCTCACAGGAGCTGCACCGCGCGATCAAATTCTCCAAGGCCCTGGATTTTCCCCAGCTCAACATCGATCTGATCGCGGGCATGATGGATGAGACCGAGGACAACTGGAAGCGCTGCGTGGAGCAGGCGCTCGAGTACAGCCCCGATTGCGTGACCATTTACCAGATGGAGATCCCGTTCAATACGGAGATTTACAAGTCGATGCAGGCCAACAGCAAGGAGATCGCTCCTGTCGCCAATTGGGAAACCAAGCGCCGCTGGGTCGACTACGCCTTCGACGAGTTCGTAAAATCGGGCTACACGGTCTCGAGTGCCTACACGGTGGTGAAGGACCCTGACAAAACCAAATTCCTATATCGAGACAGTCTGTGGGAAGGCGCTGATCTGTTAGCGATGGGCGTTGCGTCATTCGGCCATCTGAAGGGCATTCACTATCAGAACCAGCACGATGTCGGTCCCTACATGATGGGTGTGGACGAAGGTAAATTGCCGATCTACCGCGCTTACGAGACGGACGCCGAGGAGCGCCTGGTGCGTGAGTTTGTGCTTCAGCTGAAACTGGGGCGGACGCGCATTTCGTACTATCAGGAAAAATACGGTGTCGATGTCACCGAACGTTTTGCCGGCCACCTGGCGGTGATCGCTGAGATGGGATTTCTCAAGGTTGAAAAAGAAAACGATGCCATCGTGCTGAATCGTGATGGGATGCTGCAGATCGATCGCCTGTTAGGCGGTTTCTTTTTGCCGCAACACCGTGATGCTCGATATGCCTAAACTGCGGTGTGATTCGAATGTCTCTGACCCAGTCTTCATCGCTCATCGCTCATGGCCTCTGATCCGATTTCGACCCGCGACTCCGCTGACACCGAATTAGCGCAGGCTTTGCATTGGCTGATGCCGCTGCATTTTTTCTACGAAAAACGCGAACTGGATCTGCCGGATTTCAAATTCCTCAGCGGTAAGGAAATGCCCTATCCGTATCGATCATTGCTGGTGCACGAAAACGACATGACGCCGACTTTGGCGGCGTTTCATCACAGCAAACTCTACCTTGAAGTGCTGGAGCGGGAGGTGAACGATAACTTTTTGCTGCGCTTCGTGATCTTGCGCAGCGCCGCGTCCGATATCCCGGTCGAGTTCGGTGCGATTGCGATTCAGCTGGCGGGTTTTGAGCCGGAAGTTCGCGATGCGATTGTCAAAGGCAGGGTTCCGCTCGGCGGCATCCTCGGCGACTACAAGATTGATCACCACGGCAGCCCTTCAGCGTACTTTTCGGTGCCTGCCGATGAGATTATCGGCGACGCTCTGGCGCAGCCTTTGGGCACACAGTTGCATGGACGGTGCAATCAACTGCTGGACGCGGAGGGTCAGGTTTTTGCCGACATTGTCGAGATCCTGCCAAAAAGTGATGAATCCGAACGCTGGATCGGAACCGTAAAGTAATCGCGAATCCTTTAAACGTTCGACACGTTTACCGATGCCTAAATCTTCATCCTTAGAATACGACGTTATCGTTATCGGTGCCGGCCCGGCGGGGTGTACGGCGGCGGCCTTATTGGCGGAAAATGGCCGCAAGGTGTTATTATTGGAAAAGGAAAAATTTCCACGCTATCACATCGGTGAATCGCTGATGCCTTTCTGCTGGTACACGTTCGAGCGACTCGGCGTCGTCGATAAGATGGACGAGATCGGCTTCACCCAAAAGCAAAGCGTTCAGTTTGCCGGAATGAGTGGCAAGGTCTCTAAGCCATTCTACTTTTTCGAACATCGGGACCATCCGTCGTCGGTGAGTTGGCAAGTTGAGCGCAAGGATTTCGATCAAATGCTGTTCAATAACGCGCGTGAAAAAGGCGCTGACGCATATGACGAAGTTAAGGTGAAGGACGTCATCCGCGATGATTCGGGTGCAGTCGTCGGGGTCAGCGTCGCCGATGGCGAAGCAGGCGAGAAGAACTACCACGCACCGATCACGATTGATGCGACCGGGCGCGATGCCTTGGTGGCGAGCAAGTCAAAGTGGCGCACCCGGGACCCAGCTTTAAATAAGATCGGCATATGGACTTATTACGAAGGCGCGAAGCGTGATCCAGGCCTCGACGCAGGCTCGACGACCGTGTGCTACCTGCCCGAGAAGGGGTGGATCTGGTACATCCCAATGCGCGACGATCGGGTCAGCCTCGGTGTGGTGGGTGAGAGGGATTACCTTTACTCCGACAGTCGTGATTTAGCCGCGATCACCAACCGTGAGATCGAAAAAAATCTATGGGTGAAGGATCATCTCGAAGGGGGAAAACAAGTCGGCGAGTATTGGGTCACCGGGGAATACAGTTATCGCTCGAAGTACTGTGCCGGCGATGGCGTGGTGCTGGTCGGTGACGCTTTCGCATTTCTCGATCCGGTGTTTTCGTCGGGGGTTTTTCTTGCCTTGAAAACTGGCGAACTGGCCGCAGACGCGGTCGAGGCGGCACTCGCAGCCGGAGACTCTTCAGCTAAGCGCTTCGAGGCCTACGGGACTGAAGTCTGCGCCGCAATGGAGCGAATGCGCAAGATAGTCTACGCGTTTTACGACGAAGATTTCAGCTTCGGCAAACTGATTCGCAAGAATATGGGCATGCACGAAGTGCTAACCGATCTACTGATCGGCGATCTATTTCAGGAGAAATACCAGGAGTTGTTCGCCGCCGTCGACAAGATTGCTGACACTCCGCCCAAATTGGACTACGGGATGAACGTCGCCAGTGGGGCGGAAGTGTAGAGTGGGGCGGATTTTTAATCTGCCTTTCTATCACATAGTGGAACAGAGAACTCGTCCACCGATGCAGTTTACAAAACTGCACCACGCTTAGATCACCCGATCGTTACCGCCGTCGACGGGCACCTGAGCACCGGTCGTTTTGCCGAATAGTGGGCTGGCCATGGCGGCGACCATGTCACCGATGTTCTTCGACTTGATCTCGGTTTTGAGCAGGTTGCGGGTTTTGTATTCCTCGACGGTCATATTGTAGCGCTCGGCGCTGCGTTCGAGATTTTCCTTGGTCCACAGCTTGGTGTCGAAGACGGCATCCGGATGGATGATGTTACAGCGCACGCCTTTAGGAGCCAACTCTAGCGCAGCGACGCGGCACAGCTGGGTGAGGCCCGCTTTGGCACAGGAGTAACTAGCGGCTCCGGCGCCGGGAGCGTTGACATTGCGCGAGCCGACCAGCACGACGGCAGGATCCTTGCCCTTGTGTAAGTAAGGGATGGTGTACTTGAGAAGCTTCTGATGACTTGTCAGATTCACCGCGATACTTAGATCCCAGTTTTTGGCTTCGAGATTTTCGAGGTAAGCGCCGGCAGTGAAAATGCCGGCGTTGCTGACAACTATGTCGATGCCACCGAAAT
>JBBKXR010000099.1:0-11217 GCA_037969585.1 Verrucomicrobiales bacterium
AGGCAGCGGCTGCGGCTGCGGCTGCAGCTGCAGAAGAAAAGAAGAAAGAAGACGACAGGCCGAAGACGGCTGCCGACATCTTTGCTGAGCTCGACCCCGACGAAGGTGGCGCACCGAAGATTCTTAAAGCCAAGGGCAGTAAGAACGTTCATGCGGGCATCGTCCACGTCTACGCTACTTTCAATAACACCATCGTATCCGTCAGCGACATGAGCGGCAACGTTCTCGGCTGGTCGAGCGCTGGTAAGATGGGCTTTCGCGGTTCACGTAAGAGCACCGCTTATGCCGCTCAGTTGGTCTCGCAGGATGCCTGCCGCCAAGCGATGGCGCACGGCTTGAAGTCCGCTGAAGTGCGCGTCAAAGGCCCCGGTGTTGGCCGTGAGTCAGCCGTGCGTGCCGTTCAGGGATTGGGTGTCGATGTGACGCTGATCAAAGACGTCACTCCGATCCCGCACAATGGTTGCCGTCCGCCGAAAGCGCGTCGCGTTTAGCCTGCTGTTTCGTTTTTCAATTTTTAGTTTTTCTACCAGACTTTACCATGGCGAGATACACCGGTCCTACCGACAAAATCAGCCGTCGCTTCGGCGTCGCACTCTTCGGTCCTTCGAAAGCGCTTGAGCGCCGCAACTACCCTCCGGGACCGCACGGTGTCCGCGCTGGACGTCGCAAGCGTTCTGACTACGCCGTTGCCCTTGCTGAAAAGCAGAAGCTCCGCTTTCAATACGGGGTTCTTGAAAAACAATTCCGTCGCTACTTTGCTGAAGCTCAACGCCGCCGTGGTATCACGGGTGAAATCCTTCTTGAGTTGCTTGAACTTCGTCTCGACAACGTCGCTTACCGTCTAGGTCTTGGTGGCACCCGTCGCGCATCGCGTCAGTTCGTCAATCACGGCCATGTGCAGGTCAACGGTCGTCGCGTCGACATCGCTTCGTATCAGTGCAAGGCTGGTGACGTGATCACCATTTGCGAAGGCACTCGCTCGAAGCAACTCGCCATGCGTTTGCTTGACTCGACCCAGGCCCGTCCAGTTCTTGACTGGTTGACCTTGGATCGCGATGCCCTCACCGGCACGCTGACCCGCAAACCTGAGCGTCAGGAGATCGATCCGCTCGTCAACGAGCAGTTGGTGGTCGAGCTTTACTCGCGTTAATCGCGGTCTTTTGATAGCGTTGGAGATGGTGTTCCGTTGGCGTGGATCGAATCGATCGATTCCAGCCGGGAACCGCTGTCACGGCGCTTTCGGAGTACTTTGCGTCGAATTATCGACGGTCAAGGTGCTGATATCTCCGTCACTGCTTTACAGTTGGTGACAAGAAAAGATGGGCGAAGGTTGTCTTTTCCGCGCAAGCCCGTTGAGAAAATCCTTTTAGACTGGCGAGCCTTCGCGTTATAAGATCCGCTCTGTTTGCAGTCCTGCTGCCTTTTTAAAATACCCCCTCGATATATCCTTTCGAATCAATCCGACGTCCTGATGAAGTTTCCTGCCCTCGCCGCCCTGTTTTCTGTTTCCGCTCTGACTCTCGCTCCGCTGACCGGCGCCGCTCAAGACGCAGGCGAGAGTGCCCGTGCATTGGTCGAAAAGCACAAAGCTGCTTTGGTGGTTATTTCCGCCAGTGGTAAGTTGCAGACGACCACCAGCGGCGATCCCTTGCCTGATCAGCCCCAGGTGCGTCGTACTCTGGGAGTGACTATCGATTCGAGTGGCCTGATCGTGGTGTCGAATTACGCGATCGATGCCAGCATCGATTTTGTCGGCCAACGTGCCAAACACGAGGACGCCGTGGTGAATATCGTCTCGGCAAAAATGGAGTTCACTAAAGTCGAGATCAGCTATGGCGATTCGACACGCATCCCCGGCACAGTCGTCTTACAGCGCCCTGAAGCGGATCTGGCTTTTATCATGCCGGATGCAGGCGTTGCCAAACGTCTTGAGAAATCGAATTTCACCTACGTTGATCTGGCGGCTTTCAGTTCCGACGTGAAAATCGCCGACGAAGTGATCGGTCTGTCGCGCTCGTCATTGGCTTTCGACTTTATGCCGACGGTTCTGGTCGGTCGCGTTACGGGTCTTTTTCGTGGAGATCGCACTTTTTACGTAACATCGGTAGGCACCGCTCATGGAGTGCCCGTGTTTGCCCTCGATGGCAGTCCCGTGGGCATCACTTTGGAGCGAATCAAAGACGGCAAACGCACCGGTTTGCTGGGCACGCTTTCTGCTGGTTCCGTGCAGGTACAGGCAAAGATGGCGGTCGATGCTGCCAAGTCCGGGGCAACGGCTCCTGCGCCTCCCGAAGGCGGCGAAAACTAAGCTCGTGGCTACCTGATTGCGTAGTCGACAGTAATGGCGTCTTGCTCTTCGCTTGCGCCGATGTTGAAGCAACGATTCCAGTCCCACGCAGCCCGCAGTATGTCGGGTCTTATGCGCCGCAGAGCCTGTCTGAGTGCAATCGGCGCTCTGCTGGTCGGGACATTATTGACCACGTCGGCAGAGGCTCAGCAGAAAAGCAGTGACTCCCTGTTGGAGTTGAAAAAGGACGATCGCGTCGTCTTGATCGGCAATACCTTCGCCGAACGGTTACAGCATTTCGGCCAGTTCGAGATTCGGCTGCAACTCGCGAAGCCCGAGTTGAATCTAACGCTGCGCAACATGGGCTGGAGTGCGGACGAGGTAGATCTGATGCCGCGTCCGCTCGATTTCGGTGAACTGGAGGATCACCTCGCTGACAAAAAAGCCAGCGTCATCCTGATGTGCTACGGTGCCAACGAGTCGTTTGACGGTAAGGCGGGACTCGAAGACTTCCGTGCAGGCATGACCGAGTTACTGGGGCGGCTGAAGGGCAAGGATTTCGATGGACGTGGCGCCGTGCGACTGGTGATGATTTCTCCGACGGCTCACGAAAAATTGCCGGCACCGTTTCCCGATCCTCGAGAACGCAATGCGATGCTCGAGATCTATACCCACGAGATGGCGACTTTTGCCGAGAGCAACAGCCTGCCCTTCGTCGATCTTTTCCATCCAACGCTGAACTTGATGGCGGAGCACCCAGACACGCAGTTCACCATCAATGGTATCCATTTTAACAACCAAGGTTACGCCATCGTCGCTGACGTTCTCGCTGGCAAGCTGGGGCTGCAGATTCCCAAGGTCGAGACTTCGATCGAGCCGCTGCGTCAATTGGTGGTCGAAAAGAACAAGCAGTTCTTTTTCCGCTGGCGCCCGATCAATGGTGAGTACGTCTACGGTCGGCGCAAAGAGCCGTTCGGTGTCGTCAGTTACCCGCCGGAAATGGCCGAACTCGATCGCCTCACGGCAGAGCTCGACGGCAAGATCCACGCCGAGGCTGATCGCTTGAACGCGGACGCCAAGAAGGAGGGAAAATAACATGAAGCGCACCAGCATCATCACCAACCGTTCACATTTTCTCGGCCTGCTCGCGGCGAGCGGGTTGTTCGCGTTCGCATCAGCAAGCGTCGTTCAGGCGACGGACCTTGTCGGCGGTGCCGCGCCCGTGTTGCTTTCACCCGAAGAGGCGATCAAGACCTTTACCCTCGATCCGGATTATCAGATCAATCTCTACGCTTCCGAAGTTGATTTTCCGTTGAACAGTCCGGCGGCGATGACCTTCGATGCCCATGGTCGTCTGTGGGTGGCGAACATCCCGTCGCAGCCACACGCCAAACCCGGCGTGCCGACCAAGGACTCGATCGTCATTCTCGAAGACACCGACAAGAACGGTGTCGCTGACAAGTCGACGGTGTTTCACGATGACCTCTATCTGCCGATGGGCTTCGGATTCACCAACAATGGTCGCGAAGTGTACGCTGTGTCCGAGCCCGACCTGATGCGTCTGAGCGACGAGGACGGCGATGGCGTCGCCGACAAAAAGGAGTTCCTCATGCACGGTTGGGGAACGGAAGACAATCATCACGTTATCTCTGCGTTCCAGTGGAGCCCGGACGGACGCTTGCACTTCGGTCAGGGCTTGTTTTTGAACACCCAGGTCGAAACTCCGTACGGTCCGGTGCGCGCTCATGAGGCCGCCACGTTTCGTTTCGATCCCCGCGATCAGCGTCTGTCGGTCTACGCATCCTACGGATGGTCAAATGTGTGGGGCATGGTCTTTGATCGATGGGGCAGCCCAATGCTGGCCGATGCCTCGCCTGGCTTGAACTACTGGATGGATCACACCACCTCGAACTTCACCTATCCGAAGCCGAACAAGTACAAGACCTATGACGAGGAGGGCGGATCGATTAGTTTTACACCGCCCGGGCGTCGCCCTTCGTGTGGCAATGAATTGCTCGATTCAGCACACTTTCCGGAAGACGTGCGCGGCTGGTACCTGACCACGCAGATGAAAGGCTGGCACGGCATTCGCTGGTACCAGCTCGAAGAGGAGGGTTCGGGCGTAAAAACCACCCAACCGAAGGCGACCGATGCCTCGGAGAACGAAATGCTGTCCTGCTCCGATATCATTTTTCGACCGGTGGCCCTACAGATCGGTCCCGATGGCGCGCTCTACATGCTCGACTACTACAACCCGATCGTCGGCCATACGACCTACAACTTTCGCGATCCCCGTCACATCAAAACTTACGGTCGAGTCTGGCGCATCACTCACAAGACCCGTCCGCTCGACTGGCAGCCCGAGATCGTCGGCCGTCCGATCCCCGAGCTTCTAGAGTTGCTGACCGCGACCAATTCCCGCACCGTCTATCACGCGCGTCGTGAAATTCAGGAGCGTCCTGCGGACGAAATTCTTGCTGCCACCGACGCTTGGTTCGCTGCTAAAAAGGCCGACGCTGACGGCTACGAAAAAGACCGCGTCGAAGCCCTATGGATGCATCAGAGTGCCAATGATTACGACTTCGATCTTCTCAAGTCAGTTCTCGGTTCAAAATCCGCGGACGCCCGGAGCGCCGGCCTGCGCACGCTTCGCTACTGGCAGGAGCACATGTCCGGTGAAGATTCACTGGCTCTCTACGCTGCCGCCGTCGAGGACGAAAATCAACGTTGCCGCCTCAATGCCGTTACCGGTTTGAGTTATCATCGGTCACCCGAAGCCGCTCTCAAGGTTGCCACCAAAGTGCTCGATCGCGAAATGGATCACGGACTGATCCATGCAACCCGCGAAGTTTTTCTGCACCTCACCAACGTCGCCGGCTCCTCGCTGCCTGCTGTCGAGGAATTCCTGTTGCCCTTCCGCGAGGACAGCGAACTGCTCGAGTTCGAATTGACCGAAACCGTTGCCACTGAAATCCTCGGTCGCAAAGCAACGGCAAACGGCATCACCGCCGAGAGCCATCGCAAAGCCCTCGCCGTATTAGCTGGAGGCGCCGACGCCGCGCTGAATGAGGCTCTCAAGAAGATTTCGGAACCGGCATCGAGTTCGGACCCGCAATTGCTGGTTCTTTCATCAACCGTTGTGGCCTGGCCGGCCGCCGAGGTGGCAGCCCATGAAGACCTGTTCCGTAAGGCCATCACTGACGGCAAAAATCCGTCCGCCAAAGTCATCGCCGAAGCCGCGTTGTATCGCGCAGGTGTCATCACCGAAGCGGCGCAAACTAAAGCCGCGCCATCGACGGTCGCCTTCGCCGCCGCGCTTGCGGGTCGAGGTAAAGTTCCCGAGTCATTGTTCCCGCTGGTAGCCAGCCTGATGGATAAGAAAAATCCAGTCAATCTGCACGACGCAGCTATCAAGGCCTTGCCGCTGTTCCCGACGCACGATGCCGAAGCGCTCAAACTGCTGGCCGAAACGGCCGACCACTATGCCGAACAAGGTAACCTGACAGTGTCCTTTGCCGCGCTTGAAGCGATGCAACGAATTCCCAAGAGCGTCTGGCCTCCCGAATACGACAACCGCATCGTCAACGTCATCCGCATTAATGCCACCGCCGACTTGCGCTTCGATCCAGCCGAAGTAAGCGTCAAAGCCGGCAGCGCCGTTCAACTGACCTTCTTCAATCCCGACAGTATGTATCACAATCTGGCGATCATCGAGAAAGGCTCGCTCGATGACATCGGTCTGAAAGCCGATATGATGGCAGGTGATCCCGACGGACTGAAAAAGAACTACATCCCCGACGATCCACGAGTGCTGCACGCCACGCCGCAGATCACGCTCGGCCCCGGACTGGCGCGTTCACACGCCATGGTTTTCTACGCCCCCGAAGAGCCCGGCGACTACCCTTACATCTGCACCTTCCCCGGTCACTGGCGTGCCATGAAAGGCGTACTTCACGTGGTTGAGTAGTGGGGTAGCTGCGAGCGTCAGCGAGTGGCAACGAGTGGCAACGTCGCGCGCACATATCTCGTCCAGCCGACCACTCGCTGACGCTCGCAGCTAGCGTCGTCCAGTTCGCCAGTTACTCCAGCCTTGTTCCTTCATCCACGCCTTCACGAAGCGTCGATCGCGCCGGATCTGTTCGCGGGCCCCGAGCCGAACGAAGCGCCGAGCGGAACCAATCACCGGTCCCGGCAGAGTGATGACCTTTCCCAATTCTCGAAGGCGCAGCGAAAAATCGAGATCTTCGGCAACATCCAGCGTCTCGTTGAATCCGCCCAGCGCCTCGAACGCCGACCGACGAACGAACATCGCCTGATCGCCGTAGAAGTATCGGGAAATACGACCGCGCTGATCGGCAACGAAGGATGACCAGCCCAGGTAAATCGAAGACGGAGCGAAGCGCCGGCAAAAGCCACCGCCTTGAATTCCAGGATTCTCCATCGCAGAAGCTAAAACTGACAACGATGCCGGCTGAATCCTCGTATCGGCATGTACGAACCACAACACTTCGGCGTCCGTCGCGCCTACCCCGAGATTGAGCTGATGAGCTCGTTGTTGGCGCTCACTGACGATGACCCGGCAGCCGAAGCTTTTCGCAATCGTTACAGAATCGTCGGCGCTGCCGCCATCGACGACGATCATTTCGACCGAATCGTCTGTCACGACCTGCTGTGCCCCCACCAATGCCTCCAACGTCGCCGGCAAATGCTCCGCCTCATTGAGGCAGGGAATGATGACAGCGATCCCGGGCATGGCATTATGATCAGCGACGAAAACCCATCGCGCAACGTGCGTCGCTCCGTATCGTTTCGTTCTCACCGCGCCCTTGACGCCGCCCCTGCCAGCCCTACAATCCGCCCTCGAACATTAAGTACCAATTTCCATGGATAACGACAACTCCGCTTCAGAGGAACTCGCCGAACTCAAGGCCATCAACGAAGGTCCAGTCGGCAAACGCCTCGCCTACTTCACCAAAAAAAGCGGGCCCGGTTGGCTGCAGGGAGCGATCACCCTGGGCGGCGGTTCGCTAACGGGGGCACTGTACCTCGGGGTATTCGGCGGCTACAATCTGATGTGGCTGCAACCGATGGCGATGATTCTCGGTGTCATCATGCTCGCTGCGATTTCTTACGTCACCTTATCGACCGGCGACCGACCGTTTCGTGCGATCAACGAACATGTTAGTCCCGTTCTGGGCTGGGCATGGATCATCGCGACGTTAATGGCCAATGTCGTTTGGTGTATGCCGCAGTTTGCTTTAGGCACAGCGGCGGTACAACAGAATTTGATGGGTGGAAAAACCGATGGACTTGGAAGCACACTGGTAATTTCCGCTGTTCTTTTTGTAATAGCGCTCATCATCAATCTTTTCTACGAGAGCGGAAGTAAGGGGATCAAGCTGTTCGAAATAATTCTTAAACTTCTTGTCGGTGTCGTCGTTCTTTCCTTCTTCGGCGTGGTGATTACGCTGACTTTTGGTGGAGGTCTCGATTGGGGCGCCATCTGGGCGGGGTTTATTCCGCGGCCCTCGAGTCTGATGGAGGCAGCGCCGGATCTTGCCGTCGCGATTCAAGCGACTGGCGAAAATGCTCAGTTTTGGACTGAGAAGATCGTCAAAGATCAGGGTGACATCATCATGACGGCATTCGGCACCGCCGTGGGGATCAACATGACCTTTCTGCTACCGTATTCGATGCTGAAAAAACGCTGGGGTAAAGCCCATCGTGGTCTGGCGATTTTTGACCTCTCGATTGGTCTCATCGTGCCCTTCGTACTGGCGACAACCTGTGTGGTCATTGCATCGGCTTCGCAGTTTCACGCCAAATACGCCGATGTCCTCGACGAGACCGGAGCGGTTAGAGCCGAGATGGTTAACTCGTTCGCGAAAAAGATCGATCCCTTGCTTGCCAACGTTTCGGGTGCAGAGGCTTTCGCTGCAATGTCTGACGATCAGAAAGACGCTGCACGCGCCACGCTATCGCTACCTGATCGACAATTGGCCGCGATGCTGGCCGAACGCGACAATTTTAATCTTGCTGGCGCATTGGAACCCCTGGTCGGCAAGGGGATCGCGCAGACGGTGTTCGGCATTGGCGTTTTGGGCATGGCGCTGTCGACGATCATCATTCTCATGTTGATCAACGGGTTTACCCTCTGCGAAATATTCAATGTGCCCGGCAATCGCGCGGTGCACTTTGCCGGAGCTGTAATCGCTGGCGTCGGTGGATTTCTCGGGCTGAAGTATTTGTGGAGTGACTCAAGTGCAAAAGCGGCAATGGCGGTGCCGACTTCCGTGATCGGAGCATCGCTTTTGCCCATTGCCTACTTCACGTTTTTGCTGCTGATGAATTCCAGATCAGTGTTGGGCGAGGATCGCCTGCGCGGCGGCAAGCGACTGTTAATGAATGTGTTAATGTTCATCGCCACGGCGATCGCCACCGTGGGGTCGATCTGGTTTATCAAGAGTAAGGAGATCAACGGAATTCCCGCAGGCAAGATCGGCATCTGCATCCTCATCGCCCTGTTCATCTTAGGCACAATTGGCTTCGCCAGTAAAACGGCGAAAGCCAAAGCTGACCGAGGCCTGCTCGCCGATGCGGACAAGTAAAAACCCAACCGGACGAGCTCTTAACTCCAATCTCCTAACTACTACCTCCTTCCCCATATGAAATTCGGAATCATCGGCGCCGGCATGATCGCCAACTTCCACGCCAAAGCCATCGAGGCGATGGCTGACGGCGAACTGCACTCGGTGTTCGGCCGCAATCAGGAAAAAGCCGAAGCCCTCGCCGCCGAGCTCGGCTGCAAAGCCTACTGGGATCTCGACGAGTTTCTCAACGATCCAGAACTGGAAATCGTCACCATCGCCACGCCTTCGGGCGCGCATCTGGAACCTGCGCTGGCCGCAGCCAAGGCCGGCAAACACATCATTTGTGAAAAGCCGCTCGAAGTCACTCCCGAGCGCATCGATAAAATGATCGCCGCTTGTAAGAAAGCTGGCGTCACTCTGAGCGGCATTTTTAACCGCCGTTTTCATCCAGCGATGGAGGTCTTCAAAAAAGCCGTCGAAGAAGGTCGTTTCGGTAAGCTGACGATGTGTGAGGCCTCTACAAAATGGTATCGCGATCAGGCTTACTACGATTCCGGAGCCTGGCGCGGCACGTGGGATCTCGACGGGGGCGGTGCCTTGATGAATCAATCGATTCATCTTATCGATCAGCTCATCTATCTCGCCGGCGACGTCAAAAGCGTCACTGCATCGATGGCTTGCCTCGCCCATGAAGGCATCGAAGTTGAAGACACTGCTGTTGCGGCTATCGAATTCAAAAACGGGGCGCGAGGCGTCATCCAGGGCTCGACCGCCTGTTGGTCGTCGACCGGTCATCCGGCCGAAGTCGACATTTGTGGCGATAAGGGTTCGGTTTTTCTCGCCGACGAACAGTTCCGCGTATGGGATTTTGCCGAGGAAAAACCGGAAGACGAAGAGATTCGCAAAACGATGATGCAGGGAGCTGAAGTCGCCGGTCTCGGTGCCAACGATCCGTCAAAAATTAACTTCACTGGTCACCAGCGCAACTTCGAAGACGTCGTCTCGGCAATTAAAGAAGGCCGCGAACCGTCCGTTGGTGGCGCCGAAGCGCGTCGTGCTGTGGCTCTGATCTGCGCGATTTACGAAAGCGCCATGCACGACGGCAAGAAGGTCGAGCTGTAAGCTGATACCGTCTTTTGGACGAGAGTGTGATACCGCCGTCTCGGCGGTTAGAGCTGGACGGCATAACCGGCTCGTCCACTGAAAACTGGCGAGACGCCAATATCACACTTCTATCCACGGTGGGGACGGACTACGGCGTCAGCAGTCTGGCCAACATCCCCGGATAAGTATCGCCGGTCGCTGTTCCCGCACCTTCCATACCGGCACCAAAAGTGATGCTGTCGCCAAAGCACAACACTCGCTGCGGCTTTTTCTCGAGAGCTTCAAGCGCCTGAAAAGCAGCCGTTGCGATCACTCGGTAACCGTCGCGAGTCGGATGCACGCCATCGCGCGAACTGGAGTTGGCTTCGTTACGTAGCAGCGAGGTCTCGCCGTCGCCCGGTTCGCCGATGGCGGTGAATAGGTGATTCAGATCGACCAGCGGCAGCTTCTCCGTAGTGGCGACTTCGCGAATCACCGCATTGATGGCAGCGACATGCTCGTCGGGTGACTGTTCAGCGAAAGGCGCTTCACCGTGTCGCTCAATAACGTAGGCACCGTAACAGGGAACGATGGTCATCAGCACGGTTTGCGCATTGGCGGCGCGAAACTTGGCGATCAGTTCGAGGAGGTTTTTGCGAAACTCATCGACCGGCACCATGGCCTTTGAGTTGAGCGCATCGTTGGTGCCGACCATGAGCACGACAAGATCAGGCTTTGATTCGGCGAGAGCGGTGTCGACCCGCTTCAGCAAATGCCGCGTGTTATGGCCGCCCTTGCCACTGTTGATCACCTCGGTGGCATGGCAGGTTAGCGAAGTCAGTGCGATCGAAAGCGCGATCGCGAGGGGAAGGAAGATTTTCATAAGGTAAAAAGGGTAACGCTTTTCGGGTTGCCAGTGTGATACCGCCGTCCCGGCGGTCGGAGCTGGACGACTCTCGTCTACTGTTGACTGGCGGGACGCCAGTATCACACTGCTCGTCCAATGAGCTACTTCGCCTCAGTAAACTCGGGCATTTCATTGAGCAGTTCGGCGAGATTGTATTTTGTGTAGCGGGTGTGGCTGGCGACATTTTCGGAGTCGGCGTTGGCGACCCAGAAGTCAAGGCTGCCAGGCGCGAACAGGACCGATTGGATGTTCGAGGTCATGCACACCGGGCTGGTCATAAGTTCGCGGGCGGAGTCGGCGTCGAATTTTCCGAAGCCGGCTTTGACGCGTTTGACGAGTTCTTCGTAGCG
>JBBKXR010000100.1:0-3069 GCA_037969585.1 Verrucomicrobiales bacterium
ATCGAGAAGGTTGTTGATGAAGATTACGTCGCAGGTTTTGACATGATCGTTGCCGGTATTCACTCGCGGAAATACGTCAAAGACTACTTTGTCGGCAGCTTTACCAAGCAGTTGATAGAGAATAAAGTGAAGCCGCTGTTTCTATCACATTGAGGCCCCATGAGCGTGGAAAGTCTCCTTTTTCCGCGGCGTGTTGGCTATCGGGCGGTAGCGAACGTTCAGTGTGAATTCGAATTATGACCTGGTCCTATAAAGTCGCCCGCATAGCTGGTACCGAGGTTCGGATTCATCTGACGTTTTTCCTGCTGCTTGTCTGGGTCGGTGCATCCGTTGGCAGCGTGAGTGGGCCCGAGGCCGGGCTACGAACTGTCGGCTTAATCCTACTTGTATTCCTGTGCGTCCTGCTCCACGAATTTGGTCACGTTGCAGCGGCTCTGAAATACGGCATTACCACGCCGAAGATCACCCTGTATCCGATTGGTGGTATCGCCAGTCTGACTCGCATACCGAAACGTCCGGTGGAAGAACTGATTGTTTCGCTGGCTGGTCCTCTGGTGAATTTCGTTATCGCGATTTTGCTGCTTATCGCTTCGATAGGTCTTTCTGAGCCGAGTATTCAGATCGGTCAGCATGTCGGGTTTTCATTGATTCAGCAATTGATCGGTATCAATTTGATTCTCGGCATTTTTAATCTAATACCCGCGTTTCCCATGGATGGTGGCAGGGCTCTGCGGGCCGTCCTGGCGATGCGGATTGACCGTGAAAAGGCGACCATGGTGGCGGCCCGGGTCGGGCAGTCATTTGCCATTGTCGGGGGCGTACTGGGTATATTTTCCCATCAGCCGATTCTGTTTCTCGTCTCGCTGTTTATCTTCTTTGCGGCGGGTGCGGAGAATGCGGTTGCTGAAACGGAACATGTGCTCGATGGGCTCTCCGCCAGTGACGCGGCGATGCGCGAATTTCACACGCTCAAGCTGAGTGACTCCGTGCATCATGCGATCGATCTCATTCTCGATGGCTCGCAGCCCGATTTTCCTGTGGTCAACGATGACGGCCAGTGTATCGGGATTGCGACCAGGAACAGCATCCTCCGCACACTGCGCGACATGGGACCGGCCGCGCTCATCTCTGACTCGGTCCAAAAGGTACCCGCACAGATCGACTCTCACCTGTCGGCGGTTGAGGCACTGAGAAAGTTGTCCGAGTCAGGTCTGCCCGGAGCTGCAGTGGTTGATCGCGAGGGCCGGATCCAGCAATGGCTGACGGCTGAAAATATCCAGGAGCTGATACTGTCCCGGTCGGCCATGCACCACTTCGCATCCAGCGTGTCGGCCCGTTAAATTAACGAAAGCCGCTAAAAACGCGCCTGCCCACTGAAACTGAGTAAAGCGGCGTGTTCGCTACCATTCCTTGATCTCACGCGGGTGAACCAACGGGACATCTTCAGGCCACTCGGCGCCTTCGGCGATCCATCTGCGCAGAATCTCCATCCGTATGCCCCAGATCTTGTCTGGCGTGGGCGGCATTGAGTTGAAGTGAGAACCGTCGATCGTAAGCACTGAAATCAGTAGACTTTTGTCGGGGTCGTCCGGGATCAAAACCGGAGCATGATCGCCAGTGGTGAGGGCAAGCTGTCGAGTTTCTAAACTGAGATTGCCATTTTGCGGGGCACTGTCGTTGTTGTGGCACTCCAGGCAATTGATGACCAGGATCGGCCGGACATTCTTCTTGAAGTCTATCTTTCCTGCCGGCACCTCGGTCGGCCAGGACGGATACTCTTCTTCGGTCTCCACTCGTTGATTGATGCAGGAAATTGGAGTCACGAGGAGCAAGACCACGAGAGACAGGGCAAGTATTCGAATTTTGCTATTCATAATTTAAAGCTAAGCCGCGGCTTTGTTCGGACTGATCAGATATTGTCGATCGCCTTGGAGATTTGGTAAACAAGCCTGGAAGCGCGATTTTTTCACCTCTGTACTATGGCGTCTCGTCAGCTACCATCAGGACAGAACACGCCGATTTTGCAATGACGCTTTCCGCGGTGGTTCCAAGGGGGGCCGAGTCGGCGGAAGATCGTCCTACCGTGCCGACAACCACTAGATCGGCGGAAATCTGCTGCGCATACTGAAGGATTCCCTGGATGGCATGGCTGCTTTCGTGAATGTCAAAGTGCACAGGGGTACCTTTGACTTCCTCCAATTCCGAGTAGGCATAGTCGCAGAACTGCTTTCGCAGATCCGCCTTATAGTTCTCGATGGACTCCGTGAAATCGTCCTGATCGCCGTAATTTTTCCACTCGGGGGCAAAAACATATACGACGTGGAGATCAGCGTTATCGCTGTGGGCGATTTCCACCGCGTGCTGAACCGCTGTTTTGGAGTTCTCTGAAAAGTCGATGGCGGCGAGGATGGTGCGGAATGGATCAGTATGTGCTCTCCTGACTAGAAGTAGGTCGCAAGGTGTTCGCCTCGAGCAACTGCGTGAAACTATACCGATCAGATCGTCGCGGTCTTTGTGGTTTTCTCCCTGAGCTCCGAGAATGAGCAGGCTCGCCGCTTCCTTCTTGGCGGTGTTGGTCAACCCGGTCGACGGATGGCCGATCTCAACGCGGACGAGAAAATCGATATCCTTTTCCACGATGCCGGACTTTTCGATCCATGACAGCATGTGAGTTCTGCGTCCGTCGAGAATCGCGGATTCTTCCAGCCCGTTGCAGCGGGTGAGATGCTGCATCTCTTCGTCGTGCAGAAAATGGCAGGCGATGATTTTTGCCTTGCTACCCGAGACGATACGCACCGCTTCCCGCAACGCCTGAAGGCTGGGTTGGGAAAAATCGATTCCCACGACAATGCTGGAATATTTCGAAGAAAGTGCGCTCATCGGTAGATCGGGAAGAAGGCAGAATGACAAGATGCCAGTATGAGAGCAGCGATGCTCCGCGCCGTTTGGAGATTCTTGCGCGTCCGTTGGGGGCGCGACATCATTGCCTGCAAAGGCGATGCAATCGACGCCCAGCGTTGAACAATCGCCGCAGAGTGAAGATTCGTTGCCGCGAGCATGATGTTAGAT
>JBBKXR010000101.1:0-3473 GCA_037969585.1 Verrucomicrobiales bacterium
GCGGCAGGCGTTCTGTATCCGTTCGTCGGTCTCTTGCTCAGCCCGATGATCGCCGGCGCTGCGATGAGTTTCAGTTCGGTGTCGGTGATTTTAAATTCTCTGCGTCTGAGGAAGTGATGACGCCGGGCCGACCAGCGCTGTGTTTTAATTCCGTGCGCCGTGCACGGGAGGGATTGCATTTTACAATGATCCCGACGCTGGATTCTGCCTTGAGGTGGTGTCAGGCAATGGTTGGTGCTGATCTTGGCTACATTGAGTCATCCGGCACGCTTCCAGCGACGGGTAGGAGCAGCACCGGGCCGCATTGGCCTGGTAATCATCCATTTTAGTATTGAGCCCCTCAAGATAATGGCCAAAACGGCAACGATCCACCGCATCGTCACTCCAGATCACTTTTGTCCGTGGGGTATCAAAGCGCTCGATCTTCTGAAACGGAATGGCTACGAGATCGAAGATAAGCATCTCGAGAGCGACGAAGCCAATGCCGCCTACAAGGCAGAAAACGGTTACGATGAAACGCCTCAAATCTTCATCGACGGGGAACATGTCGGAGGCTACGACCAACTGCGTGAGCACCTGGGCCTGGGACCGGACCCGAAAGAAGGTAAAACCTACCAGCCGGTTATCGCGGTTTTTGCAGTGACGTTTCTGATGGCGCTTACCACCAGCTGGGCGTTGCAGGGTGAGCTGTCCGTCATTCGGGTGTTGGAGCTGTTCATCGCGTTCAGCATGTGTGTTCTGGGAATCCTCAAGCTTCAGGATCTGCAATCCTTTGCGACCGGTTTTGTGCAGTACGACTTGATCGCTCAACGCTATGTTCCGTATTCCTACGTCTATCCCTTCGTCGAAGCCGGAGCGGGTATCCTGATGATCGCCGGACTGTTCATCTGGGTCGCGGCTCCTGCAGCGCTCGTCGTTAGCACCGTCGGAGCTATTTCGGTTGTCAAAGCTGTTTATCTCGAAAAGCGCGATCTAAGCTGTGCCTGCGTGGGCGGTGGAAGTAGTGTTCCGCTCGGTTTTATCTCGCTGACCGAGAATTTGATGATGATTTCCATGGCGGTCTGGATGATGGCGAAAGCGGGGCTCGGCGGGTAAGCATTTACTAATAACCTTCGGGTTCGTCCTGATAAGGCAGAAGTTGGCGATCTTCGGATGAAGGGTAGGATTTACTCAGTTTGAAGAGGCGCTCAGGAAGCCAACGATCGACACATCGGCAACCATCTGAATGACTCGTTCCAGCGAACTGAGTTTTCCATACGTGAGTGCCTAAGATCACAGATTGCAGGCTGCAGGTTGTCCCTTGCAGAACGCAACGGTGTGGACCGCGGTTCGCTTTGTGAGTCTCATTTTTCGGCTGCCGCCTTTCAGGTCAGACCGAGGCGCTCGCGCTTGTAACGGCGGGGCTGCACCCGTTCCGACCCCGCTTCGCTACCGTCGCTGGCGATCGCTCGGCACGACTTCTGCGACTGTTCTCCGGAGGCACAGGGAAACGGCCTCATCATTCCTGAACACCGGAACGCATTCAGGCAATAAACTGAAAACAGCAGGAAAAACCCTTCCTAAAAATTTAACATCTATCAAACTATGAAAGGAAGTTATTCAAAATTCGGGCTGATGATGACCGTGTCGTTTGTCACCATGTATGCCATCATGTTTCTCAACGCGGCGCAATTCGACCACGTGATGCTCAGCTACACGCGGACGTACATGTCGGTTCTGATGATCGCATCGATGGCAATTGTAATGCTCCTTTTCATGTGGAAAATGTATGAAAACACGAAGCTCAACGTCGTGATCCTTGTCATCTCAGCGGCTGTTTTCGCCATCGTTCTGGGCATGTTGAGAACGCAGACTCCGATAAAGGACATTCAGTACATGAAGGCGATGATCCCGCATCACTCGTCGGCAATCATGGTCAGCCAAGAAGCTACCTTCGAGGATCCGGAAAGCGCGAAGCTGGCGGATGAAATCATCGCAGCGCAAAAACGGGAAATCGCTCAGATGAAAAAAATCATATATCGCTTGGAAAATGATGGCTGAAGGTTTTGGTATAGACAGAAAAAATTCATGCGACTTATTTTCTTCGAGAAGCTTTTCCGGGTAGGCCTTGCAGAATTATATGAACAATTCAAAGGAGCTTGCGCAACGTCTCCGCGACGCTGTGGAGCTGCTTGCCAGCGCAGCGGCGAGTGGTCAGTCGATCGTATGGGCCGATTTAGTGCTCCCTGATATTTGCGAGCGAACATTGTGCTTAGCGGGTAATTTAAAATTCTAAACACCGCTGACGACCTTCAATGAATCGACGGGGCGCCGTCTCATCTTTCCCAGCTTTCAGAGCCAGCCATCTTGCTTCTATGACATTGACCTTGACCGCATTTTACCGCCTTAGTCTGCCGATCTTCGTTCTCACAGTCCTGTGCGGGACGCTGCGTGCCGAGACCGTTGAGTACGACCTGACCATCGAACGCGGCACGGTCAATTTTACCGGCCAAGAACGGCCGGCGATGACCATCAATGGTGGCATTCCCGGACCGGTAGTCGAGTTCACTGAAGGCGACGACGCTGTGCTTCGAGTGCACAACGCGATGGACGTGCCGACATCGATTCATTGGCACGGTCTGCTGGTTCCACCGGATATGGACGGTGTTCCTTTTATCACCTATCCGCCGATCCAGCCGGGCGATACGTTCACCTACCGTTTTCCGATCCGGCAGGCGGGAACCTACTGGTATCACTCGCACTCCGAGCTGCAGGAACAAAAAGGAGTTTACGGGGTGATCGTCATTCACCCGCGTCGCCCGGATCACCGCGTCGACCACGACGTGGCAGTTTTACTTTCCGATTGGACGGATGAAAGCGTCCACGAAGTGATGAAGACACTGCGTCGCGGCAGCGAGTACTATTCGATTAAGAAAGGCAGTGCAATCAGTCTCACCGAGGGAGCGAAATACGGGATGCTCGGCGGCTTTTTCAAACGTGAGCTGCTGCGTATGCCGGAAATGGATATCTCCGATGTCTACTACGATCGTTTTCTCGCCAATGGAAAACCGGAGACAGTCGTCCCGGCGAAACCGGGCGATGTGGTCCGCTTGCGTTTGGTTGACGGATCAGCGTCGACGTTTTTCTATGGTGAATTTGCCAAGGGGCCGATGACCATCGTCGCATCCGACGGCCAGCCAGTGGAACGGGTGAAGCATGATAGGCTGCTGATGGGAATCGCGGAAACTTACGATGTCTTGCTCACGGTGCCGCAGGGAGGGGGAGCCTGGGAGTTCAGGGCCACGGCGCACGATTCGTCGGGGCACGCGTCGATCTGGATCGGCGATCCAAACGGGGAACGACATGCAGCGCCCGATGTTCCTGTCCCGAATCTCTACTACTCGATGGGCATGCCGACGCTCGGACAAATCTTTGCGTTCACGCCGGCGGGCACCATGGGCATGCCCACCCGAAAAGTCGACGCAGGCAAATTC
>JBBKXR010000102.1:0-30565 GCA_037969585.1 Verrucomicrobiales bacterium
CTTCTGAATTGTGATTTTTGTGCACGTAAGTTTCGTCCCAAGCCTCGAAGCCGAGCATGTCTTTCACCGCGCCGTGTTCGGGCTTCACAGTGGTGAGCGAGAAGATCCCGCCCTTGTGATCGGCAAAACGGCCGCCGACCAATTTGTCGAAACCGGGTTCGTTTTGAAAGCACCAACTCGCACAATGTACAGGCACGAAACCTTTGCCGTCCTTTTCGACAAAGTTCAGCAGGTGGGTCCACTGCTTTGGCGTGATGTCTCTGTGGTTGGCGTAGATCAGAACGGCATCGAACCGATTCAGGTATCCGGCATCGTCAAAGGCTTCCGCCGGTGAAGTGACGTAATCGAAATAAATACCGTCTCGCCCGAGCGCCTTGGAAATCATCGGGTAGTAAAGGTCGGAACGATGGTTCTCCGCATCGTGTCCGAGAAACAACACTCGAATGGGCCCCTGAGATTCGTTCGCACGAGCGTTCGGCGCCAGATTGAAAACGAGCGTGAAGCCGACAAGCAGCATCAGAGCTTTGGCGCGGAGGAGGATACGATGTTCAGGCATGGCAGAAGCGGTTGCGATGTTGTCATTCTGTAGACAAACACACCAGAAAAGTCTTGTTGTGCTCGGGCCCGTTTTATGAGAAATCGGACGTAGCGTTTTTCGGCGCGACATACCGATGAGCCAGTTGCAAAGTGATTTTATCGACAGAATAAGTCCTGCGAGCCCGATTTACAGCTTGTTCGACCACCTGGCCGGGATCTCGTTTTTCGCCAAGAACGAAAGCTTTCAGATTGTCTGCGCCAATCGCGCCTTTTTGGAACGATTCGGTTTCTGTGCCGAGTCTGAGATCATCGGCAAATCTGACTACGATCTCTTACCCGAATCGCTGGCAGAAAAATTTCGCAGCGATGATATCGCAGTGATGGAGTCCGGTAAATCCCGACTCAATCTGGTCGAGCTTTTCTTCAACAGCCAGGGAGTGCCCGATTGGTTCATCACTAATAAACTTCCCGTCTTCGACAACGCCGGCGAGGTCATCGGTGTGATGGGCACAGTGCAGAACTATGAAGGTCGACGCGAAGGTATGCGACCCTACCTGCAAATCGACCGTGCCGTGCAGCACATCAAACAACACTTTCGCGAGAACATCTCGATTCCCGAATTAGCGAAAATGGTCAGGCTTTCCACTCGCCAACTCAACCGAAGATTCCGTGAGATACTGAACAGCAATCCACAGGCATTCATCATCAAGACAAGAGTGCAGGCTGCTTGTGAGGAACTTCGCTCCACCGATACACCGATCGGTGAGGTCGCGCTCGATCTCGGTTTTTATGATCAAAGTTCGTTCTCGTTACAGTTTCGCAAGCACATGGGCGAGACTCCGCTCCGCTACCGGCGACGCTTTCGATCTTGAACCTTTCCAAACCGTGACGAACGGTAGGCAGTATGTTTGCTGACGAAGCCAGAGATTTACTGTTAGCTCGACCTGCGGCTGAAGAAGGCACGCCCTTCGGCCCCGAGGTCCTAGTCTACAAAGTGGGCGGAAAAATGTTCGCCACCCTGTCTCCCGAGGACGTTCCGGCGAGGATGAATCTGAAATGCGATCCAGAACGCGCGATCGATCTGCGCGAAGAGCACGAGTCGATTCTGCCGGGCTATCACATGAACAAGCGCCATTGGAATACCTTGGTGCTCGATCAAAGTCTCAATGGAGATTTGATCGGCCTATTGATTGAGCATTCCTACTCGCTGGTTCGCGCGTCATTGACCAAAAAAATTAGAGACGCTCTGCCGCCGGCCGGATGAGAGGATGGGAAGTGGAAACCTTTCTCAACCTTATGTGCCTGTGTCTGTCCTGAGATCACGCAAGCTGTGAAAATCATCAGCATCGAGCCCGCTTATCGACTGGGCTCCGATCTTACGCTTTGAACTGACCTGTTGCGGGCGGTTTTCCAACAACTCTTGAAGAAACCGCTTTGAACCGAGAGCACTTCCCTCGGTCAGATGTCGGAGGCGAAGCTGAAATCGAGTGGCGGGCGAGAGCTTA
Source organism: Verrucomicrobiales bacterium (assembly GCA_037969585.1). Classification (GTDB taxonomy): domain Bacteria; phylum Verrucomicrobiota; class Verrucomicrobiia; order Verrucomicrobiales; family DEV007; genus JBBKXR01. The sequence continues at coordinate 2,043 of JBBKXR010000102.1, forward strand.
CCTCCATTTGTGAGAACTTCTTTTACGGCAGCGGGAGAAGCGCCTTGTCGAACGGTTCCGCCGCCGCCATCGTCAAGTCGCACCGCCTTATCATAGAGCAGCACACGGTAGTCTTCCGCTGCGTTTTTCCACGAGACGCGGGCAGGGGAAAAAGAACGATCACCAGCTAGCAAAACTGCTCGGAGTCCCTCCCTGGCATCGCCGTAACCCCCCATCGCCTGCCCATAGCCAGACCAACGGTAGTCTTTCGGGTCGTTGACGATCCCGGCCCGGACCGGATTGAGATCGATATAGCTCGCCACGGTACGCAGCGCGCGCGAAGAGTTTTCCACCAACACGCTGCGAAAGCGCGCGTCCCACAGCGTACCAGCTCGCTCGTGATGCGCATTGAACCAGATCGAGTAGCGCTGTTTGAGCTCTTTGACAAAAACCGACAAATCGCCAATGCGGAGTAGATACCGTTCGACGATCCCACAAGCTTCGCGTTCTCGACCCGCAGTCCGCAATAGCTCGAGCTCGGAGGCAAGTTCGCGGAGTTCTGTCGACGGATACAGCAGGCCAAGGTGTTTCATGAAAGCGTCATGATCTCTCCGTAGCTTTGCGCACAGTCGCTCCGTTCGTGGCTTCGAAACTCGAACTAGAAGATGAAAGTGATTGGAGAGGCAGCACCAAGTCAAAACCTCAATTCCACAGTAGGCCGCGGCCTTTCGCAGCATCAGTCCAAAAACCTCACGCTCCTGCGGCCCCAACAAAAACTCCTGTCCCGTAGTGCGACTGATGACATGATAGCAGTTGGCGTCTTGCCAGCCAAGTAAGCGAGGGCGGTGCATACAAAAACCATGTGAGCAGAACCAATGATGGTCAAGTTATATATAAGCTGCTTATTTTTGACTGCAGCAGAGCGGTGCTTCAGCGAAGCGGGAGGAAGATTTGGAGATGAGATTTTGAGATTTGGTGAGATTTGGATATTTGGAGATGTGGGGAGATGTGGTGGACGCTTGGTGCCTGGTGATCGCTTGGCGCTTGGCGGTGAGCGGCTTTATAGAGTTGAATTGCGCTTGCGGGATTGGCGGGCGTGCCGGATGTGTAGCGCCGATGAGGCAGCAATTGATGGTATTTCTCAAAGGCGCGGCGATGGGCGCGGCGAATGTTATTCCCGGCGTGTCCGGTGGGACGGTGGCATTCATCACTGGAATCTACGAGCGACTGATCACAGCGCTAAAATCGTTCGACGTGACCGCGTTGAAGGATCTGTTCGGCGGGAGGTTCGCCGCTTTTGCCAAGAGGGTCGATTTGGCGTTTCTGGTCATTCTCGGGCTTGGGGTGGTGACGAGTTTTATTGTGCTTGCGCAAGTGCTTGAGTATCTCTTTGAAAACCAAAAAGTTTTCGTTTGGTCGTTCTTCTTTGGGTTGATTTTGGCATCGATTATCTATGTTGGACGCGAGGTGCGAAAGTGGGGTGCCAGTCGGATCATCTTTCTGGTGCTCGGTGTGGCGATCGCGGTGGCCATCGCACTGCTTAAGCCGGCGTCGGAGAACGATAATCATTGGTATTTAGGGCTTTGTGGTGTGGCGGCGATGGCTAGCATGATCATTCCGGGTTTGTCGGGGTCGTTTGTAATGTTGTTGATGGGCAACTATTTCCTCGTTCTGAGGGCGGTCAATGAGCGCGACATTGGCACGCTGATCCCGGTAGCGATCGGCGCGGTGATTGGGTTGCTGGGCTTGTCCCATTTGTTGGCCTGGGTGTTTCGACGGCATCACGATATCGCTGTGAGTTTGCTAACGGGATTCGTGGCGGGATCGCTGTCGTTGATCTGGCCTTGGAAGCATGAGCTGACTTCAGCGGTGGAAGTGGGCGACGATGTGAAGATGAAAGTGATAGGGTACGAGTGGCAGTGGCCGCAGTTTTCGGGAGAGACGTTGCTGGCTATTGGTTTCATGGCGATCGGCTTTTTTATGGTTTGGCTGATGGAGCGGCTCGGCGGCGACCGGGGAAATGCGAAGGCGAAGGCGGTCGATCCTGCGGCGGGTTCTTGATCGATGACCGTCTTTCTGAAAGGCTGTCAGTGATGATTCGATTTCTTAGATGGCTACATTGCCTCGGACTTGTCTGCGTTTTAGGCGGGGTGGGGCTGGTTGGCTGCGGCCCGGCAAATGACGGCGCCGAAAGCACGGAAAGCACGGAGCTCGCTGCTGCTGCTGATAGTGCCTTGGTGGTCGGGATGGAGCTGGCCTATCCGCCGTTCGAAATGCGCGACACGAACAACCAGCCTGACGGCATCAGCGTGCGCATGGCGGAGGACTTGGCGGCTTATCTGGGCAGGCCGTTGAAGATCGAGGACACGGCGTGGGATGGAATCATTCCCTCTCTGAAGAGTGGCCAGATCGATTTGATCATTTCTTCGATGACCAACACGCCGGAGCGGGCGGAAAATATCGATTTTTCTGACGGCTACGTGACCAATGGTTTGTGCATGTTGGTGGGCAAGGGGTCGGAAATTCGCTCAGTGGATGATTTGCCTGAGAGTAATCGGAAGGTGGCGGTAAAATTGGCGACGACAGGGCATTTATGGGCGCAGCGGGAACTGGAGGGCGTGGAATTGGTGGTGCTCGATGAGTCGGCGACGTGTGTGCTTGAGGTGGTTCAGGGGCGGGCGGATGCGTTCATTTACGATCAGATTTCGATCTATCGTCATTGGCGGCAGCACGAAGATACGACACGGCCAATTTTAAAACCAATTCGTGAAGAGACTTGGGCGATTGGCATCAAAAAAGGCAACGATGAATTGCGCGAGCAGGTGAACGCTTTTCTCAAAAAGTATCGTGCGGACGGGAAGTTCGATGAGTTGGCGGAGCGCTACATGAAGGACGAGCGCGCGGAGTTCGAACGTCGTGGGGTGCCGTTCATTTTTCACTGAGTGAGAGCGCGGCTGTGACAGAAAAATTAGATCGAGGATCACGGCTTTGAAGAATGCGATTGCATGGTTGATGGCGGTGGTCTTGGCGGCCTCGTTCTGCTTTTTCTTCTACGCGATTTTTTCGCATCAGTACAATTGGAGCAGCATGGTTCCGTATGCGGGCAATCTGCTGGCTGGCTGGTGGACGACGGTGTGGATTTCGCTGGCTGCGCTGGTTGTCAGCACCTCGCTGGCGGGAGGGCTGACGGTGGCGAAATTGTCGGAGGTGAAGCCGGCGAGTTGGCTGGCCAATCTTTACATCGAGTTGGTGCGCGGTACACCTCTTTTGGTGCAGTTGCTGATCGGGGCCTACATGCTGGCACCAAAGTTGGGCATTGGAAATCGGGCGGTGGTCGGGGTGATTATGCTGTCGGTATTTGCGGCGGCTTACCTGGCGGAGATTTTTCGGGGTGGGATTGAGTCGATTGCCAAGTCACAATGGGATTCGGCGCGTTCGATCGGGCTAACGGAGCGCCAGACGTATCGATGGGTGGTGATTCCGCAGGCGATCCGACGGGTGTTGCCGGCTACGGCGGGGCAGTTTGCCAATTTGATCAAAGACTCGTCGTTGCTGTATGCGATTTCGGTGACGGAGTTTACGGCGCAGGCGCGTTCGGCGAACGCGCAGACCTACTCGGATTTTGCCGCTTACCTGCCCTTAGCAGTGGGGTATTTGGTGCTGACGTTGCCGATTTCGCTGTGGTCGCGGCGCCTTGAAAAACGCTTTCGTTATGAACATTGAGCTGTCGAATCTAGGCAAGCGCTATGGGGAGACGCATGCGCTGCGTGCTATCGATCTCTCGGTCGAGGATCCGGTGAGGGTGCTGGCGTTGATCGGTCCTTCGGGGGGCGGCAAGTCGACGCTGTTGCGCTTGCTGGGTGGTTTGGAAAAGCCGGAGAACGGGACGGTGTCGATCGGTGGTGAGCGATTGGCGACGGATGAGGCGGGGTTGCTGGCTCATCGGCGGGGTAATGGTTTTTTGTTTCAGGCGTTTAATCTGTTCCCGCATTTTTCTGCGCTGGAAAATGTCATGCTGCCGTTAACGGAAGTGCACGGTCGCTCAAAAATTGAAGCCCGTGAGGTGGCGATGGCGGGGCTGGAGCGTTTTGGACTGGCCGATCACGCGCACAAGCATCCGGCGGAAATGTCGGGCGGTCAGCAGCAGCGGGTGGCGTTGGCGCGAGCGATTGCGATTCGGCCAACCTTGTTGCTCCTGGACGAGCCGACTTCGGCGCTCGATCCGGAGATGACGGCGGAGGTTTTGGAGGTGATCGAAGAATTGTGCCGGGAAGGGCAGGAGATCGTGCTGTCGACGCATGAAATGGGGTTTGCGCGAGCTGTTGCCGATGAGGTGGTGTTTCTAGCTGACGGTCAGGTGGTTGAGCAGGCGGCGGCAGAACGCATTTTCGAACAGCCTGAGTCGCCGGTGGTGGCGTCGTTTTTTAGCCGAGTGATGCGGTATTAAGGTCGAGCGGTGGCGGGGTACTCCCGGCCGATGCTTGTGCCCGCTACCGCAAGGGTTCGAGGGGAACGCAGAATCTGGCATCGATTTTTATTCTGTTCCGGTCTTGTCACGGCAGGAGGCACGACTACACTGCGCGCAAATATGGATGTGATCGTCGCCATACTGAAAATTCTCGGCAGCCTTGGGGTGTTCCTTTATGGCATGAAGGTGATGTCCGAGGGAATCCAGCGTACAGCGGGAGATCGGATGCGAAAGGTGATGGCGACGATGACGCGCAATCGGTTCGCGGGGGTTTGCACAGGCTTGGTCACCACGGGCCTTCTGCAGTCGTCTTCGGCGACGACGGTGATGGTGGTGAGCTTTGTAAATGCGGGCTTGCTGACGCTGGTAGAGTCCATCGGTATCATCATGGGCGCCAATCTGGGCACGACTTTGACGGCGTGGATCATCGCGTGGGTTGGCAAGATCAGTATCGCGAAGATCGCTTTGCCGATTATCGGGGTCGGGTTGCCGGTGTTTTTTGTCGGCAAGGACAAGGTGCGTAGCTTTGGCGAGGCGCTGATCGGATTTGGATTGTTGTTTTACGGCCTGGGCTTGCTCAAGGATGCCGTACCGGATTTAAAATCAATGGTCGATGCGGGCGCGGATACTGCGGCGCATGCGACGGCGGTAGGTGTGCAGGAATTTATCGGTGGGCTGAGCGGCCATGGCTACGGTTCGTTGCTGATCTTTCTGCTGATTGGCATCGTGCTGACGCTGATTGTGCAGTCGTCGTCTGCGGCCATGGCGATCACGGTAACAATGGCGATTAATGGCTATATTGGTTTCGAGGAATCGGCTGCAGTGGTGCTCGGCGAGAACATTGGAACCACGGTGACGGCTTGGCTGGCATCGATGGGGGCAAATGTTAATGCGCGGCGAGCGGCTCGAGCACATTTGGTATTTAACGTGATCGGGGTGTTGTGGATGCTGGCGATTTTCTATGCTTTTGTCCCGGCGGTAGATTGGGTCGCGGAGCAATTGCCGGCATCGATGCGCACGGCGAAGCATGATTCGGATGTCGGTTTCAGCCTGGCGATTTTCCACTCGATGTTTAACTTTTTGAATATCTTGCTGTTGGTCGGCTTCGTGCCGCTCATCGCCAAAGTGGTAACTAAGTGGGTGAAAGACGATTCTGGTTCTGAAGACGGGCGTCGTCGGTTGAAATTCATATCGCAGAGCCGCCTCGATGTCGGTGAACTGAACATGCCGGAGGCCGAGGAAGCGACGCGGGAACTGGCGGCGTTGGCTCGTGAAATGCTCGACGGGTATGCCAGAGTATTTGACAATCCGGACAAGGATTTGTCGTCGGAAATCGTGCGCCTGAAGCAGTTGGAAGACGACGCCGATGTGCTGACTCACGACATCACCGAGTATCTAGTGCTGTGTTCGTCAGCCGAGATCAGTGCGAGCAATGCTCACGTGGTGGCGAGTATGATTCGGATGGTTTCCGAGTTGGAGGAAATCACCGACGCTCTGTATCGGTTGGTAAAATTCACAGAGCGCAAATATTCTAAAAATCGCGAGTTTACTGACGAGGCAACTGAAGGCGTTCGGGAGATGGTGTTGACGCTGCAAGAATCATTTCGCTGGCTGAGTCGGCGCTTATTCGAGCCGCTGGTTCATGCCGATATAAATGCAGTGAAGGTGATTGAAAAGAAAACTCATGCTCTGAAGAAAAGGCTGAACAAGGCTGCGATGAAACGGATCAAGGGTGAAGACGGAGACGTCCGCGCCGAGATGCTGACGGTGGATATGAACAATCACCTTGGCGCGCTCGCCAGCTACGCACGCAACGTAGTTGAGATCGCCTATTTCGGACAGCATCCCGATCAATCGCCGGATGGATACGAAGAGGCCTAGGCTTGGGCAGTTAAGGGAAATTGTTGGAGTGTTTCAGCCCGATTGATGGCGCATGCGCAGACTTGAGCTTGGTGTCAATCCGGGTAATCTGGCGGCATGTCATTGATTTCATTCTGCCCAAAGCCACGAACCTCTGCACGACTTCAGCGTCTTTCTGCGAGGGGCGGTGCAATGATCTGCGCCGCGTTGCTGTCCCTGCCTGCCGCTGTCGCCAAGGACGGTGAGAGTGATGCTGCGTCGAAGGTCATCGAAACCTTTGATGTGGTCTACGGCGAGGTCGATGGACAGAAACTGATGCTCGATATGTTTTCGCCGAAGGGTGGTGTTGACGGCGAGGGCAATGAACTTCTCCCTGCGGTGGTGTTCGTTCATGGAGGCGGCTGGAGTGCGGGCAACAAGAAGGACTTCAGGCCCTATGCCCGTCAGTTGGCGGAGCAGGGATTCGTGACTTTTTCGGTTGGGTATCGATTGTTTAATCTGGAAGGTGGAAACCTCTGGCCAGCGCAGATCGACGATGTGCAGCGGGCGGTTCGCTGGATACGATCGAAAGCTTCAGAGTATGGCATCGACCCGGACCGAATCGGAGCATCGGGTGGTTCGGCGGGTGGTCACTTGGTGTCTTTGTTAGGCACGATTGACACTCGTGATAATTCCGATGCGGCGCTGGCAAAGTATTCCAGTCGGGTTTCGTGTGTGGCCGACATTTTCGGCCCCACCGACATGGGTGACGACTTTGCACCCAAGGTTGAGGCTGGGGAACGCGTCAATCAACTGGTGCGGGGGCTGTTCGGTGTCGATCCGAAAGAAATTCCCGAGGTGGTCAAGGCGGCGTCACCTCTGGCTCAGGTCGATGAGGGCGATGCCGCATTCCTTATTTTCCATGGCAAACTCGACAAGTTGGTGCCGCTCGATCACTCGGAGCGATTCGATGCGGCGTTGAAGGCCGTTGGAGTGGAATCCAAACTGGTGGTTTTTGATGACGAGGGGCACGGCTTTCAAAAGCCGGGCAATCGGGCGCGTTTTGCTCTGGAAACGCTGGCCTTTTTTAACCGTCATCTAAAAGCGAATTCCGAAGCGAGTGACGCGAAGAAGCCTGGGGTTTCCGCCGAAGTGATCGCAAGACTGGAGAGCGGTGAAGGTGATCCGGTCAAGATCGTCTGTTTCGGCGACAGCGTGACGGGACTCTACTATCACACTGGCGGGCATCGGGCCTACACCGACATGGTGGGCATCGCTCTGCAGCAAATCTATCCGAAGGCAAAGATCGAAATGATCAATGCCGGGATCAGTGGGCACACCACCGTGCAGGGGTTGGCGCGGATGGAAAAGGATGTACTGTTTCATCGGCCAGACGTCGTCACGGTGATGTTCGGTCTCAACGATCTGGCGAAGTCAGGCGATCTCGAGGCGTATCGGGCCAACTTGGTGAAAATCGTTAAGCGGACGCGGGCGGCGGGCGGTGAGCCGGTCTTGTGCACACCGAATTCGGTGAAAACGACTGAGCCCCGTCCTTTTGAGAAGTTGGTCGAGTACTGCCGCGTGGTTCGGGAAGTAGCAGCACGGGAAAAGGTGGCGCTGTGCGATTCGTTTGCGGCGTTTGAAAAAATGCGCGCCGATGATCCGCTAGCGTGGCGATTGACCCTGAGCGATGAGATTCATCCCAACATGGCAGGGCACAAAGCCATCGCTGAGCAGATCGCGGAAACCATAAGTGGAGTAGAGACTTCGCTGGAGAAGGTCGGACCTCCGCAGCCAGCGCTCGCTTTTACCTTGGCAAAACTGGCGAAAAACGAGCCGGTGCAGGTAATTGCCATGCCGCCCTTCGACGTAGCTGTGGTCGATGCCCTGAAGTCGGCGAATTCTGCCGTGTCGGTCAACGTCACGCCTTGGCCGACTGAGGGGAAGACGCTTGCTGATATCAACAGCGATTCGAAAAAGATGGTGAGACCGGCGAAGCCGAGTCCCGATCTGGTGATCATGGCGATCCCGCGTGCCGCTCGTCCGGCAGAGATGGCTCAGGAGGAATGGATTCACAAGCGCTATTGGATCGTGAACTACTCACTCAGCTTCGGTGCTGCTGCGTGGGATCTAGTCGTGGTGCATCCTTCGGTGTTCGACGATGCGAGTGCGATGCGCGCGGATGACGCAGAGTATGACGACTTGCTGCGCAAGTTGACCGCCGCGCACGACGTGACGTTGATCGATCGGAAGGACGGCGACGAGCGGAGTGCGGAGGAGATTTTTGGGGAGTGGATGAACGGGCAGGTGGAGTCTGCTTCCCCGGAGCCGGTGAAATAAACTTGGCTCAGAATAACGGTCCGCTTATGCTTTCCGAAGGATGGCAGTGCGTTGGAATGTGAAACAGCGACTTGCAATTGCCTGGTTTTCTTGGAGGCCAGGCCAAATGAGTCACCGGAAGTGGTGCAACGAGTCCTCTTTCTTTGGTGGTGGATCGCAGATTTTCACGATCGCGCTCCTAACTCTCTGCTCAGCATGTGAGCCATCATCTGCGGGAGTCGTCAGGCAGATTTCATGGAACACTGAAAATGCCTCTCCGCCTGCGAAGTTTGACGAGAATCAGAAGAACCTTCTACCACTGATCCGTTTCGGAGTTTCAGCGCTTCCAGAGCCGCAGGTGATGCAGCTGTCTTTCTTTGGTGGCAGTGCACTCGGACTTCCGGAAGACAAAGCTCAGTCCCTTCACGCGCTACTTGCTAAGCGTTACGAGCTAATTGGAAGCGATGAGGTATTTTCGAAGGTTCCTTCGGCACTAAGCTATTGTTTTTCGGCAACGAAGCCGGAAACCGGTTTCGCAACTGTCTACGTGCCGGAGGGAGCCACGTTGGCCACTAAAGTGATTCTGTTTCTGCATGGGTATGGTGGAAGTTTCATGTTTTATCAGCACTATTTTGGATCTGCGTTTCCTGATCATATTGTCATTTGCCCAGCGTTTGGAATCAGCTGCGCGAATGTTCCCAGCGAATACATTCAGGAGTCTCTGGATGCTACCTCAAAGGAGTTGGGATTTCGGCTACGATTACCAGTTCTCATGGGGCTGTCGGCGGGCGGCTTCGGTGGCTTTCGTGAATACACAAAGCGGCCTGCTTCATATGCTGGATATATCTGTCTCGCGGCCTATCCGCCCGATGATGTGGTTTCCCTTAGTCCTCAAAGTGGTCGAATTAGGATTGTGGCGGGCGGAAAGGAGCCGTTCGTTGAGAGCGGGGTTTTCCGAAATGGTGTGCAAAATCTCAAGAAGCGCACAGCCAACTGTTCGTCCCAACTCATTCCGGATCAGGATCATTTCTTCATGCTGGGAGCTGAGGATACTACCAAGAAGCTATTGAAGACTTGGAACGCCGAGCTTCAAAATATTCAATGAGGGAGCGTGGCAATTTTGTAGATTGCTACTGTTAGCTGGAATTGGATTCGGCTATGGGAAAATGACTCAACGATGAAGATCAACAGCTACGAATTGAGATGCGGTCATTGTGGAGGCGAAGGCTTCACGCGTCGGCAGGCTCAGCTGAATACCAAAGGTCTGACGTTCTTTGATTTGGATTTTTTAAATCCCTCGGCGGACGTTTTTATTTGTGATCGGTGCGGACATCTGGAGTGGTTCGTCGGGGCGAAGATTTCTGCCCATTCCGACAAGGCTGCCAGAGATTGCCCTAACTGCAGTTTCACGATTCCCGAGGAGGAAGGGATCTGTCCGAATTGCGGCTCTGCTGATTGATGCAGCTGAGGCTGGTCAGTCGGCTGGCTGGCTGACGGGTATGTGGACCAACGCACTGTGACCGCCGGGACGGACGGTCTCAGTGCGCCGCAAAGCAGCGTCCTCTTCCGGGGTGAGATACCTCGGCCGTCGGCAGCCGTTGTGCCGGCGAGAACTTGAAGTAACTGCGTCGCCGTGAGGCGGGGTGGAAAGCAACGGAAAGAACTAGATCGACCCTAATGACAAATGAACATGATTCGGCTGCGACAGCAGCGACGAGCCTGCTGAGAATTGGCGAAGTCTGTCCTGCGCAAGCAGGGCAACGCCCGTGTGAATTCACGGATGCACGGAGGGTGCCTGTCGGGGTGGTTGATGAGAGTAGGTCTGGAAAAGAGGACGCATGTGAATGCGGGAGATCTGGCGGGACAAGATCACCTGATAGCCGTGAGGCAGGGTGCCCGTCAGAAGTCAGAGCCATCGTAGGAGCGAAGAATCGGGGTAACTCCCGAGGAGCAAAGGGTGGCAGGAAAGTGAATGTTTAACCGAAATGAATCGCGAACCGACACCAGCGACAGTTCCGCCCGTGAGGGTGGATAAGCAAGTTGGAGAGGACCTGTGGCAACGCTACGGAGCCGAACGCGGCGTATGGACGAAGAACATGCTCAAAGCCCTCGACAAGGGGGTCAAAGGAAACAAGTGGTTCAGCCTGATCGACAAAGTCGCATCGGAACGAATCCTTGAGATCGCTTGGCAAAAGGTGCAAGCCAACGCAGGGAGCTGCGGCGTTGACGGCATCACCGTAGGAACCTTCGGCAAAGACAGCCAGAAACGGTTGCTCGCCGTGAAAGAGCACATCAAAGAAGGGACCTACCTACCCAAAGCGATTAAACGGGTCTACATCCCGAAAGCTGGAAGCAACGAGAAGAGACCACTGGGGATACCCACGGTCACCGATCGAGTCGTGCAGAGCGCCGTGAAACTGGTCATTGAACCAATTTTCGAGCGTGAGTTCGCCGCCAACAGCCATGGGTTCAGACCCGGACGTGGTTGCAAAGACGCCCTGCGCGAAGTCGAGAGACTGCTGCGCGAAGGGAGCTGCCAAGTCGTTGACGTAGACATCAAAGGCTACTTCGACAATATCCCGCACGCCAAGCTGATGGCATTGGTCCGCGAACGGATCGCTGACGGTAAAGTGTTAGGGATGATTGAGAAGTTCCTAAAAGCGGGCGTGCTGGAGGAAGGGGTCGTGACCGATCCTGAAACTGGCAGTCCCCAGGGAGGGATTATTAGTCCCTTGCTGGCCAACATCTATCTCAATCCGCTCGACTGGTTGCTGAAGAAGGTAGGGTTAGAAAGCGTACGTTACGCCGACGACATCGTCGTGCTGGCAAAAGACGCTGCAACCGCCGCCACAGCGCTGTCGACATTGAAAGAGTGGATGGAAGGCGCAGAGCTAACTCTGCATCCAGAGAAAACACGAATGGTCGACATGACCGAGTCGCGCGCCAGCTTCGACTTCTTAGGCTACCGCTTCCTGCGGACAGCCAAAGGAAAACTGTTGAAGTTGGTGCGACCCAAGAGCAAGCAGAAACTGCGAGCTACCTTGCGTAAACCGACGAAGCGCTGCAACAAGCGAGGGATGAGAGCGATCATTGGAGAGATCAATCTGACCCTTCGGGGTTGGTACGGATACTTCAAACACGCGCATCCAAGCGAACTTGCGGAGCAGGACGTGTGGGTGCGGATACGACTGCGATCGATACTACGGAAACGACACCGGGGGAGGGGGAGAGGCCGCGGTCTCGACCACAAGCGCTGGCCCAACCACTACTTGGCGAATCTGGGGTTGTTCAATCTTGAAGCAGCCAAAGAGGAAGAACTGGGTCTCCGTAACGGAGTAAAATACTGACTGGAGAGCCGTGTGCGGGAGATCCGCACGCACGGTTCGGAGGGAGGGGCGGCGCAAACCAATGCGTCGTCCCTACCCCTATCGTGATCGTCCAGCGTTCTCAGGCTGGACCCGGCTACTCGCCTTCCGTCGTCGCGCTCAGCTTGAAGCAGTAGACGCTGTCGGGGGAGCGCAGGTAGAGACGGTCGTCGACGATGGCGGGGGAGGCGCAACGCAGTGCGCCGACTTTGGCACGACCGAGAGTTTTATAGTCGTCGGGAGTGGCTTTGAGCATGGCGAGGTAGCCGCCATTGTTTTCGTAGACGAAGAGTTTGCCATCGGCGAGGACGGGCGAGGAAATGGCTGACGAAGATTGGCGTTCCCAGGCCACTTCGCCGGTGTCGAGCTTGAGGCACCAGTGGCGGGCGCTGCCGAGATGGTAGACGTAGCCTTCGTGAACGATCGGGCTGGCGCCGTAGCGTTGGGTGAGGAATTCTTTTTCCCACAACAGTTCAGGGGCGGTGCCGGCGATCATGCGGTAGGCGGCGAGATTTTGCGGGGCATTGCGGCTGGTGACCACAAGGGAGTCGCCGGACACGACGGGAGTGGAGTCGCCGCCGCCGGGTTGTTTCCAGAGAGTTTCGCCAGTGGCGGCATCGATGCCGAACACGTCGTTGGCGCCGTTGCAGATGATGATGTCATTGTCGCCGGTGCGCCACGAACTCGCTGACTGGTTGGCGCCGCTAACTTCTTTATTTTGCCAGAGTTGCTTGCCGTCGGCGGTGCTGTACGCGGTGAGTATATTCTGCTGGAGAAAAACTCGGTCGCCGATGATCAGCGGCGACGAGGCCGGGCCTTTACGGCTGGTCAATTCGCTCTGCCATATGAGGTCGCCGGTCTTGGCGTCGAGGGAGTAGAGGTGGGTGCTGAGTGCGGCGTAGACTTTGCCATCGACGATGGCGGGAGTGCTGGATGAAGAGCGTCCACTGGGGTGACCAGGTTTAGAGAATTTCCACACGGTGCTGCCGTCTTTTGCGTCGAGACAGATGACGCTGTCATCGGCGACTTTTTTGGTATTGGGAACGGCGTCGAGGATCCGCTTGGCAACGAGTGGATCAAAGTTTTGCTCGGCGACCCAGGCTTCCAGTTCAGCCTGTCCGGCGAAAGGTTTATTGAGAACTTCGTGCAAGGTGTCGAAGACGGACATGGCGATGGCGCTCTTGCCTTGTTTGAGACGGCCGACGACCCAACTGCCAACGCGGATGTTTTCTTTTTCGTCGAGATTTTCGTCGACCCACTTCTGTGCCCATTCGTCAAGGGCCTTACCGCGCAGTCGAGGATTGATGTTGAGGCGTGCTTGTTCGAATTTTGCGGTCAGTTCGGCATCGAAGCCGGTCGATCTATTACCGAGGTCGGACAAAACGTTGTTGTCGATAGTTCGCTGGTCGGTTGGCTCGTCACGATGCCAAACGACGGAGAGGAAGACGCGTCCGTCGGCGACTGAGATGCTGCCGTGGCCGCCGTAGTGATCGGAGGGTACTTCTTCACTCTGCCAGACGCGTTCGAGGTCGCTTTCGGCGGCGAATTCGTCGATCAGTTTGGAGGTGGTGTTCGAGATGCCATTGCGATCGGGGCCACGCCACTGGGGCCAGTCGGCGTGTGCGAAAGTCGGACCGAATGCCAGAGTGATGGCGGCGAGGCTCGAGGCTGAAAGTGCTCGGCGTGCTCTTAAAAGACGGTGGGCGGCAGGTGATATCATGGCTGAGAATGGTGTGACTAAGTGAGGGGATTGGCTTATTCGGCCGCTGGTGTTGTTGGTTTTGTGGCTTTCTCCGGAAAGGGAACTTCCCAGCCGTGATCGGCGATGGTGACGGGTTCGCGGTTCAATTTTTTGTGCCAGTAGACCAAGTTGAACCGTGTCTGGTCTTTCGGGAAACCGTAAACCAAAAGTAGACGGGTCGAAGCCGGGGCCATAGGCATCTGACTCATGTCGGCTTGAAATTCTCCTTCAGGGGTAAGCAGAGCGAGGAAGGGATCACTGCCGTAGCTGACCTTGCGTTGCGGATCGACGATCTCGATGTCGTCGAAATCGAAGGTGGAAGTGTGGCCGCTCACCGTGATATCAACAGCGACCAATCGCGCTTCGGGGAGAGGGCTGAGCGTGCTGTAGCCTTTGTAGTCCCAGGCTCCGTTGACGGTGAGCTCACCTTTGCCGAGTCCGGCCGCCTGGGCTTTTGCGGCATTGTCTAGAACTCTGGCCATGGCGTCGCGCTGCGGATCGGCTGGCGCGGAAGTAGTCTCAGTTTGGGGTGGTGCGGGTGTGTCGACCGATTTATCGCAGGCGCTGAATGTGAGAGCTGTGATCAGCAGCGCTGCCGGAACGAGGCAGCGGAGGAAAGTGGGGTGAGAGTTAGTAAAGCGCACGGGGATGGGGTTCATTTTTGTCGGAAAGACTGAAGATTAGGCGGGAGGCGAGGCGAATGCAATCCCGTGTCGGCGTGTTCATTGCGACTACGGTCGTTGCGAAATGGCTTGCTTCGGCAGGTGCGTGGCGATTTGCTCCCGGGCTATGGGAGCTCTACTTGCCTTGTTTGTAATCGCTGCGATTTCGCTGGTGGTGGTCCGCCTCGGGGCGGCGGCTTTGACGATGACCGGGATGAGTGCCGACGCGGCGAATTTTCAGGCGCACTCGGCATTTTTTGGAGTGGGCTTTACCACTCGTGAAGCCGAAATGGTGATGTCGCATCGGGTGCGGCGGCGGATCATTCGCCATTTGATCATCGCTGGAAATATCGGGCTGACTTCGGCGCTAGCGACGCTGGTGGCGACCTTCGTTCAAGACAGTGACGCTTCTGCGACGATGCACACTGTGGGATTGTTGGTGTTGGGGGCGCTGCTTTTCTGGCTGTTGGCTCGGTCAAAGATCCTCAATCGGGCGCTGGAGTGGAGCATTCGATTTACCCTGAAAAGATCATCGGCGGTGCGCTCTATGGACTACGAGCCACTGTTAAAAGTTGAGTCGGGTTATTGTATTGCGGAGTTTGAGGTACTCGAGGACAACACGCTGGCGGGGCGGACCATAGCGGAATCGCATCCTACTGATATTGGCATTGTGATTCTCGGTATTTCTAAAGGCGACGGCGAATTCATTGGTGCACCGGGCCCGAAAGATCGGATTGAAGCCGGTAATTCGGTGACCGTTTACGGGCACGAGGAAGCCATCAATGAGATACGTGGCCGGTCGGATGTGACCAAGGAGATCGATGGAGTTCCGGAGGATTTTGTCGATGCGGATGGCGAGGGGGTGTCGAATTCGGAATCCGAACAAAATGGCGAAGATACGAATCGCAGTTGAGATTTGCCTCCGCTAGCCCGATGGTTGCGGGTATGAATCAACTACGCACCACGATTCTTGCGACGACCGCTGCCACGGTTCTTGTTTGTCTGCCGTATTCGGCGGCTAGAGGACAGAACGGCACGCCGCAAAAAATTGATATCGCCAATCTACCTGCCGAGACAATCGGACAGGTGATCATTCCGATTCCGCAGGAAGTTTTTGCCTCGCTGGACAAGCTTGGCTCGCGCAATTGGCGGGGACAGATCAAGGATCATAAGATCGAACTCAATTCTGATCGCTCGCGAACGGCCTTGCTTTTCGGACTGGTCATTGCCGATGGATTTATCGCCGTGCAGGCGGAAAATCGTAACGGGGTGGTCAACATCGGTCGGGATGTCCAGCGTCTGGCAGTGGCGCTTGGAGTTCGCAATGAAGTCGACGGCCACGCCCTGGCGATTGTCGATGGGGCCGGTGACGCGGATTGGAAATCGGTCAGACGTGAGTTGGACCGGGCGCGGCAGACGGTCATCGACACCATGAAAAAACTTCAAGACGACGAGTTGGCGGACCTGGTCAGCATCGGCGGTTGGTTGGGCGGCACCCGGGCGCTGTCGGCGTTGCTGGCCGAGGATTATTCTGCGGAAGGTGCGGAACTTTTGCATCAGCCGGATCTGGTTAATCAAATCGCGCAACGCTACGAAGCTCTGCCGGCGGCGACCAAACCGGGACCGGTATACTCGGGCGTTAAAAATACGCTGCGCAGCCTGTCACCGCTGATGCGCATCGAAGCAGGTGGCGACATCAGCAAGGAATCGGTGGAAACCATTCTGAAATTGACCGCGGATCTGACCCAGAAAATTTATGGATCCTGAGCAAACAGCAATCAATGCCGACTCAGTCACCGGCGGGGAAGTGCTGGCTTCGAATCGTGGTGCGCGCTCGCGTCGCGCGATCATTTGTTGCGCACTGATTGGCGCGATGACGCTCGGTGCAGGCTGGGTCATGGCCTTTGTCAGTGATGCCAAATCCGCAGCGATCGAAGCGGCTATTCCGCAACTCGATCTCGCCGATAATCCGTACCTGTTGCGCGAGTCGTGGTGGCACGAACCCTTCCGTAAAAAGGGTGATGTCAAAATTATCAAGCACCAGTTGTTCAAGCGCAACGACTACTGGTTCTGGGCGGGTCTCTCGGAGCCCGATGCCAAGGTCAGTATCCACATCTATGATGGCGCAGGTGAGCTGGC
This sequence comes from Verrucomicrobiales bacterium, assembly GCA_037969585.1. Classification (GTDB taxonomy): domain Bacteria; phylum Verrucomicrobiota; class Verrucomicrobiia; order Verrucomicrobiales; family DEV007; genus JBBKXR01. The sequence continues at coordinate 18,555 of JBBKXR010000102.1, forward strand.
CGACGCTGAGGATTGGCAAAAAGACCACGTCGCTGGCGCTCGCATCGCCCCGGCATCGAGTGGCAACTACTACATCCGCGTCGAGCTGCTGGAAAATCCCGGCGGTGAAGAGGTTGAGTGGGCGGTGATCTACGCCTTTCGCTGATCTGGTGAAACGATCAGACAGCGTGGTAGTGAAGCCGCCGCCGCGTTTGACAGGCGACGAAACTGAATTACCATTTTTGCCGTGCGCCGGAGTAGCTCAGGGGTAGAGCAATTCATTCGTAATGAATAGGTCGTCGGTTCAAATCCGACCTTCGGCTCCAGATTTTTTCGCGTGTTGAGGACGCAAAAAACGGGCCAGCGTTTCGGCGGGCCCGTCTTCTTCGAGAGAGGATTGGGAGCAGATTAGAGGGTGTTCACCGAGTAGCAGTAGCAGCAGGTGAAATCGTTGTAGCGATCGGTGTCGTACCAGATCCAGGAGATGCCGCTGCAGCGCCAGCACTGCATTTGCGTGCGCACATCGGCGCGGCCTTCAACTTCACCGTCGTCGTCGTCGACATCGATCGGTTCGGGCAGCGCGGCCGTGGTTTTGAGTTTGTCTTTGTCGACCGCGCTTTCAGGTTTGCGGCCGACGATCACTTCGATGCTTTTCTTATCCATGGTGGTGCTTGGTTGACGTTGAGATTGATGATTGTTGGTCTGTCGTTCTAACCTACTAGACTGGTTGCGTCGACCCGCTTGCAGAATTCTTTCAGAAAAAATCGTCTGACTTGATCGAGTTAGACATGGCTCACGGCGTCGGTTCGGAGTGTTCTTGCATCAGTTCGGCGAAAAGCTGGCTGTCGCTGAGGACCTTTTCGCGGTCGGAGAATTGCTGTGTTTTGCCGGCTTCGAGAATGACGAAGTGATCGCACACTCGATGGATCCATCGCGTGTCGTGATCGACGATGATCACAGTTTTGTCGGCGAAAATTTCCTGCAACACGGGGATCAACGATCGCTTCTCTGCGTTGTCGAGGCCGGTAGTAGGTTCGTCGAGCAGCAGTATCTCGGGATTTCGCAGCAGGCATCGGGTCAGAGCGAACAGGCGCCGTTGACCGCCCGAAAGCATGGTGCCGGAAGCGAAGGGGGCATTGAGGATGGCAGTCGGGGATGCCTCGTTGCTGCCGAGCTTTGCCTCCAAAATATCGAGCAGGCCAGTGCTGCGACAGGCTTCGAGCAATAGGTCGTCGTCGGCGTCCGGCGCAGCAAGTCGGAGGTTGTCGCGGACGCTGTCGTGGGTGAAAGCCGGGAACTGTGAGAGTAAAGCGACGCAGCGGCGAAGTTCGCTGGTGTCGATGGAATCGACGCTCTCTCCGTTCACTGATAGCTGGCCAGACTCGGCGCGGTAAAATTTCAACAGCAAACGAAACAGCGTGGTCTTACCCTGTCCCATGCGGGCGACGATGGTCGAGGTCGAGCCGCGCGGGATACTGAACGAAGCGCTGTCGAAAACGGGTGGCAAATCGCTGCGGTATCGGAAACAAAGATCGTTGGCGGCGATGGCAGGAGCGCTCGTTTCTGTTGTAATGTCAGGATCAGCTGATGGCCCGAAATCTGCATGCGGTTCGCTCGATTCAGGGCTTTCCACGATGTCGAGGACGGCTTCGATGCTCGGCCACGAAGTTTTCAGGCCGACGATGACCGAACTGAGTCCCTGGATGGGACGCATCAGTTGAGGAACCAGCAGCAGGATGGCGACCAGCGAGCCGATGTGTTCAACGCCTTTGGAGGCAAAGACAATGAGAATGGCCGCGCCGACCAGCAGGACTTGAGTGAGGTCCGAGGGAACGGCGTTGAAAAAATTAACCTTCTCGACGGCGACGGTCTGCGCTTCGCGAGTTTGGTTGAGCAAGCGTTGCGCCTCGCGCTGTTTGTCGCCGATGTAAGTGACGGCGTTGAACGACTGAACTTCTTCGGGAGATTGCAGCGCGCCTTGAAGCAGAGCGGCGAGCGCTGCTTGACGGTCGCGCATTTCGCGTGAGGCCATCTGTAATCCAGGCGCGAGTCGGCTGACCAGGAACGGCGACGCAAGACCCAGAGCGATCAATCCGCTGACGACCAGCCAGGAACCTGGAGTGGACGCGCCGCCACTGATCTTGACGTAATTGTAGACGACGAATCCGAGGCCGGTGAGCAGCGACGCGATCATTAAGATAGGATCGAGTGTCAGTTGGCGGATAGCCATTTGTGCCTGAATACACATATCGCGCAGCAGGTAGGTGAGGCTGCCGGTGTCGCGCTCGTGAAAAAATGGCAGGGGCTTGCCGAGCACCTTGCGGAACAGTTGGTGGCCGAGGTCGAGACCGACGCGGTTGTCGAGTCGAGTGGTGGTGATTTTGCCGATTAGATTGAGCAGGGGTCTGGCGATGAGCAGGACAGCTGCCCACCCGAAGAAAAGCCAGAGCAGGTGTCCGCGGGGAGATACCTCGGTTTCTGGGTTCGGTATTTTGGCGGCTAGTTGCAAGGCGTTGGTGATCTCGCCAAAAAGCTGTGGCACGATCATCATCGCCAGTGACGAAAGCACGGTGATGATGATGTAAAATGCAGTGAGGCGAGGTTGTGATCGAAACAGCAATCGCCGGCCTTGACGCCAGATGCGGGAAAACTGAGCTACCAACGGCGGAGACTGGTCGTTCGACGGTGAGGCGCCGGGAGGCTGACCCATCTTTGGTTTTCCCGAAATGGGTGGCGACGACGATTCCATAAACGGCTGGCTCAGCGGGAGGGCTCTTAGTGGCTGATGCTGGGCGACGGGGGTTTATTTTGCAAACAATAAGAAAGTTGTTAGGCTCCGTGCGTCTGTCCTGTGGCAGACTTGTCGTGCCTTAGATTTTTATTTTCTGCCATGAATCAGGAACCCGTTGAACTTATGCCCGACGAACAGCTTGCCGAAATGGCCGGCCGCGTCGAGGAGCGCTTGCGCATCACTGCCGACGTGTTGCACGAGCGGGGGGTGCTGGGCTTTTTCGACGAGACCATGCGCGAGATTCTGGAAAGCACGTTTCAGGAAGTCGGTGCCGACGAGGGCACGCTCTGGTTGGCGGATATCAATCAGGAATCGCTCTGCCCAGTCTTTAATAACGGCCCGCACGCCGAGGAGTTTGTCGGTCAACATCTGCAGCCGCTGAACTCCGGCTTGGTAAGCATGGTCTACGCGACTGAGGAATTTTTCTGCGAGGAGAGCATTTATCAGAACGAAGAGCAGAGCAAAAAGCTCGACCAGAAGCTGGGCATGCTGACTTGTTCGATGATCGCTGCACCGTTTTATTTTGGCGGGCGAATTCGCGGTGTGATCAGTGCGGTAAAGCTGAAGCCGGCCGACCGGCGCGATGATCCAGATCCGGAGCCGTTCGGAAGATTGGCGGCGCGCCGCTTGAGTCTGACTTCCAAGATCCTCGAGACCTTTTTTGATGAGAAACTTTTGACGGCTGCTTTCGGTTTGGAGTAGACCGTCCCGCCCGCGACTTGAACCAGCAAGCAACCCGTAGGAACCATGATCGATGCGCAAGCAGAGGAAGAACCGGTCGCCGAAGTTGCCGCCATCAGCGCCGGGGATCGACCGGAGTGGCTGACCCCGGATCTCGTCGAGGCGGCGATGCGCAACGGCAGCGGCAAGGGTGTGAAGATTGCGATCATCGACTCGGGAATCGAACTTTCGCACCCGGCATTGGCAGGTCTGGAACTTGCCGACGATTTGGCGATCAGCCATGACGGGGTATCGGTCAACGTGACCGAAGGCAACGGCGTCGACCTCTACGGTCACGGCACGGCGATTGCCTACATCATCCGGCAAATTGCACCTGAGGCGGAAATCGGCAGTTTTCGTGTGCTCGGAGAAAACTTGCGCAGTAAAGGCGTTATGATTCGCAAGGGCGTCGAATTGGCTTTTAAGCAGGGCTACAACGTCCTCAATTGCAGCTTCGGCTGTCGCGGTGAGGCACGCTTTATTTTACCCTACAAGGAATGGGTCGATGACGCCTATCTACGCGGCATTCACATCGTTTCTGCGTGTAACAACAACGACTTTCGGCGACCCGAATGGCCGGGGCATTTTTCATCTGTGATCACTGTGAATCATTGCCTGCTCGATCCCGAAAAGATGTATCGCATCCCGAACTCGCTGGTTGAGTTTGCCGCCTGCGGCGAAAAGCTGCGCCTGCCGTGGATCGGTGGCATCTGGCGTACGATGAACGGCAGCAGTTACGCAGCGCCGCACATGACCGGTTTTCTAGCGCGTATTTTGTCGGAATGCGGCCCAATGTCGGTGCGGCTGGCGAAAGAGATGTTGCACCAGATTATCCCGGAGCAAGATGAAGAGAGTGACTTGTAGGTGCGTGTTTTCGTTTTGGCAGGAACAGCAGATTGGGTGACCGGGATGCTTGACCACGGTTGACGTCGCAAGTTTTTTCCGCGTAGTTTGCTGACCACCAGCGTCTGGGGAGATGCGGGGTCACCACTATGAAGCAAAAGTTCAGATTCGGCATTCGGCAGAGAACGGTCGCTCTGGTGCTGATTCTGTCGGCGTTGCAGGTATTGGCGGTTGGCTGGTATCTCTTTAATGCCAACAAGGCTGTGGTCATCGATCACGAGTTGGTCGATCTCGGTGATGAGGCGCAGCTGCGCGCGTGGGAAGTGATCGATCGCGTCGATGTTCTCAAAGCGGATCTCAGAGCGCTCACTTTGGATCGAGAGGTGAGTCGAGTCCTGACCGAATCGCCCAACGACGTGGAAGCGATCAGCGCGGTGTTTAAGAAACGCTGTCAGGAGTGGAACGGCTACTGTTCGATCAAGGTGTCGCTGGTCGACGACGACGAAGAGGCGGTCGTACTCGATACGCCGATGTATGCTGAAATGCCGGACGCGGACGGGACGCGCACGGCGTTGATCGATGAATTGCGCGACCTCGCCCGCTCCGAAGTGCGGGTATCGAAAGCGGTCCGCGAACAGGCTGACGTGGAGTTCGGCGAAGGAGCGCCGCCGACGCGTAAGTGGCTGCCGGTCATGTGGGGAGGCGTGGCCTTTCGGTTGCAACCGATTGGTGACGGCGATGGTGGTGCGATTCCCGCCGGTGTGGAATGGGGGCCGCGCTACAAGGTCGTCATCGGTCTCAATCTGGACAGTCGTTCCTGGGCGAGTGATCCTCGTCATATCGCACTCATGGTCGATGAGAGCGATATGACCTACGTCATTCATCCGACGATGAATACCGCCGCGACGCTGGCCGAAAGTGACGTGTTCGATTGGCAGTCCCCGCAGGACCGCGGTGCCAGGGTCCGTCCCGGAGAGACGCCCGAATCGTTGATCGACGAAATTCGCGAGCAGGACATCGGAACGCTTCAAGTATCCCGCGACGAAGCGCTGCGGCGTAGTTTGCCGCCGGTAAATAAGGTGGCACTGGTAGAGTTGTTAGATCTGGCGCCGGAGTTTCAGCGCTTTTTCCGCGAAGGAAAAGTGACTGAAAGTTTTACCGATCGCGCCGACAAGATCAGTCAATGGCAAAAGGAAGTGCTACGTGCGGCCGGTCCCGGCGAGAACTACGAGGACATCCTCGGCTGGCGAATGCAGGAACTCGCGGATAGCTACTTGCCGCGAGGGCTGCGAGTCAGTGGTCTGGGCAATCGGGTCAGCACGGTCAGGATTCTGGGTTCGACTGAGGGTGACGTGCGCGAGCTTTCCAAGCAACTGGCGCGAGAGGTGAATCCCCTGCTGGCTCTACGCGTTCTACCGGGAGAGGAAGGAATTATTTTGCCGGAGGGTACTCCGGATTGGGCGGGTCCGGAGAGCGACATAGCTCAAGATGCCAAGACGATTCGATGGCAGTCCATTATCCCGTGTCGCGATGCCGATTTAGTATGCGTCAGGGTGCGCATTGACGACACGATCGCTGCCCATGCCGATCAGGCGCCACCCGAAGCCGGTATGAGTCAGAGACCGGCCAAGAGCTACTGGTTTCTCTACGTCGTATTCCATGACGAACTCGCCGCGAGCATCGAAGGCGAGCTCTGGCCAGCGATTCGTCGGGCCGGACTCGGCATGGTGATCGCCGGGATCATCGCCGCGATTGCCTCGATGTTGGCGGTGCGACCGTTGATCGGTATGATCGAAGGAGCGCGCTATCTGGCCGCGCTGCCGGGCAATCGGCTGCACGCCAATATTCGAAAAATGACCGAAGAAATCCCGGTCGATCGCAGCGATGAGGTTGGCGACATTGCCCGTGCAGCCCGCAAACTGTTCGGCACGATCACCGAGAGTCATCGCGAACTGGCAGCCCACCAGCGGGAGATCGAAGGTCATAAGGAAGAGCTTGAACGAGAGGTCGAAAGGGCCGTCGCACAGCTCAAGGTGAAGAATGCCGAACTCGAAGCTGCTGCGGATGAGAAAGACAAATTCCTCGCTTCGGTCAGCCACGAACTGCGCACTCCGTTGACCATCGTCGCCGGTAACTTGCAACTGCTGCTGCGCAAAAAACTTGGCGAAAAAGAAATAGGCTATGTCAACAAATCGCTGGCGGCATCGAAGAAGCTCGAAGCACTGATTCGCGACCTGCTCGACATTCAGAAGATCATCATGGGGGGAATGTCGCTCGAAGCAGCTGAGTTCGACGTGCCCGAGTTGCTCGCCGAGATCGAAGACACGCTGCAGGCGTTGGCAAAGAAGAATAACAACGTGCTCAAAGTGAACTGCAAAGGAATCGGCAGCGTTTACGGAGACCGCGTTCGCATGAACCAGATTCTCACGAATTTGGTTAGCAATTCCTGTAAGTTTACCCAGGACGGCTCAGTGACTATCGATGGTCATCCGTGGACTGACGAGGGGCGCGACTGGATGAAGTTCACCGTCACCGACACAGGGCGCGGGATGAACGAGGAGGAGCAGCAGAAGGTCTTCACGCGTTTTTACACGAACAAGAAAGCCAACGAATCCGGCACCGGGCTCGGACTCGACATTTGCCGTCGTCTCGGCGAATTGATGGGTGGCCGCGTTTACCTGAAAGAGAGCGCTCCGGATGTGGGTTCGGTATTTGTGGTCGAGTTGCCGCAGACAATGAATGTTGCCGGTCGGAGTGAAGACAAATCGAACCAGGAAGATGATTCGTCGAAAAAACGGCGGCGTGACCTTACCACTGTAGATGCGGCGCTTAAGGACTATCCGGTCAATAAGGAGCATCCGCCGACGGTGTTGGTCATTGATGACGAGCCGGGCATCCAGGATCTGATGTCTCAACATCTGTCGGGACGAGGGTATCGCGTTTTGGCAGCGGACAGCGGTGAAGCCGGCATTGAGATTGCGCGTAGGGAGAAGCCCCAGTTGATCACGCTCGATGTGATGATGGACGGCAGCGATGGTTGGGATGTGTTGCAGTCGCTGAAAGCACATCCGGACACGGCATCGATTCCGGTGGTCATGGTGTCGATCCTCGATCGAGAGGACAAAGGTTTCGCGCTCGGGGCCGACGACTACATTACCAAGCCGGTCGACTGGGATCACATGTTCTCCGTGCTCGGTCGACTGACGGCCGAAGGTAAAGCTCGCAACGCCTTGATCATCGATGACGATGAGAGCACGCGACTTCTGTTTAAAAGCGTGCTGTCGAAGGATGGTTGGGAAGTGGCCGAGGCGGCGCACGGTGGCGAAGGATTGGAGCAAATTCGCAAAGAGCGACCGGGCGTGATCATCCTTGATCTGATGATGCCGGAGATGGATGGTTTCCAATTCCTGAAGGAGTTTAATCGCAACAGCGAGTGGGACGACATTCCGGTGATTGTCGTCACGGCGAAAGAGATGACGGCATCGGAACGCAAGTTACTCGACGAGTGTGCGTCTAGAGTCATTCAAAAGGGAACGCAGACTGCTGGCGAAATGCTCGAAGTTGTTCAAAATTGGGCGAGCCGCGCCAGCATCCGTGATGCTGCGACCGACGAACGCGACAAGCAAAGCTGACGAGAATCATGGCGAAATTACTTATCATAGAAGACGATCACGAAATCGTGGAATTGCTGGAGGATTTGCTCAGTGACGAGGGCTATGAACTGGTCTTTGCCCACAACCGGGTCGATGCGATCGCTATGGCGATCGCTGAAATTCCTGATCTCATCTTGGCGGACGTGCGCATTCCCGACTCGGCGGGTGAAGAAGTGGCAGGACCGGCTGGCCTGGAGGCGATGCGGGCGATCAAGATGAACCAGATCACTTCACATATTCCTATCATCGCGGCGACGGCCAGTGTCATGATTCAGGACGAACAGCGCATCAGTGAAGCGGGTTGCGATGGACTGGTGAAAAAACCGTTCGATTTTATGTCGCTGCTGGATACCATCGAATCCAATCTTCCCGAGGGCAAATGAGTTGAGCTGGCCGGTTCGCCGGCGAGATTTTTTTCATGAGTAGCATCAGCAGTCGGGGGAGTGAGCGTCTGGACCAGTTCATGGCCCTGCTCGAGGACTTGGATGCCGACGTGGGGGCATTTGAAAAGAGTGTCCGCGACACCGAACACTGCGACGAGCGCATGGCTGGGAGGCTGGTGCGCATGAAGCGCGGCCTCGTGAATCTGCGTAATGAGTCGAACGAGCGGCTTGATGCTGAAGGGTTTGATCACAGTAAGGATGGCGATAATGAGGCCTTCCAGACCGCTCGTCACGATCTTCGCAATCGTTTGAACCCGGTGTCGCTGGCTTGTCAGGGGCTGATGCGAACACTGAGCAAATCGGCCGGGCCGCAGGATTTGCTGGAAATTCTCGATCGGGTTCAGGGGGTGATCAACGAATGCCTGAAGCTGATCGACAGCTTCGGCGTGGTGCCGAAAGAGGTGATCGGTGACATCGAGCCGGGCGGCGCCAAGGTGTTACCGTTTACTCAAGCGACCGCTGTTTTGGAGGCTTCGGCCGAGGAAGAGCAACTGTCGAAGTTTGCCGGCAAGTTGCTGGTGGTCGATGACAGCGTCGATGATCGCGAGGAGCTGATCGAGACGTTGCGCGAAGCTGGTCACGAAGTGACGGCAGCGGGCGAGGGGGCGGAAGCGCTCGATATTTTGTTGAGTGACGAGATTGAATTTGATGTCGTGTTGCTCGACTTGTCGATGCCGGGCATGGATGGCAAGGAAGTGCTGCGCGAGCTGCGGCGAAGGGGACGGCTCAAGTATTTGCCGGTGATTGTGGTCACCGGACGACGTGGCGAGGATGATGCGGTGGACTGCATCACCATTGGGGCGGAAGGCTTTTTGACCAAGCCGGTGCGCAGCAAACTGCTGCTCGCCGAGGTCGATCGTTCGATGGAAAAACGGCGTTTGCGCGAGCGCGAGTTCGAGCAATTTTTTCCGCCGACGGTGGCGCGGCATTTTGCCCGGCATCCGGATTCATCGGAGATGGAGGCGCGCCAGGCGGAGGTCAGTGTGTTGTTCTGCGACATTCGTGGTTTCAGTGGTATCAGCGAGCGGCTCGGTGGTTATCGGACGGTGCCGTGGCTGCGTGATGTGTTGGAGACATTTTCACAGTGTGTGCTCGATCAAGAGGGCGTGCTGGTCGATTACACGGGCGACGAGGTGATGGCCATGTGGGGGGCACCGCGCCAGATCGACGATCATGCCGAACGGGCGTGCACGGCGGCGCTGGCGATGCTGGCTTCGCTAAAGGATTTGAATGATGAGTGGCAAGAGCAGATCGGCTGCGAGACTAATGTCGGCATTGGTGTCAACTCGGGCCTCGCGCACGTCGGTAATATCGGCACGCGGCGCAAGCTGAAGTACGGCCCACTCGGCAACACGGTCAATCTCGCCAGTCGGGTTCAGGGGGCGACCAGTCACGCCAAGACACGGTTCATCGTCACTAAGGAAACGCGCGATGGTTTGTCGCCAGAGAAGGTCGCGCTGACGCGTCAGCTTTGTGACGTGCGGGTCAAGAATATCATCGAACCGGTGCGGCTGTATGAGATGGCCCAGGCGACGCGACCGAACTGGTCGAGGATAAGGACCGATTACGAAACGGCACTTGAGCAGTTTTATCAGCAGGATTTCCCGACGGCGCTGGCGAAGCTGGGCAACTTGCTACGCGAGTGTCCCGATGACGGTCCGGCACTGCTGCTGATGGGCCGTGTGGTCGAAGCGATGTCGACGGATGATCGAGCGTTTGATCCGGTCTGGGAACTGCCGGGGAAGTAGCGGGACAGACAAGTTTCGATTGGTATTACATGCCCGGTGGTGGGCCGGCAGGTGGGCCACCGCGATTTCCAGGAGGCGGGCCGCCCGGTGCGGGGCCGGGACCCGGTCTGCGATGCAGGGCTTTCATTTCTACTACGCGCACGTCTTCCAACGATCCGGGGATGATGTGAGTGACGAGGATGATGGCGGCGCCTCGCGCGGCTTCTTCGCGCAGGGCTTTGACGACGCTGCCGATGGAGTCATCGTCGAGCGCGGCGAAGGGTTCGTCGAGAAGGATCAGGGGACGGTGGGCGAGCAGGGCGCGGACGAGGGCCAAGCGGTAGCGCTGGCCTTCGCTGAGATTTTGGCCGCGGTCGGTGAGGACTTCGTCGATGCCACCACGGTTTTCGACGATGTGGCCGAGGTCGACGCGGGCAAGGGCTTCGCGGATTTGCTCATCGCTGATACGCGAATCACCTTTTTCATCGTCCATGCCGAGGGTGACGTTTTCACGAAAACTGCCGACGAAAAGGTAGGGGCGCTGCTCGACGTAGGAGGAGAGGAAAACAGGAACCTGAGTCCACTGGTGGACGGTTTGGCCATCGGCGATTTGAAACTCGCCGGAGCGGGCGGTGCGCAGACCCGCAACGACTTCGAGGAAGGTTGATTTGCCGCAACCGGACTCACCCATGACGGCGACGATCTCGCCAGCTTCGACGTGAAACTTGTGGCCGTCGATGACAGCCGGCGCATCGCCATAACCGACGGTGAGATCTTTGACGTTGAGCGAGCGGAATTCTTCGATTGCGGTGATGTCGGCGAATAGCGTTTTGGGGTCCGGAATATGGCTATTTTCGTCATAGAAAACTCCGGCGAGTCGACCGCCCTCGATGAAGAAGCGATTCCATTCGTAGGTCGATGCCACCAGAGTTTTGGCAGCGTTGAGGAACATGTTGATGAAGAAGGGGAAGACTAGAGCGTCTTCTTTGGTGATGTCGCCGCCCTTTACGGCGAGCGCAGCGATGGTTAAGATGAGCGTGATCACCAACTGACTGGCGAGTTCGTTAACGCCCATGAGCGCACCCATACGCCGGATGATGTGCAGGCCGGACTCGAAGAGTTTGCCGAGCCCGCCTTCGACTTTGCGCGCCGTGGCTTTTTCCCCGCCGTAGCTACGAATGGTTTTTAGACCTTCGAAGCTTTCGATCATTTGTTGAAAGATGCTGCCTTCGAGCATGCGCACTTTGCCGAGAACGGGAGCCATGCGTTTTTGCACATAGACGTTCAGCCAGAAGAGCAGACCAACGGCAATAATCGGAATGAAGGCAACGCTGCCACTCTTAAAAAAGAACATGATGGCGACACCGGTCATGATAGTCAGGTTGCGAACTTGATCGGGCAGCGAGTCCGAGATGAAACGTTCACAGTTTCGCAAATCGCTGGTCATGCGAGTCAGCCAGTCGCCACGATGAGCGACATCGAGCGACTCGATTTGAGTATTGTGGAGGCTACTGAGGACTTTGCGGCGCAGACCGATGCTGACCGTAAGCCGTAACCATTCACTGAGGTATGAGCCGAAGAAGATGCCGACCCACTGACAGATAGCGATGATTATGCCGAAGATGGCGAGATCGCGGATAAAATCTTCAGCGTTCAGTTTTGCGAGGTCGGTGACTCCTTTGGTGAAATACTCAAGCAGCAGCGGCGGCAAAATGAACACCAGCGACATCAGGATGAATCCTGTCGCGTAGACCCTGTAACGCCAGCCGAGGCCGGAGATAGATTCGCGGATCAAGCGAAACGAATGGCGACGGGTCTCGGCGGATGGCTTTTCCATCCCGGGCGGACCGCCGGG
>JBBKXR010000103.1:0-3406 GCA_037969585.1 Verrucomicrobiales bacterium
ATCGTCACCGGCAACGAAGCATCCAGACCGCGAAATCCCGCTGGCGGTTCGGCGTAAAATTTCGATAACGACATAACAACCATCGTAGATTGCGAAATGTAGGATGGCTTTGCAAGCCGTCCCGAACGTCGTGCGATGACGCCACCCTCTAACCCGATCGAGCCAGGAGCCGCGCTCGCATCCGGCACACTCGCCAACGCAAGGGGGACGGGATGCAATCCCATCCTACGCAACGTCTCACCCCAAAATGCACCGTAGGATGGCTTTGCAAGCCGTCCCGAACGTCGTGCGATGCCGCCCCCCTCTAATCCGATCGAGCCAGGAGCCGCGCTCGCATCCGGCACACTCGCCAACGCAAGGGGGACGGAATGCAATCCCATCCTACGTTTCATCATGCGATACTGTTTGGGCGAACTTTCCAGGTTCGAGTTCGTATCGACTGAATCGATGTTTGCTGAAGTCATCTACTTCATTGGCGGTGTCATCGGCTACTGGCTACTGGCTGCTTGCGTTTGGCGTGTTTTGGGGTGGTTGCTATTTGATAATGAGCGGCTCTGGATTCTGAAAACGCTCCAGCATGATCCCCCTCAAAACCACCACCAGCCGGTGCCCGGAATGCCTCCGCTCCGTCCCGGCCGAAATCTACAAAACCACCTCGTGACGTGACCGAGTCTTCCTGAAAAAGAACTGTCCAGAACACGGCGAAACCGAGACTTTGATCTCGACCGATGCGCGGTTCTACTGGCTCGCGAAGGGCTCCGGCGAAGCTGGCACCGACGCCGACTCTTGTTGCTCGGGTGGCAGCTGCGCCCAGCCTGCTGCGGGCGATCGGCTCGGCTTTCTCGGCCGCAATGCCCAGCTCAATCTGATCCCCGAGGACCCAGCGCCATTCAACCGGCTGTCGACCTGCCTGGCTCTGATCGAGATCGTCGACTCGTGCAATCTCGCCTGCCCAACCTGCTTCGCAGACTCTCCAGTCGGTGCCGCCGGCGAACGGGTGCAGGCGCATCCGCTCGCGGAATTACAGACGCGCATCGATGGCGTTATCAAGCGCAAGGGCAAGATCGAGATTCTCCAGCTATCCGGCGGTGAGCCGACGCTGCACCCGCAGTTCTTCGAGCTTCTCGCATGGTGCCACGAGCATCCCGGGATCGACTACGTGCTGGTCAATACCAACGGCGTCCGGCTGGCTAAAGACGAGGCCTTTGCCCGCCAGCTCGGCGAGCGAATGCGCTACGGCCATTTCCAGCTCTACCTCCAGTTCGACGGCGTCGGAGAGGGCGGTGAAAAAGAACTGCGTGGTGGTGATTTTCGAGAACTCAAGCTCAAGGCGATCGAGCGCACCGCAGAGCTGAATATTGCACTGACTCTCGCCATGACCGTCATCCCGGAAAACCTCGATCAACTCTGGGAAACCGTGCAATTCGGACTCACCTACGACCACATCCGCGGGGTAAGTTTCCAGCCTATGTTTGGAACCGGCCGCGCCGATACTGGCAAGTGCCGCAACCGACTCAACACGGCCGACATTATCCTCGGACTCGTTGAGCAGGCCGAGGCCACCAGCGGCTCACTGAGCTACGACGACTTCACCCCTCTGCCCTGCGGTGATCCTAACTGCGCCACCATCGGCTACCTCTTAAAGACTCCGCTCGGCACGCGCTCGATCAGTGAATTTGTCGATTTTAAAACGCTGCAGGGATTCATGGCGGACCGTGTTCGTTACAACCTCGACGACCTCGAACAATGCGGCTGCGAATCCGAGCCACTCGGCGCTTTGCTGCATGAACTGGAACTCGATGAGAAATCGACTTTTCGTCTGTTCATCAAGCCCTTCATGGACGCCGAGAGCTGGGACCAAGATCGGATCGACCGCTGCTGCACACACGTGATCCGGCCCGATGGCGTGCTCGATTCGTTCTGTCGCTACTACCTCCACGGCGGCGCAGCGCTCTATCCGACCGCTCATGCCACCGCCTGAGACCAGCCTGTAGGGATGGATCACGCTGCTTGGCATTGTCAGCGGCGCGTGGCTCTGGCATCGGCGCATCCGGCGCGACGGTAGCGAAAAATTCGGCATTTTCGTCGGCGGCATCATCGGCGCGTTTTTCGGCGCGAAAGTCGTGTGTTTGCTCGCTGAGGGATGGCTGCATTGGGGGGAGCCGGCGTTCTGGTTTGAAGCGGCGGTGGGCAAGACCATTCTCGGCGGCTTACTCGGTGGGTATGGCGGAGTTGAGATCACCAAAAAACTGATCGCAGCGCCGGAGCCGACCGGTGATTGGTTTGCGATCATCGTTCCCGGCGCCATCGCGATGGGAAGGATCGGCTGCCTGCGACACGGCTGCTGCCTCGGCAAAACCTGCGACCCCGACAGATGGTATGCCTGGCTGGACCGAAGCGGTGTCGCCCGATGGCCCGCCGTCCCGCTGGAGTTTGGCTTCAATCTTCTCGCGCTGGTGATATTGTTGTCGCTGAAGCGCCTGCGGCTGTTCAGTGGACAACTGTTTCACCTCTACCTCATGGCTTACGGGATCTTCCGCTTCGTTCATGAATTTTGGCGCGACACGCCAAAGTTGCTCGGCGGTCACATTTCCGGCTATCATCTCGTGGCGGTCGCAGTGTTCCTGCTCGGGTTCATCGGATTCGTCAGACGCCAAAGCCGTCATCGTCCGGCACCCCTATGAGGTTCGTTTCCTGAACTCTATTTTTCCACGTTCCGTCGCTGCGCCACGAGATTTCTTCGACTACGACTTCTACTGCAATTCCTCAGCCTCATGATCTCACGAATCCTTTTTCTATCTCTCTTTATTCTAACTCCCCTGCTCGCGGATGCCCAGCAATCGGCGCCGGCTGTAATCGCACACCGGGGTGCGAGCGGTTACCTTCCCGAACACACTCTTGAAGCCAAAGCGATGGCTCATGCGATGGGAGCAGATTTTCTGGAGCAGGACATCGTGCTATCGAGCGATGGCATTCCCGTGGTGTTGCACGATACCCAAATCGACACCGTGACCGATGTCGCACAGCAGTTTCCCGATCGAAAACGCGAGGACGGACGCTACTACGCGCTCGATTTTACACTCGCCGAATTGAAGCAGCTCCGGGTCACCGAACGTTTCCATGCCGAGACCGGGAAACCCTACTACCCGAATCGATTCCCGGGCGACACCGGGCATTTCGAAATTGTTACGCTCGAGGAAGAGTTGGAATTTATCGCCGGACTCAACCACAGTACCGGTCGCACGGTCGGCATCTACCCCGAGATCAAGCAACCCAATTGGCACCGCAAGCAGGGCCACGACATCAGTAGCATCGTGCTGCCGGTCCTGGAGAAATTCGGTTATCGCAGTAAAGACGATCCTTGCTGGCTGCAGTGTTTCGAAATCGCCGAAGTGAAACGAATTCG
>JBBKXR010000104.1:0-18731 GCA_037969585.1 Verrucomicrobiales bacterium
CGCCCGCATTTTCGGGTAAGTTCCCCAACCCCCGCCTCCCGCGTTCTGACGTGTGGAGGATTTCCCGCTTGTACCCGTGCCAAAAAAAACGGCCAGCTCTAACAACCCCGCGGTCCGCGACGCTCTGCTCACCCAGGCGGCGAAGGCTCCGGCGTTGAAAAAGCGCCTGGGCGCACTTTCCAAAGCCTCGCCAGCCGCCCCCACCGTCTTCGACCACGTCGACCAGGCCGCGCATTCCCTCATCGCAGCCCTGATGGTGCGCGCTGTAAAGCCCCCGACCCGCCACTTGTGGCTGGCCTGCTCCAATGTCAAAACACAGGAGCGCATGCATGCGGAGCTCGCCGTGTGGGGCATCGACAATGCGCTGTTTCTTCCCGAGCAGGACATCCTCGGCTTCGACGACGCGCTGCCCGATCCCGAGTCCCTTGCCGAACGCCTGACCGCGCTGCAGCATATTCACGCGGCCCAAAATCCCCAAGTGATCGTCACCTGTGCCGAGTGCTTCGAGGAACTCGCACCACCACCCGGCTCACTCGACGCTCACTCGATGGAAATCGTTGTGGGCGACACGCTCGACCTGACCGCGATATCCGATCGGCTGATCGACAACGGCTTTGAAAAAGTCGTGCAGGTTTTCCAGCGCGGACATTTCGCAGTGCGCGGAGGCATTCTCGATCTGTTCCCCTGGCAAAGTCCACGGCCTTTGCGAGTCGAACTTTTCGACCAGGAGATCGAATCGATCCGCGAATTCGACGTCGATGAGCAAACCTCTATCGCCCGTCTCGAAAAAGCCGAAATCCTGTTCAGCACCGAGGACGAAAACAGCGGCGTCACTCCCGGTATCGTTCGCGATTACGTCGATGAAAAACGCGACCTGATCGTCGCCGTCGACGTCGACCCCGAACCGCTCGCCGCTCGCGCCGTCATCACTTCCGAGGGCGTGCTGCTCGAGGACGACGGCGCCGAGGACTTTTCCACCGTCTGCTTCGGTAGCCCGCTCGGCACCTTCGATGCTGGCGATTTCATCCTGCAGGAATCGCGCCGCCAAGAGTTCGACAAGCAGATGCGCGACTGGCAGAAAAAATCGTGGACCGTCGCCATGAGTTTCAACTCGCAGGGCGAGATCGATCGCTTTCGCGAGCTGCTCGCCGATGACGCCAAGATTATCGACAGCGGAGCCCTGCAGATTTTCATGGGCCAGCTCAGCCATGGCTTTACAGTGCCCGCCGCCAAGATCGCCGTGCTCTGCGACGCCGAACTGTTCGGCCGCTACCAGCACCAGCGCGCGCGCCGAAAATTCAACAGCGAACAAAAGCGTCGACTGACCCAGCGCCAGACCGACATCAGCGAATTTCGGATCGGCGATTTGGTCGTGCACGCCAATCACGGCATCGGAAAATTTCGCGGCATCCAGCAGCGCGAACACGAAAACAAGCACGGTGACACCGAGACCGAAGAAGTGCTCGCCATCGAATACGCCAACCAGGCCCGCCTTTACGTCCCTCTTGAACAGGCGCACCTCGTGTCACGCTACATCGGCGGCGGCAAAGGCAAGAAAGGTCCGACGCTGCATCAACTGGGTGGCAATCGCTGGAGCAAAACCAAAGCCGACGCCCAGCGATCGATCCTCGACTACGCCAGCCAATTGCTCGCCGTTCAGGCCGAGAGACAGACCCACGTCGGTTTCGCCCACCCGCCCGACAACCAGTGGCAGTGGGAATTCGAAAACGCTTTCGTCTACAAGGAAACCCCCGACCAACTGGCCGGCATCGAAGCCAGCAAAGCCGACATGGAAAGTCACAAGCCTATGGATCGACTGATCTGCGGCGACGTCGGCTTTGGAAAAACCGAAGTCGCCATTCGCGCCGCGTTCAAAGCCGTGATGAGCGGCAAACAGGTCGCCATCCTCGCGCCGACCACCGTGCTCGCTCAGCAGCATTTTCACACCTTTCGCGAGCGCATGTCGGACTACCCGATCACCATCGAAATGCTGTCCCGTTATCGCACCGCAAAGCAGCAGGCCGAAACGGTTCGGCGTCTCGCCAGCGGCGGGGTCGACATTGTCATCGGCACCCACCGACTGATTTCCAAAGACGTTATTTATAAAGACCTCGGACTTGCCGTCATCGACGAAGAGCAGCGCTTCGGCGTCGTCCACAAAGAACGCTTCAAGGATATCTTCCGCCTGGTCGACGTGCTGACCTTGTCCGCCACGCCGATTCCACGAACGCTTTACCTTTCACTGATGGGTGTGAAGGACATGTCGACCATCGAGACGCCACCGCCGAATCGTCACCCGGTTAAAACCAGCATCGGCCCCTACGACGAACGCGCGATCAAAGCCGCGCTGGAACGCGAATTGAAACGCCAAGGCCAGGTATTTTTCCTGCACAACCGCGTCAAATCGATCGAAAGCGTGCGCCGAAAATTGCAGAACCTCGTCCCCGACGCGCGCATCGGCGTCGGCCATGGCCAGATGCATGAAGACGATCTCGAAGATGTCATGGACCGCTTCGTGCGCCACGATTTCGATATCCTCGTCTGCACCACCATCATCGAGAGCGGTATCGACATTCCCAACGCCAATACGATCATCATCGACCGCGCCGATCGCTTCGGACTCGCCGATCTCTACCAGCTGCGCGGCCGCGTAGGCCGCGCCGATCACCGCGCCTTCGCTCTGCTCATGCTGCCACCCGACATGCTCACCGGCGGCGATGCCCGCAAGCGCATGAACGCCATCAAGCAATACAGCCAACTCGGCGCCGGCTTCAAAATCGCCATGCGTGACCTGGAAATCCGCGGCGCCGGCAACCTGCTCGGCACCCAGCAGAGCGGCCACATCGCCGCCATCGGCTTCGACATGTACTGCAAACTGCTCAAGCAATCCGTCAGCACCCTGTCCGGCGACGCTGCCGGCCAGCGAATTGACGTTAGTTTGCGTATCGATTTCCTGTGCACCAACGAAGCCGAGTGGCTGAAGGCTCCCGACAACGCCCTGCCCGCGTTCATTCCCTCCGGCTACATGCCCGAGTCGCAGCTGCGCATCACCGCCTACCGCCACCTCGCCGAAGCGGCGACTATGAAGGACCTTAAACAGATCCGCACCGAGTGGATCGATCGCTTTGGCCCTCTGCCCGAAGCTGCCCGATACCTGCTCGATTGCGCCGACCTTAAACTGCGAGCCTCGCACCGCGGAATTTCCTCTTTAGATATTCGCGAAAATAAACTAATGCTTAAGAAGCGGGATAAATTCTTGCAAGTCGGCGGACGATTTCCTCGTCTGAAAGGCAAATCCGAAACCAAAAAACTTCAGCACGCCCTCGAATTGGTTCAGAGCCTTTGACATTCCACCTCCGGCACCGCACTATCGGGCTTAATCCGGCCCTGGCCATCCCATCACGATCTCATGAAATCCACACCCCCCGTCGTTCACCTTTTGCTAGCCCTGGTGCTGGCCTCGACCGCCACCGCCAGTGGTCGCGAAGAAATCGAAGTCAACGGAATAGCCGCCATCGTCAATGACGAGGTGATCACCAAGGCTCAGGTCAATGCCGCCATCGCCACTCAGTTTCGTGTCTGGCTACTGGAAAATCGCAACAGTGCCACCGAAGCACAAGCCAAAGCGAAGATGGAAGAGCTCCAGGCCGCAGCGCTCGACGATTTGATCAACCGCAAACTGATCATCAGTGAATTTCGCAAAAGCGGCGGCGTGATCAAAAAGCAGTACGTCGACCAAGCCGTCGACAATTTCATTCGCGAGCGCTTCGACGGCGACGAGAAGAAATTTTATCAAGAGCTTGAGAAATCGAACCTGACCACCAAAGCGTTTCGCGAAATTCAGGAGGAGCAGATCATGATCGGCGCCCTGCGTCAGCAGAATTCCGGTCCCAAGATCATCGTCAATACCCCGCAGGAGCGTCAGCAACACTGGGACACAATCAAAGAGCAGTTCGCCGAAGATCCGCTCATCCAACTGCGTATGTTGTCCGTCCCGGTGCAGACCAGCGAAGGGCCCACCACCGAGGCTACGCAGAAACAACTGATCAACGAGATCCGCGATAAAATCGTCGGCGGTGCAGACTTTGGCACCATGGCCAAAACCCATTCTGAGGATTTCTTCGCCGACAAAGGCGGCAGCGCCGGCACCATCGACCGCGACGGCCTGAGCCGCGAGATCACCGACATCGCCTTCACGATGGAAGCCCGCAAAGTCAGCCAGGTCATCACCCAAGGCGGTTACTTTCGCTTGCTCTACATCGATGCCATCCAAGGCGGGAAAGTTCCTCCTTACTCGGAGATGGAAGAACAAGCCGACAAACTCCTGCTCCAGGAAAAACGCAAAGGCTACATCGAACGCTGGCTGAATCGACTCCGTCGCGACGCCTCGATTCGCATCATCGAATAATAGAGTAGCATGTGCTTCCAGCCCGTGTTCAGAGCATCCATACCGATGCATTGATACGACACCCTCCGGTCGAAATGAAAATCGTCCGCCTTTACACCTCCGCCGATCATAACTTTATCGGCCATCACGGCAAGCCTCCGGGTGAGCACCCGATGATCGCAGTCGATTCGATCGACTGCGTCGCCGGCCAGGGAATCCGCGGCGACCGATTCTTCGGCTACAAAGATGGCTACATCGGGCAAATCACGTTTTTCTCGCTCGAAATTCACCACGGCCTGTGCCGCCAACTCGGTGTCGAATCCGACGAGAAAAGCCCATCAGTCTACCGCCGCAACGCCATCACCAGCGGCGTCGATTTAAATAGTCTGATCGGTCAGGATTTCGAAATCCAGGGCATCCGCTTCCACGGCACTGAAGAGTGCTCGCCCTGCTACTGGATGAACCACGCGTTCGGCAAAGGCGCCGAAGCCGCACTGAAAGGCAACGGCGGCCTGCGCGCCCACATTCTGAGCGATGGCGAACTGCGCGTCGACGCCGCCGATCTAGCGTCGTCATGATCGTTGAGGAAAACCTCGATGATCGCCCCTGCGATCGCAGCCCGTTCGCCTTTGCGCTGATCTGCGGCGGTCGCTCTGAGCGCATGGCAGAAGTCGGCGACAAAGCCTTCCTGCCCTGGCCACCTCCGCAGGGGCCGCCGCTGTATGAGGTCCAGTTGGCGAAGTTGGCGACGATCGAGGAAAACGAAAGCCTCACATTTTTGTCCTGTCGAGCCGATCAGGCCCATCAGTTTGTCGGCTCCGGGGCACGAGTCGTCCTCGATGGCGCAGTGGACCGCGGCCCCCTCGCCGGCCTCGCAAGCTGCCTGCGCGAGGCGAAGGATGCAGGAATGGAAGCGCTGCTTGTCATTCCCGTCGATCTACCGCTGTTGCGAACCTCCATTCTCGACCAGCTGTTGGATTCCAGAACTCCCCTGGCTCATCGCGGAGTCGTGGCGCGAATTGATCGCAGATGGCAGCCACTCGTTGGCATTTATCCAACCGAACTGCTCGACGAAGCCGAACGCCGCCTCGAAACAGGCGAGTTGCGGCTCACCGATTTCGTCGATTGGGCGCTCGAAAACGATCACATCGTCGCACACGATTTCGGAACCGAGGCCCAAACTGCTTTTCAAAACCTCAACACCCCCGTCGACTATGCGGCAGCCGCCGCTCAGCTCGGCAGTGCCGGCTTAAAAATCGAGCGCCACTCGAAGTCGCCCGAGTGGGATCGTCAGGAAATTCACGACGAGGTCGCTGCCGAGGAACCTCTCGAACTCCGTGTCGAAGGCAAAAGCGTCGCCGTGGTGATGCGCACCCCCGGTCACGACGAGGAACTCGCCGCAGGATTTTTGCTCACCGAAGGGATTGCCAACAAACGCGAAGATTTTTTCGAAATTTCGCAATGTCCAAGTGTCGAAGACGACGCTCGCGGCAACGTCATCGACGTCCTGCTCGGCGGCGATGCCAAATCGCGCGACCTCGATCAGTTGACCCGGCACGTGTTCACCAGTTCCAGCTGCGGAATTTGCGGCAAGGCGACCATCGACTCGGTGTTCCAATGCTTTGCCCCGGTCAGCGTCGGCCCAAAACTCAGCCGCGACCTACTGCTCGAACTACCGCATCGTCTACGCCGCGCTCAGAAAAATTTTCGTCGCACCGGCGGTCTGCACGCCAGCGCTCTGTTCGATGCCGAAAGCGGCGAACTCCTGCTGTTGCGCGAAGACGTCGGTCGCCACAACGCCCTCGATAAGGTCGTCGGTCATGCCGTGCTCAACGATATGACACCACTGGAAAACGCTGTGCTACTGCTCAGCGGACGCATTTCGTTCGAGCTGATGCAAAAGGCGCTCGCCGCCGGCATTCCCATCGTCGCCGGTATTTCCGCGCCGAGCAGTCTGGCAGTAAACTTCGCGCGCGAGTCCGGACAAACGCTGATCGGCTTCCTGCGCGACGAAACCTTTAACGTGTATGCAGGAGAAGATCGGTTGAAGTAAAACGATACCGCTGAAACACCCACCCAACACCGAACAGTGGACTTCGAACTCTGAATTTCGAGTTTCCTGAATTCAAATTCATTGTTCAGCGTTCATTGTTCCATCCCCTTCCCCTGCCGAAACAAAGCACCAAGAACAACAAAATGCCCATTCCCATCGAAGACTTTTGTGAAGATATCGTCGGCAAGGCAATGCGTGGCCTGAGCCTCTCTGACAGCGAAGTCGCCACCCGCAGTGGAGCCACCGAGTCGGCGATTCAGGCAGTGCGACGCGGCGACTCCACCGATGAAGCCGTTTTGCGCGCCATTGCACCAGTCCTCGAACTCGATGCAGAGGCGCTGGTCTGCTCAGCACAAAAGGCGTGGCGCCCGGATCCCATCGAACTCGACGGGCTGGCGGTTTTTAACACCCGCTATCACGACATGCTGGTGAACGCGTTTCTGATCTGGGATCCCGCTTCGAGTGTCGCCGCCGCTTTTGATTCCGGCGCTGACGCCGCTCCGATGCTCGACTTCGCCAACCAGCGCGGCCTCAAACTATCGGGGATTTTCATCACCCATACCCATGGCGATCACATCGCGGATCTGGATACACTGCTCACGCACGGCGAAGACCCGGTGCCACTGCACTGCAACCGCCAGGAACCATGGGATGGCGCGGAGCTGTTCATCGAAGGCGACAGTTTTGCTATCGGCGGTCTGTCAGTCGAAACACGCACCACCTGGGGCCACGCCAAGGGCGGAACGACCTTCGTTATCCGCGGTCTCACGCGTCCTGTCGCAGTTGTCGGTGATGCACTATTCGCCGGATCAATGGGCGGCGGAATGGTTTCTTACAGCGATGCACTGCGCACCAACCGCGAGCACATTTTCAGCCTGCCGGATGACACCGTCATCTGCCCCGGCCACGGACCGCTGACCACGGTCGGAGAAGAAAAACGTCACAACCCTTTCTACCCAGAATTCAAGGGATAGAAAGAATGCGTTTACTCAGCGACCCGCTGGCGGTTTACGAAGCGCTTCGCTTCGCCTCGTCAACGGCATATTCGCTGGCCGCTTTGACGATATCCTGAAAGCTGCCAGGCTCGAGGCTGGCGCCGCCGATGAGGAAACCATCGACGTCGGGCTGCGAGATCAGTTCAGCGGCGTTGTTCGGTTTGACGCTGCCGCCATACTGAATGCGCACGCGCTTGGAGGTGTCTTCACCATATTTTTCGGTCAGCACTGAGCGGATGAACCGGTGAGCTTCCTGAGCCTGCTCGGGTGAGGCATTTCGGCCCGTTCCGATCGCCCAGACGGGTTCGTAAGCGATCACCATCTCCGCGATGCGGCGGATACCGACATCTTTCAGGCAGCCTTCGAGCTGAGTCTTGAGTACTTCTTCGACCTTGCCGCCGTCGCGATCTGCGAGCGTTTCACCAACGCACAGGATCGGAATCATCCGAGCTTCCTGAGCAGCGATCACCTTGCGATTGATCGTTGCATCGTTCTCGCCAAAAATAGCACGTCGCTCGCTGTGGCCGAGGATAACATACTGCACCTTGAGCTCTAGTAACATCGACGCACTGATCTCACCGGTGTAGGCACCGGCGGGTTCGGACGACATATTCTGCGCTCCCAGGCTGACCGCCGGATGGTTGTTCAACGGCCCGGTCGCTTCCGGAATCGAGGTGAATGGCGGAGCGATAACGATATCGACCGGCGATTTGCTGGAGTGATAACGGAGAAAGCTGCGCAAAAACACCGCCGTTTGGCTGGGCGGCATGTGCATCTTCCAGTTGGCGGCGACAATGTAAGTTCGTTGGTGATTCATGGGTGGGAAAATCTTGATTTTGGTCGCTTCTGCAACGCAGAAGCTTACTCAGGATGGCAATTTTTGGAACAGAATAAACTAAGCTTCACTCAGGGCGTCGATCCCGGGAAGCTCCTTGCCCTCAAGCAGTTCCAACGAGGCCCCACCGCCGGTCGACATGTGGTCCATTTTTTCGCCAAATCCGAACTGATTGGCAGCAGTCACGGAGTCGCCACCACCGACGATCTTGATGGCGTTTTCGTTGGCTGCGATCGCGGCTCCGATCGCGCGGGTTCCGATGTCGAAACCACGTTTTTCAAAAACACCCATCGGTCCATTCCAGATGATGGTGCCGGCCTCGGCGATGCGCGCGGAAAATTCCTCGATCGCTTTGTCACCGATGTCGATGCCTTCACACTCGGCAGGAATCGCGCCACCGTCTTCCCAAAGTGCAGTGCACTCGGTTGGAGCGTCGTCAGCGAAATCCTTAGTGTAGCGAGTGTCCGCGGGCAGAAGGAACGGCGTATTCTGTTCTTTAGCACGACGCAGAATGTCGCGGGCCAGCTCGAGCTTTTCTTCGTCGCGCTCAGCGAAACTTTTGCCGACTTCGTAGCCCTGGGCGAGACGGAAGGTGGTCGCCATAGCTCCACCGATGATGAAGCTATCGGCTTTTTCCATGAGGCGGTTGAGCACCTCGATTTTGTCGGACACTTTGGCACCGCCCATGATGACGACGAAGGGACGCTGCGGCTCTTCAAGTTTATCGACCAGGAACTCGAGCTCTTTCTCGATCAGGAAGCCCATCGCACAGCGCTCGATGTGATCGGCCACGCCGGCTGTTGAGGCGTGCGCGCGGTGCGCTGTGCCGAAAGCGTCGTTGACGAAGATGTCGCCGTGAGCAGCAAGCTCAGCGGAAAAATCGGGATCGTTGTCAGTTTCGCCAGAGTAGAATCGGACGTTTTCCAAAAGCAACACCTCGCCATCGTTGAGATCCGAGACAGCGTCTTCGGCAATTTCACCGACGCAATCGGCGGCGAAAAGAACCGGCGTATCGAGCAGTTCGCCGAGACGGTCAGCGACCGGCTTGAGGGTGTATTTGAGATTTTTTTCACCATCTGGACGACCTAGATGCGACATTAGCACTACTCTCGCACCGGCTTTCACCAAGTACTGGATCGATGGCAGCGCCGCCTGGATACGGGTGTCATCGGTGATCTTGCCGTCGTCGTCTTGCGGCACGTTAAAATCGACGCGCATCAGCACGCGTTTGCCGGAAGCATCGAGATTGCGGATAGAAAGCTTGGCCATTTTTTTAGGAGGTAGGAGCTGGACGGAAAACAAAGAACAAGAAACAAAGATCCACGAACATCACCAGCAAAAACGCCCTTCAGAACCTTGGCTCCGAAGGGCGCTTCAAATCAATCGCCGTGGAATGTGCGGAGCTACTTAGAGGCTGCCACCGACCAGTTCCATGGCATCAACGGCGCGGTTGGAATAACCCCACTCGTTGTCATACCAGCCAACGACCTTAACGAACGTGCCGTTGGCCATCGTGGTCAATCCATCGAGGATGCAGGAGTGCGGATTGCCGACGATATCCTTGAGGACGAGCGGCTCTTCGCTGTATTCGAAGATTCCTTTGAGCGGGCCATCAGCCGCGGCTTTGTAAGCTTCGTTGATCGACTCGACGGTGGCTTCCTTGGAAAGCAACGCGGTGAAATCGGTCACCGATCCGGTCGGGGTCGGCACGCGGAAAGCACCACCGGCGAGCTTGCCGTTGAGTTCCGGGATGACGAGACCGATTGCCTTGGCGGCACCGGTCGAGGAAGGGATGATGTTTTCCGCTGCGGTGCGCGCACGACGCAGATCGCTGTGCGGCGAGTCGAGGACGTTCTGGTCACCGGTGTAGCTGTGGATGGTGCTCATGAAGCCCTTTTCGATGCCGAAGCTATCGTTAAGCACTTTGGCCATCGGCGCCAGGCAGTTGGTGGTGCAGGAAGCGTTGGAAATGATGTGATGCTCGGCTGGATCGTAGAGATCACTGTTGATGCCGATGCAGAACGTCAGGTCGGGATCTTTCGCCGGAGCTGAGATGATGACTTTTTTGGCGCCAGCAGCGATGTGCTTGCCCGCTCCGTCGCGGTCGACGAAAAAGCCGGTCGACTCGAGCACGACATCAGCGCCGGTCTTGTCGTGGCCAAGATTGGCCGGGTCACGCTCGGCGGTCGCGAGAATGCGATGGCCATTGACCGTGATCGACTCGTCGTCGAACTCGACGGTGCCTTTAAAAGGACCGGCGGTGGAGTCCCACTTGAGCAGGTGAGCGAGCGTTTTGTTGTCGGTGAGATCGTTGATCGCGACAACTTTCTTGAGTTGCTCGGCGTTCATCGCACGCAACACGTTGCGTCCGATCCGTCCAAATCCATTAATTGCGTAATTGGCCATAATTATTAGGTATTTTTGTAAATTTTCGGGGCTGACAGAATGCCTGGACGGTCAGTCGCTAATGTCTGATATCGCCCGAGGAAAGACGGCTAATTAAGCAAGGCTCATGCCAAGCGTCAACCGCGATGATCTTGATTCCCCGACCCCATGCGATCACGATTAACCGACTTATGATAAGTCACTTAAAACAATTCATCCAAATCTTGCAGCGAAATGATCGATTGAAGGCCTGTGCGCTTGCCGAACCGCTACTGGGTCGTGCTACACTCGCCCCATGAGAAGCCGCCGACAGTTCCTTGCAGCGTCCGCTTCGTGCGGGATTGCCTGCGCGAGCCCACCGCTCGCTTTTGGCAAAACCGCCCCAGCACCTCAAGTAACACTCGATCCGTCTCTTTCCGGGAAAATCGGCATCGTCACCGCCGTTCTCAGCCGGCACATGAGCGCGACGCCGGCCGATGGCAAATTCACACTGCTTGAGCTGCCGCGAGTGCTGCGCGACGAACTCGACCTGACTGTCATCGATTGGAACTCCGTCAACTTGCCCAGCTTCGATCCAGCGCTGATGGAAAAACTGCGCGTTGCCACCGACGCCGCCGGCTGCGTGGCGACCAATCTCAAAATGAACCAGAAGGTCGACATGGGTAGCTCCGATAAGGCGACTCGCGAGCACGCCATCAAGGTTTACAAAGAAAGTATCGATGCCGCCGAGTTGCTCGGCCTGCGTTGGGTGCGTCCGCTGCCCCAACCGAACAAACCCGAGCTGTCAGTGATCGCCGATTCGTTCCGCCAGCTCGCCGACTACGCCGGTGAGAAAGGCATTGCCGTGCTGGTCGAAAATTTTGCCTGGATGATGGACGATCCCGGCTCAGTGGTGAAATTGCTTAACGCCATCGATCGTCCCGAACAAGTCGCCGGCGGTATCGATACCGGCAACTGGTCCGACAACGAAGTGCGCTACAGCGGGTTGGAAAAATCAATGCCACTCGCCGTGACCTGCGATTTTAAAGCCAAGGTCATGGGCGACGACGGCAGCCACGCAGACTACGACCTGAAAAAGTGCTTCGACATCTGCTGGGCCGTCGGCTTCCGTGGCCCCTGGGCAATCGAACATGGCCACGCCGATCGAGCGCGAAGTTTTCGCGAGATCGGCAGGGTGCGCGATTGGCTGACGGAGTGGACGGAGGCAGCCGGGCTGAAAAAAATCCACATCGGCGCGACGGCGAGATTTTGAAGCGCAAAGCTACGATTCGGCAACTCACGTCATCGGCTAGAGAACATCTCTCTTTTTCTTTCCCGGGAAAAACATCAGCGCAATCCAAAGCCCGACATTTAGAAGCGCCAGGACCATCAACGGATAATCAACACGTTGATACATAAGCGCCAACCGCTTTTCAGAAGCTTGCCTCAAGCTCTCCGTGCACCCACGTAGAACCCATATTTCATGGTCCAACAATCTGCTCAATTGCTCAGCTGATTCGCTGTTTTCAGCGCTCAGCGCTTCTAATCTCAAAAGAGAGCTTTCGATTGCACCGGCATCGACTTCTAATGACATCTCAGCATTCGGCGCGCTTATCAAGATAGCCAGCAGCGCCAAGGCGTTCAGGCCAATAGCAACAACCAGGAAACACCTTGTACGCTTAGCCATGACAACAGACTCTCAAATCTGTCATCCTTGGCAAGAGGCTTCTGTCAGTAGCTCCCCTTCCCGATCAGGCGCCCCCAATCAAGCCCCCGCAGGCGCGAGATCACCGGGCAGATCGCCTTCATCGGTCGCCTCTTTCTTCGGCTCCGACTTTTTCTCCGTCGGTTCGGCAGGAATGTCGGGCGGCAGCGGACTGCTCGGCGGATTGCGCAGTTCGCCGTGCTCCATGATTTCTTTGCAATGGCTACCGTCGAGCGTTTCGAACTCGAGCAGTGCTGCGGCGATGGCGTTGAGCTTGTCGCGATTATTGGTAATCAGCTCGGTGGCCTTGGCGTAGGCGTTGTCGATCAGGCGCTTCACTTCGGCGTCGATTTTCTGTGCGGTGGCTTCGCTGTAGCCACGCTGTGATCCCATGTCGCGAGCAAGAAACACGTGCTCGTGCGCGTCGCCGTATTGGATCATGCCGAGTTCGTCGCTCATGCCCCATTCGCAGACCATCTTGCGGGCGATGTTGGTCGCCTGTTGGATATCGCCAAACGCGCCGTTGGTGACGTCACCGAAAACGATCTCTTCCGCGACGCGGCCACCCATGATCACCACCAGGCGATCGAGCAGATAGTATTTGCGGTAGCTGTGCTGATCTTCTTCAGGAAGTGACATGGTCATGCCGAGCGACGGGCCGCGCGGGATGATGGTCACTTTATGCACCGGATCGGAGTGCTCGACCAGCATGCCGAGGATGGCGTGGCCGGCCTCGTGATAGGCGGTGTTCTCTTTTTCTTTTTCGGAAATGGCCAGGCTGCGGCGCTCTTTGCCCCAGCGCACCTTGTCGCGCGCCTCTTCGAGCTCGGGCAGCGTGATCGCCTTCATGCCTTTACGGGCGGCGAGCAGCGCAGCTTCGTTGATAACATTGGCCAACTCCGCACCGGAGTAGCCGGGCGTGCCGCGGGCGACGACACCAAGATCGACTCCGTCTGCGACTTTCACTTTCTTAATATGAACGCGCAGGATTTCTTCGCGCCCCTTGACGTCGGGCAGGCCGACGGTGATTTCACGGTCGAAGCGGCCCGGACGCAACAGCGCGGGGTCAAGTACGTCGGGACGGTTGGTCGCCGCGATGATGATCACCCCTTCCTGAGTATCGAAGCCATCCATCTCGACCAACAGCGCGTTCAGCGTTTGCTCGCGTTCGTCGTGTCCACCACCCATGCCGTGACCGCGATGGCGACCGACGGCGTCGATCTCATCGATGAAGATAATGCACGGCGCGTTCTTTTTGCCCTGCTCAAACATATCGCGCACGCGCGAAGCACCGACACCGACGAACATTTCTACGAAGTCGGAACCACTGATGCTGAAAAACGGCACATCGGCTTCGCCGGCAATGGCGCGCGCCAACAAAGTTTTACCGGTTCCCGGAGGGCCGACCATAAGCACGCCCTTGGGAATGCGACCGCCGAGGCGCTGGAATTTTTTCGGGTCACGAAGGAATTCGACGATTTCCCAGACCTCTTCCTTGGCTTCCTCAACACCGGCGACGTCCTTAAACGTCAGCTTGTTAGTGTCCATTTCCATCATCTTGGCCTTGCTCTTGCCAAAATTCATCGCGCCCTTGCCGGCCATCTTCATCTGGTGGCGGAACAGGAAGAACAGCAGGAAGATGATCAGAAACAGCGGCAAAAACGTGATCATGAGCGCACCCATAGTGTTTTTATCGCTCTTGAAATCCTCGATCACTAGATCCTTGCTGGCCAGCAGAGCCTTCAGATCATCCTTGGTATAATTTAGAATCATCGGCGCGCGGAACAGCTGTTCGGTCTGCTCGGCATCAGCAGGTGCGTCTTTGATCTTGTACCAACCACTGATGAATTCTTCGCCGGTAGATTCCTTCTCAACGATGGTCAGGACTTGCTTTTCCTCCTCGTTGACGACGATCAGATCTTCGTTGACCAATTTTTCGAATTCTCTGTAAGAGATCTGCTTGGCAGTATTGGCACCGGCACCTTTCTGCCAGAAAGCCAGCGTCACCAGACCGATGGCAAATGCCAGCAGCAGGAAACCACGCCAGTTGAAATTGGCGTCGCCGCCTCCGTCGCCGCCACTACCCTTACGCGGATCGTGGTCCGGCTTTTGCTTATCGCCATCCTTGGACATAGAAAAAAATCGTTAAAAAAGCCCCGGACAGTCCGCAGCGAGGCACGATACCACAGCGCCACAGCCAATGCAATGACCCCTCGAATGCGAGATAGCTACCATAGGCTTTTGTCGCTGCCCCGCCCCGTTCTTGCCTTTCTGCGAGATTCTGCGATGGTCGGCTGGCCCGCAAATCGGGACCACAATTACGATGTCTAAGGCCCTTTTAGCACTGGAAGACGGAACCGTTTTTGAAGGCGTAGCTTTTGGCTCCGTCGATACCACGAGCGTTGGCGAAATCTGTTTCAACACCTCGATGACCGGTTATCAGGAGGTTCTCACCGATCCGTCCTATCGCGGCCAGATCGTATCGATGACCTATCCGCTGATCGGCAACTACGGCGTCAATCCCACCGACTGCGAAAGCGACGAGCCGCACGTGCGCGGCTTTGTGATCGAAGAACTGTGCCGCGTGCCGAGTAACTGGCGCTCCGTCGAAAGTCTCGACGACTACTTAAAGCGTCACAAGATTCCCGGCATTCAGGGCATCGATACCCGGGCACTGACCAAGCGCCTGCGGGAATCCGGTTCGATGCGTGCCGTTCTGACCACCTGTGAAAAGGAAGCTAGCGATGCCGATGCCGCAATCGAAAAGGCCCGCCAAGCGCCGTCGATGGAAGGCGCGGACTTCGTCAAAGAAGTCAGCACAGCAAATGGCTATCGCTGGGACGAAGACGACAGCGACAGCGGTCGTTGGACTCTGATGAACGCCAGCCAGACCGAAGAACAGGCTGCACGCGAGACTGTCGACGAGCAGGGCAATCATTTCTCACCCCTGCCTGAGGTGAAATATCACATCGTCGCCTACGATTTCGGTATCAAGCGCAACATGCTGCGCAATCTCCGTCAACACGGCTTCAGCGTCGACGTGGTCAATGCGCGCACTCCCGCCGCCGAAGTGCTGGCGCGCAATCCGGACGGCATTTTCCTCTCCAATGGCCCCGGCGACCCGGCAGCGCTCGAGGATATTCACTCGGAGATCCGCCAGTTGATCGGCAAAAAGCCGATGTTCGCCATCTGCCTGGGACATCAGGTGCTGGCTCACGCGTTCGGCGGCAAAACATTTAAACTTAAATTCGGTCATCGCGGCGGCAACCAACCGGTCAAGGACCTGCGCAGTGGTCGGGTGGCGATCACTTCGCAAAATCACGGCTTCGCGGTCGATGCCGATTCTCTGCCGGACAACGTTGAGGTAACCCATATCAATCTCAACGATGACACCGTTGAAGGGCTGGCGCACAAGGATCACCCCGTTTTCAGTGTACAGTATCATCCTGAGGCGGCACCCGGTCCGCACGACGCTGACTATTTTTTTGAAGAATTTGCCAATCTGATTGATTCCCATCGCTGATTTTCGTAAAACTCGCCTGTCATGCCAAAGCTCACCCTATTAGTGCCCGATGAGGAACCGATGAAAATCGCGTTCGACGATCAACCTGAGGTCACCGTCGGCCGTGCCGCGGACAACCACATCGTCCTTACTCACGATTCGATTTCCGGCCATCACGCCAAGCTGCAACTCGTCGAGGACGGCAGTTATATATTGGTCGATCTCGATTCGACCAATGGCACCTTTTTCGCGGGAGCCCCTGCCGCCAACAACCCGTTGCACAACGGTGCCCAGATTGCCTTCGGCCAAGTTCCGGCGGTTTATGAAACTGAAGACGGCACTGCCGTTCCGGACGCGACCGACGTTGCCGCTGAGCCTGAGGCTGCTGGTGCTTCCAATTTTTCTGACACGGACATTTCCGGTGGGGAATCGCTGTCGCACTCGATCCACGCTGAGGCTGCGGCCAATTCCGCGCGTCCTGCGGGATTCAAAAATCTCTCACCACTGGGCAAAGTCGAAAATAAAGACACGGTCGGAATGAGCATCATGCTGGTGGGCATCGTCGCCCTGCTCGCCGCTCTCGCCACGCTGGCCACCGCATTCATCATGAATAACGGCTGATGCCGCCAGCACCGGCCCGCGCGCCGGTGCTTTTTTCTTCGATCCCGCATTGCGTCCGCGCCGCATCACGTCGCCCGATTGACCCGCTGATTTGTGGTGACTGACAGACGCTTGCGAATTTCCCGATCGCATCGACCGTAGCGCCCGCGTCGTGCCGCCTTCCTTTCAGCGCGCCCCTGCGCCTTCCTTTTTCAATCCCTAAAAACTCAACAACTTACCATGCCAAACGTCATCATCGCCGGCGCCCAATGGGGCGACGAAGGAAAAGGCAAAATCGTCGATTTCATCACCGAGCAGACCGACATTGTGGTCCGCGCACAAGGTGGTAACAACGCCGGCCACACCGTCATCGCCGAGGGTGTAAAACACGTCCTGCATCTTATTCCCTCGGGTATTCTTTGGCCGGGCAAACTTTGCGTCATCGGCAACGGCGTCGTGCTCGATCCTGTGTCGCTACTCGTAGAGATCGACGGTTTGGTCGAAAAAGGCATCGCCGTATCACCCGAAAATCTGCGCATCAGCGACCGTGCCCATGTGGTCATGCCTTACCACCGCGCTCTCGACGCGCGCAGCGAATCGAATCTTGGCGAGCAAAAGATCGGCACCACCAAACGCGGCATCGGCCCGACCTACGCTGACAAAATCGAACGCACCGGCCTGCGAGTTCACGAACTCTACGACCCGATTGCTTTTGCCGAAAAAATCTCTCAGCGCGTCGCCGACTGCAATCTCATCCTGTCCGCTGCCGGCGAAGAACTGCTCGACGCCGAAGTGATCGGCAACGAATACCTAGCCGCCGCCGAGCGTCTCAAGCCCTACGTTTGCGACACCGTCTCCGTCGTCCACGAAGCACTTAAGGCCGGCAAAAATTTCCTCTTCGAAGGCGCACAGGGTACCTATCTCGACATCGATCACGGCACCTATCCTTACGTGACTTCGTCGAACACCACCTCCGGCGGCGCCTGCACCGGATCCGGCGTGCCTCCGCAGCGGATCGATAAAGTCGTCGGCGTTACCAAAGCTTACACTACCCGTGTCGGCGAAGGCCCCTTCCCGACTGAGAACGACGAGTTCGGCGACCGCATGCACGGCATGGGTCGGGAATTCGGTGCCACTACCGGCCGCGAGCGTCGCTGTGGATGGCTCGACCTGGTTCTGGTTCGCTACGCCGGCATGGTCAACGGCATCGACGAACTGGCGCTGACCAACCTTGACGGCCTCGACGAGTTGGACAGCATCGACGTTTGCACCCACTACGAACTCGACGGCAAACGTCTCGACCTGCCACCGGCATCCGCTACCGATATGGCTCGAGTGACGCCGATTTACGAAAAACTGACCGGCTGGAAAACTGCCACCGATCAAATCGACGATGCTGCCAAGCTGCCCGCAGCGGCGCTCGCCTACCTCGATTTCATCACTGAGCAGACCGGCCTGCCGATCACGCTCATCGGCGTCGGCCCCGACCGCACACAGACTCTGGTGCGCGGCTGAACCGAAAATTATCGGCTCAGGGTCGCCAAACGGCGATTTTTGCATTAGGAAATGGATCGCGGGCGCAAAAGCGTTCGCATTCCTTCTGTTGTTCGACATTCATCGATCTCCATGCCTGAGCTCAAGGTTCCCAAGCACATCGCCATCATCATGGATGGCAACGGACGTTGGGCTCGTGAACGCGGTCTGCCCCGACGGGAAGGCCATCGCGCCGGTGCCGAATCGGTGCGCGAATGCGTCGAGACCTGCGAACAGATGGGTGTCGAGTTTTTGACCCTGTACGCCTTCTCCTCGGAAAACTGGAAACGCCCAAAGACTGAAGTCAAAGCGCTGATGACGTTGCTCGAAGCTTTCTTGCGCGAGAAAACTCCGGAAATCTGCAAGCGCAACGTCCGCCTTCAGGCGATCGGCCAGATCACCCTGCTTCCGAAAAGCTGCCAGCGCCAATTGCACAAGGCCATCGAAACGACTGCAGAAAACTCAGGTCTGACCCTGATCCTCGCGCTCAGTTATGGCGGCCGCGAGGAAATCATCGATGGCGTGCAAAGCATTCTTCACGCCGTCGAGCAGGGCCACATCGACAAGGCAATGATCACACCCGAGCTGTTCAGCAAACACCTTTACACTCGCTACTACCCCGATCCCGATCTGTTGATCCGCACCTCCGGTGAAATGCGATTGTCGAATTTTCTGCTTTGGCAGTCCAGTTATGCCGAGATCTACATAACCGATCGTTACTGGCCCGACTTTCGACGCCAGGATCTGCATGACGCCA
>JBBKXR010000105.1:0-8859 GCA_037969585.1 Verrucomicrobiales bacterium
AACGATCCGAAGCAGTACACTAACTTGGCGACGAAGCCGGAGCACGCCGATCGCGTGGCTGAGTTTCGCAAGAAGATGGATGTGCGTCGTCAGAAAAAGGCGGTCGGTGGCTACTACGCGTCGGTGGCCTACATGGACGCTCAGGTTGGAGTGGTCATGGATGCACTGGAGAGTGCGGGCATCGCTGACAAGACGATCGTCATTTTTACCAGCGATCACGGCTATCACCTCGGCGAGCACGATTTCTGGGCCAAGGTCAGTTTGCTCGACGAATCTTCGCAGGTGCCATTGATCATCAGCGTTCCCGGTAAAAAGCCGGCGGTCTGTGAATCGCTGGTCGAGCTGATCGATCTGTATCCGACGCTGGCGAGTTTGTGTGGCCTCGAAGTTCATGAACGTCTGCAGGGCCTCGACATTTCAGCGACGCTTGATGATCCGAAGGCCGAGGTTCGCGAGGCGGCATTCAGCGTTGCGCCGATGCGCAAAGGCTTTTTGCTGCGCACCGATCGCTGGTCGTTTATTCAATACGAGGAAGACGCGAAGAAGGGGCTCGAACTGTACGACACGCAGAACGATCCGAAGCAGTACACTAACTTGGCGACGAAGCCGGAGCACGCCGATCGCGTGGCTGAGTTTCGCAAGAAGATGGATGCCAAGCTGGTCGAAGTGCGCGACAACGACCTCGGATTGTAGCGTGGCGCCCGCTCAGCTCATTTAAGCGTACGCTCACAGAGTTGTTGAATGAGAGGATCAGTCGGGGCTTCGATGACGATTTCGTCGACCGTCACCGGGTGCTGAAAGCTGAGGCGTTTTGCCTGCAGCAACATGCGCGTGCCGGTGCCCAGCTGAGCACCGATTGTGTCGCTGCGTTCGATGCCCGAATAGCGGAAGTCGCCGACGATGGGGTGACCGGCGTCGAGCAAATGGCGCCGGATCTGGTGAAAGCGTCCGGTCTTTGGCCTGGCTTCGATCAGAGCTAGAGGTTCAGGATGAAGTCGGGTGCAAACGCGAAAGCTCGTTTCGGCGGACTGCTCTTGGGAATCCGCGTCCTTGCGCAGAGGTTTTTGGCATATCCACGAATCCTCTGTCGGGTGGCCGTGGACGATCGCCAGATAGAGCTTCTCGATCTCTCCGTTTTCAAAAAGCCGATGGACGAGCTTGGCCGCATCGGGATCGGTCGCAAATAGCAGCACGCCTGAGGTCGGGCGGTCGAGGCGGTGAATTGCGTGAATCTTTTGGCCGATCTGATCGCGCAGCAATTTCATCGTCACCACGTCATCGGGCGAAGGATTGGCCGCCGGGTGAACAAGTTGACCGGCCGGTTTGTCGACGGCAACGAACCATTCGTCACGGAACAGAATGGTGAGAGGTGAGTGATCGGAAACAATTGGAATGGGGGCAACAAGCCGTCGCCTTATTTACCTGACAAGGGATTTCTCGATGGCGGGAAGATAGACTGGCGGAGTCTATCTCGGTGCCCAACTTCTATCGTTTCAGGTTTGGCATCGCTCGTCTTTGCCAGCAAGACGGAAGCCAGAGCGAAGGCAAGCCGGCGCACTCCGGTGATGGAGTGCGCGTGTGGCTTGCCACCGCTCCCGAGTTTACCAAAAACGACCGACGACGATCAAAAGGCTGATGGAGGCTCGCCTCCGTCCCCCTACTCTGCGGGTTGAGATGCTGGGTATCGCGTCGCCGAATTGCGCTCGTGTCGAACGACAGACTTCGCGCTTTTCAATGTTGACCGCAGGCTGACTACCCGCTGAACTTCGAAAGTGGGTCGGGAGTCTTGTCGGATGAAAGGTAGTGAGTTTTAAAATGGATCTGCGCTCGGCCACGCGAATGAATCGCTCAACGCTACGGCTCCGCCACTCGGACAAGGCAACGCTGCTGGCAGGCTTTGTGGTGGCCTTGCTGCTCTCGGTGCTCGTGAGCGGCGTCGCTCAGGCGAAAAACTGGGAGCGTCTCGACGGTTGTCAGTTGGTGCCGATGTCGTTCAACGATGGTGATTCGTTTCTGGTCAAACATGGCAAGCGGGAGATCGTCGTACGCTTGTATTTTGTCGATTGCGCGGAGACCGCAAACCTCTTTCCTGAGCGGGTCGCCGAGCAGGCAGAATATTTTGGCGTCAGCCGAGCCCGAGCTATCGATCTGGGTAAATTTGCGACCACCTATGTGAGTGGCTTACTCGATAAACGGGACGGCTTCACGCTGTTCACCAAATGGCAGGATGGCCGCGGTCAAAAAAAGCGGATTCTGGCGATCATCGAAATCAACGGCAAGACCCTTGCGGAAACGCTAGCCGAACAGGGCCTGGTCAGGATCCACGGCTACCAGACGGAAGACCCCTGGCCCAAGGGCATGACTCCGGAGACGATGGGACGGCGGCTGCGGTCAGCGGAGCATCGGGCGAAGATGGCGCAGCGTGGAGGATGGGGTAAAGCCGAGTCGATCGCAGTCGACATGGAGGGTGTCAGCCCGGAACGCAGTGAGCCGAGAGATGATGACGCGGTAAAAACAATCGTCGAGCGGATCAATCTGAATCTTGCCGCGGCAAAAGCGTTGAAATCGTTGCCAAATATTGGCGACGTCCTGGCGGGTAGGATCATCGATGGACGCCCGTGGCGGGATGTGGCGGATCTTCGCCATGTAGAGGGCATCGGCGCAAAAACCCTGCAGCAGTTGGAGCCTTTGGTGACGGTGATCAATCTCGCGGCTCCGCGAGGGACGGCGGACTACCTGCGTCTCGCTGGAGATCGATATCGAAACCGAAAAGTTCGGGTATCGATCGCGGCGGTTGAGGAAATAACTCTACCTGCGCCCGACGGCTTCGATGTGATGCGTGCGCACACGGGGGGCGTTGATGAGGTCGGAGGAGCGATCGCCATTTTCTTTCCGGCGTCTCAGCGGCAACGCGTGATCGACTTTTACTCACAGCCGAGGACCGGTCAGACAGAGGCGATTTTCTTTCACTACCAAGGGGAAGACGTGCTCGTGGTGCCGCGCCGGTCCACTGACGTTGACGTGGATTCTGACGAGATTTCCGGCGAAAAATAGGTCCGTGGACCGGCCTTTAGCGGAGAAATTTCAGAAAGCGATTTAAGTCGATGCAAAGTTGTGGCAGGTATCAAGCGTGTCCTTTTCCACCGATTCAAAGCCTAACGTTCATCTAATCTTGACGCACCCCGGTGGTGCTCACAAAGACGAATTCCTGGCCTGCTGTGTGCTGGTCTACCGCCATCAGGCGCCGATCAGTCGACGCGAACCTCGGCCAGCCGATCTCGACGATCCAGCGACCGTGGTGGTCGATGTCGGTGGTGAACATCAGCCGGAGCGGGGGAATTTTGATCATCACCAGTTTCCTCGCGATCACGAGCCACTGTGCGCCTTGAGCCTGGTCCTGGCTGACATGGGGATCTACGAGGAAGCTCGAAAATTTTGCGATTGGCTGCAACCGGCGGAGTGGTTCGACTGTCGAGGCCCGCGCGACACGGCGCAGTTTCTGGGCGTGGAACCTGACGTAGTTGGCAAAATGGTGTCGCCGATCGACCTCAGTCTGCTGCGCCGTTTTGCCATGTCGAGCGAGTTAGGGGCCGACGATGCGCTCTGGCAGATCATGCGCTTGATTGGCGAGGATCTGGTTTGTTATATCGAGGGCTTGAGCCGCCGTCTTGCCTTTGTCGGTGAGCACGCTCAGTGGTGGACGGTTGATGGCGAGCACGGCAGTTTCGAGGTGTTGTTCATGCCGCGCACGGATCCGATGCCGAACGAACCTTCGGCGGGATTGCCGCGCTACATTGAGCAGGAAGGGAGGGCGGATTCGGTGGTTGCCATGGTCTATCCGGATCGTCGCGGCGAAGGCTATGCGTTGGCTCGTTTTCACGACAACCCGCTGCTTGATTGCGCGCAGCTGACCGAGTGTGACGATGTGCATTTTGCCCATGCGCGGGGGTTTGTTGCGAAGACTTCGGCGACCGATCTGGAGCGGCTGCGGAGCTTGCTGTGTTTGGCGCAAGTGGTTCCAGTGCAGGCGTAGCTTGAAAGGCGGGAGCGCGAGCGTCCCCGCTCGCTTTCGCGGAGAATGCCTGACTGGCAGAGGGGCGACCGGGGAAGTCTGGCTTGGGCTTGAATGCGTTGGCTTTTTCGCTTTCAGCGACTTGTCGCCGCTATAGGATCAGGTATGCATAATCGGCGGCAGTTTTTGTGTAAGGCGGCGGCAGCTCTCGCTGCTGGAAAAGCATTTTCCGGACTCGAAGTGCTAGGAAAATCCCCCGGTGGAGCGCTAGCAGGTCGCGTAAAAATTGCTGTTAAGTATCAGATGATCAACGAGCCCAAGTTGAGCGTTCTGGAGAAATTCCAGTTGCTTAAGGAGATTGGCTTCGACGGCACGGAGTTAAAGACTGACGAAAAAGTCGATACGGACGAGATCCTCGCGGCGATCGATGCCACTGGGCTTCCGGTTCATGGAATCATCAATAGTTCCGATCCCGATATCGTCTCGGCGGTTGAGTTGGCGGTTCGCTGCAAAAGCGACTCGGTGTTAGTGCTCGCTGCGGAACAGAAAGGCCTGTCGTACGAGGAAAATTTTGCGCACTGGCAGAATCTGATCCGCCCGGTGCTTCCGGTGGCCGCGGAGGCAGGGGTCAAGTTATGCGTCGAAAATGTCCGGGCGACTTTCTTGAAGACGGCGGAATCGATGGTCGACTTTCTCGACTCGTTTGAGTCGCCGGTGATGCGGTCGTATTTCGATTTGGGCAATACCATCACGTGGACCGAACAAAGCGGCGAACACTGGGCGGAGGTACTGGGCAAGCGTGCTTACAAACTCGATATTAAAGACCGCGGCCACCCCGAGTTCGGCGATGCCAAACTCAAAAGGGCCGACGCGGTGGGCGGCACCAATGGCGGCGAGGTCAACTGGGCTGAAGTTCGCCGCATTCTAACTGCCAATGAATTCTCTGGCTGGGCAACGGCCGAAGTCGACGGTGGTGATCGAAAACGACTCGCGGGTATCGCTGTCTGGATGCGCGATGTGCTCGACCTAGCAGTCTAGTAAGTGGCTCTCCGCTGCTGACGTCCGGAGATTCGGTGCAGAGATGCGAATCGGGACGCGGGCCAGCTACGAACCGAATAAACCGCGCTGTAAGCCCCGTAGAACCTGTAGTCCGCCCCAGTCCGAGCCGCGCATGCGCTTGCCGGCGATGCTGCGATTCTCACTGAAGCGGTCGCGATTTTCCTCAAATACCTGTTGCAGGAATTCTCCACTACCAATAGCACCTCCCTCGCTCAGGTAACGAATCCGGCACAACAGAATCTCCGCCACGCTAAGTTCGCCACCGCGCTCCAATACTTCATCAACCTTCTTGCGCGTGATCCCTAGCCGTCCGGCCCGTCCCGTCTGAGCATCGGCCAATTGCTCCTCGCCATGTCCATACAAAAGCATCCGGTAGCGTGGCCCCACCGAACGCCAGTCCACCCGGCGATTTACTCCGAACGAGGTCCGCTCCAAGATTGCACGCAATCCGCTGCGCGCGGCCTTTTCCCCCGCAACTGCCTCCGCATAGCCGCACCAGCGATAATCCTTCGGATCACTACCAATGCCGGCGCGCACCGGATTGAGGTCGATGTAAGCCGCAATCGTCAGCAAGGCAACCTCGTCCCGCTCGACCAGCACACTCCGAAAGCGGCTTTCCCACGGAGTCCCCACTCTGCCATGACGGCGGTTGTGCCAGCGGCTGTAGCGTTGTTTTAGTTCCTTGAGAAACACCGACAACGAGAAGCGCCGAGCTTGATAGCGGGCCAAAATCTCCGCAATCCATTTGCCGGTAGAGTCCTGCTTCGCCCGATCCAACTCCTCCATTGCGTCGCGCAGCTCTCGCCTTTGGTAGATGAGCGGTAACAGTTGCCGAAGCCTCTGCTCCGTCAGCGCTTCCTGAGCATCCCGCTGCGGTACCCCGATGAGAAGATGAAAGTGGTTCTCCATCAAACAGTAGGTGACCACCTGCACTCCGCAGAACTGTTCGAGACGACGCATCCAGTCGTGAAAGTGACTTTTCTCAGCTTCGCCAAGGGACCTCTCACGCCCGTTCGTTCTCGAAATCACGTGATAGTATGATTCAGTATGAGGGCGAAGTAGGCGGCGAGGCATGATCAATGATCGGGTTGGTGAAGAAAAATAGCACGACGGGAGCGTCTGACAACAATTTATTTTACCGGAATAAATAAAGATGGAAATATGGGGTGATGATTGCGAGATCGCTTGGATAGAGGTTCGCCGTATTGTCTTGGCCAGTGGTGTTTCCGGCTCGAAGATGACGAGGTGGGCATCGGTGATTGTATGCATCTTACAGGCTTCGCTCTGCCTGCCTGGATGCATGACGGACTCGATTTCGGAGCAGCGTAACTTGCTGGACTTTGCTACTCGATGATTGGCGCGGTACCAGTTGCGTCGGCCCTGCCGGCGGGCAGTTCCATGATCCGGACTTTGCGGAAATGGATCTCGGCGCCCTCGGATTCGAGGCAGAGGTAGCCTTTGCGGACCGATGCTTCGCGGATGCCGTTGACGAATTTTCCGTTGATCGAGAGTTTCACGGTGCCATCGACGGCAACGACGGTGTAGCGGTTCCACTCGCCGGCGGGTTTGCAGCGCAGCTCCCACGATTGGCTGCGACTGCCGCGCGGGTTATCCGGTTCTGCGGTCATGCCACCGGCCCCGAACAGTTCGCCGGAGATGTAGCCGATGTCGCGCGGTGTGCCGTCGGCGTTGCGATGGATGTTCGGCCACTCAAGTTCGAGCATTTGCACTTCCATGCCTTTGGGCAGACGATTGCCGTCGTTGGGAATGGCATCGCACCACAGGAATACACCGGAGTTACCGCCGGGTTCCATGTGTCGCCACTCGACGACAAGAATGAAATTCTCGTAGTGTTTCTCGGAGCGCATCACGCCGATGGGGTTGCCGCTGCAAACCAGTAAGCCATCCTTCACCGACCAGGTGTCGGGCGAGGTGTTGACGTCCACCCAACCGCTCAGGTCTTTGCCATTGAATAGGTCGACCCAACCTGGATCGGGGACGGGGGAGCTGTCGGCGGCGGCTTTGGGCTTTTCGACCTGTGCGACAACAAGTCCCGTGGCAAGGACTGCTGCGGTGATCAACAACGATGTAACCAGTGTTTTAGTTTTCATGAATGGGTTGGAGTAAAGGTAGGAGTTGCGCGAAAATCTTGCTGTCGCGTAGCGATCAGTCTCGTTAGCCGTGGGTTTTCAACCCACGACTTGGGCAGAAATGGACCTAGGTCGCGTAGCGACTGTTCTGACAGGCAAGGTGTCGCTGAGTTCGTCGTTGCAGAGCGGTCACTATGTGACGCATCGCCACTTGGGGCGGTAAACGGGAGATGCATCCCCCGCCTAACCAGACCGGTCCCTCCGGGACGGTTCAATGCGGTATCGGAGATCTCCACGAATGTTAGCGCTTAGCGAATTCCTTGCGTAAAATGCGTGCCGCTTCGGCTTCGTTGCGCAGTTTCTGGTAGGCTTCGTCGACCGGCACATCGGCGCCGGAACCCGGGGCGAAGCCGCAGTCGGGATTCAGGGTGATTCGTTCCGGAGCGATGAACTCGGTCGCCTTGCGAACGCGGTCGGCGATCATTTCCGGCGTATCGATCTGACCGGGGGTGACGTCGACGCAGCCGAGGCCGATCTCTAGATCTTCGCGGAGCATTTTCAGCACTTCGAAGTCGCCGGCGCCGGGGGTGGTGAATTCCATGGTCAAGTGATCGACCTTGAGCCGGTTGAGTTGCTTGATAATCAGGTCGAAGCCACCCTTGTAGCCGACTTCGCCGCGGGCTCGGCCGCCTGCGCGGCGACAAAGATGCTCGGCAAACTTCGCCTTGCCGGTGCCTTCGATGATGTCATTGACGGCTTCGACTGCAAAGTCAGCGGCTTTGTCTGGGTCATCGTAGCTGGCGCGCACTTCAGAGTCGACGAACAGGCAAAGATGCGGGTCGTCGATTTGAATGATATCGGCACCGGCTTGGATCAACAGTTCGACTTCGCGGCGCAGAATCGGCACGCAGTCGCGCACAAAATCGTCGCGCTTCGGATAGGCGGCGGCGGATTTTTCGGGATCCCACATGCGCTCACCCAAAAGGGCTGGCGAGGGCAGGGTGGCTTTGATTTTTTTCTTGGTGATGGTTTGCACGAACTCGATCTCACGAGCGATAAATCCGGGAGTCTTCGGCGCAAGCTTGTCGACCACGACAGTCATCGGTCTTCCATCGACGGGATTTCGGCTCAGTTCGAATCCGTGGGCGAGCTCGGCGATCACGCCGATGTAGGACTTTCGTCGCCATTCACCGTCAGTGATGACATCGATGCCCGACTGCTCCTGAAGAGCGACGATAAACCGGATCGCGGCGTCGAGGCGCTGTTCGTATTCTTCGGGGGAGACTTCGTCGTCACCGAAGATCAGATCTTTGACGTAGCCGGCGCGCGGCATGGAGCCGACGACAGAGGCGGGGAAAAGTTGCGGCGTGCTCATGGTAGTCTTATGCAGGTTCAGGTGTTTTCCACTCAGTCTGGGCGTATTCGAAATCCTGTTGGGTATCGATTTCGATGTATTCGTTGGCGGTGTCAGTGTGATGCATTTTCACGCCTTGCTCGAGCATGTCTTGAAGCAGATGGATGAAGTAGGCCTTTTCAAACACTGCCGCTTCGCGAAACGGCTGTCCGGCGTGTTGGTCGCGACAACGAGCGTAATGTTCTTTTAACGAGGCTGCCCCTGTCGAAGAGAATTTTGCTACGCCGGTGTATTCGCCCCAGGCTTCGGCCTCGGGAATCTCGCGGTGAATCCGGGTCACGGCA
>JBBKXR010000106.1:0-16757 GCA_037969585.1 Verrucomicrobiales bacterium
GGCGGGATCGGTCAGAGTCAGAGGTTACGAAAAGCTGAAACCGGGCCAGAATATTCCCTTCGATGCCGAGATTTCGGTTAAAGATCCACCGAAATTCGTCGGCCGTGGCGGGTTCAAAATCGAACACGCTCTTGCCCATTTTGGCGTCGATCCCAAGGGGTGCATTGCAGCAGACATCGGCGCCTCGACCGGCGGCTTTACGGACTGCTTGCTTCAGCAAGGCGCGGAGAAGGTTTACACCTTCGACGTCGGCACCAATCAGTTGGTTTGGAAACTGCGCTCGGATCCGCGCGTGGTCGCTCGCGAGCAGATCAATTGCCGACATTTAACTGCCGACGATATACCGGAGCTTGTCGACCTGGTAGTCATCGACGTTTCGTTTATCTCGCTGACCTTAATCCTTGGACCCGCGTTTTCGATTCTTAAGCCGGACGGCGATC
This sequence comes from Verrucomicrobiales bacterium, assembly GCA_037969585.1. Classification (GTDB taxonomy): domain Bacteria; phylum Verrucomicrobiota; class Verrucomicrobiia; order Verrucomicrobiales; family DEV007; genus JBBKXR01. The sequence continues at coordinate 441 of JBBKXR010000106.1, forward strand.
TGTTGTGCCTGATCAAACCGCAGTTCGAGTTGGCGCGCGATCAAGTCGGCAAGGGCGGTATTGTCCGTGACGAATCGCTGCGCGAACAAGCGCCGGAAAAGATCCGTCGATTCGTAACCGATGAGCTGGCAAAGGACTGGCGTGGTCTGACGGATTCACCTATAAGTGGCACGGACGGGAACCTTGAATACCTCGCATGGCTGAAAAACACATCGGCTTAATCGCCAACTTAGATAAGGACGGCGCAGTCGATCTGCTCGCCAAACTGATGCGCGACCTGAGCGCTTCAGGGCAGACGGTCCACCTGCATGACGAGGCCGCCGCCGCACTCGACGCGACCGGGATCGATGTCGACAATCCGCCGCTCGACTTGCGCAAGCTTGCCGAGACTTCCGACCTTTTAATCGTCCTCGGCGGCGATGGCACCTTGCTCAACATCGCTGGCCAACTGCGTGAGCGCGCCAAACCGCTTGCCGCCGTCAACACCGGCACGCTGGGCTTCTTGAGTTGCGTGACCAGCGATGAAACCGACCGCCTGGTCGAAGCGATCAAAGACTCCAGCTACGAAATCAGCCGGCGTCGAATCCTCACCGCCGAAGTGAAACACGGTGATCATCCGGCCGAGACTTACACAGCGCTCAACGAACTCGTGGTCGGTCGAGGTACGACCTCGCGCACCATTCACGTCGAGGCCCGCGTCGACGGGGAATTCGTCAATCACTACAGTGGCGACGGCCTGATCGTTGCCACACCAACCGGATCAACGGCGTATTCAATGTCCGCTGGCGGCCCGATCGTGCATCCGACAGCCCCAGTGATGCTGATTACGCCAGTCTGCCCGCACACACTGGCCAATCGCGCCATCGTCGTCAGCGACAGCAGCGAGATCGAACTACTTATCGCCGACCAACGCGACCCGCTCTATCTGACCGCCGACGGCCAGGGAATCGCCGAAGTCGATAAGGAAGTGCACATCAAGATTACGCGAGCGAAGTTTGAGCTGCCGCTGGTCTCGCTGAATGGCGATTCGTTTTTTAACGTGCTGAAGGGGAAGCTTGGGTGGTATGGGAGTGCGGTGAGGAAGGGTGGTTAAGCTTGCAGTTGCGAGCGGTTGAGTTTTTACTCTTCAACTGATGGAGGCAATCTGGAACACGATTTACGGATGGTTCGGGATTCTGGTCTCCTTATTAAGTTGGGCAGCGTTCCTGGCATTGAGCGCAAAGTTCGTTTTCGGAGCTGATTTTCACCGCATTCTCAGCTGTTTCTTTATTGGCTTGGGCATCAACGCGGCAGTTCTGATATTCGGAGAATTTCAACTGCTTCCGATAGCGGCTCTCTATACTGAACATGAACGGGAATTGCATCGTCTGACGATAGGCCTGATCACAACCCCAGCGGTGATTGCTGCTTTCGGAGGCCTTTATCTCGCTTTTCGCCGATTGATCCTGGTTGGCGAAGATTCAGATCAAAGTCTCGGCGATTTTAGCGATTCGGAAGCTGGCAGCGCTGGATCGATGCCAACCAAGACTGAAGGCTGATACTATTTGAACGAACGCAGGATCGAAGCGCGTAGTGGTGAGGCAACCAGAATGAGGCAAGGTAAGCGGCTTAATTGATAAGGGTCAGATCTTAGGCTCTACCATACCCTATTTTACATGACACATATTGTAAGAAGTTATGAATAGGGCCATTGAGCTTGCTGGTGATCGTTTAGATTTCCTTAGTATTCAGCCTTTCCGTAGGTTCCACGGGGAAAGTTTTAAAAACTTAAGCATCCCTGCTTGGGCGTAACCGTCTCCTGTATGAACCGTTGTCCGTTATGAGTGATTCTATAACTCCAACACTTCGCGCAGTTCATCGTCACTCAAGCCATTCATCATTGGCACTTCGTCGTCGTCACCGATGGTTCCGCCAAACGCAGCGCTTTTGCGCTGCTGAAGTTTTAATATCTTTTCTTCGACGGTCCCTCGGCAAATCAGTTTGTAACTGGTCACCGGTCGCTCTTGGCCGATTCGATGCGCTCGATCAGTGGCCTGAGCTTCTACGGCCGGATTCCACCAAGGATCGAAATGGATCACGGTATCGGCCGCCGTCAGATTCAGGCCGTAACCACCGGCCTTCAGGCTGATCAGAAATACCGGCACGGATTCGTCAGTTTGAAATCTCTTTACCTGCGCGGTGCGTTCTTTTGCGCTGCACGAACCATCCAGATACGCGTAGTCGCAATCGATCTTGGACAATTCGTCGCCGATCAGCTTGAGCATTGATACAAACTGACTGAACACCAGCACCCGATGGCCGCCTTCACGGGCCTCGTGAAGCGCCTCGAGCAGCAATTCGAGCTTGGCGGAGCCAATTTCGGCCAGGCTCGAGCCTTTCCCTGAGCCTTCAGCGGTCGACTCTTTGATCTGCTTGCTCGATTCCAGCAAGCGCGGATCGCAACACACCTGGCGCAATCTAAGCAGTGTCGTCAGCACGGCCATCCGGGCCTGGCCTGCGCCGCCGCCAGTTTTGCCGAGTGCCTGGCGCACGGTTTCCCGGGAGGTATCGACGAGTTGCGTGTAGAGCCCCTTTTGTGCTGGTGTAAGATCGCAGAACAGCACCTGCTCGATTTTGTCGGGCAATTCGCGCACCACGTTGCGCTTGGTGCGACGCAGCAAATGCGGTTGCACGCGCCGCCTGAGGCGCGCCATGATTTCCGGTGATGGCCGTTCGTTCCCGAGCGCCGCTTCGTAGCGCTGTTTGAACTCTTCGCGGCCACCGAGACATCCCGGCACAGCAAAATCAAGGATCGACCAAAGGTCCCTCACCGAGTTTTCGACCGGCGTTCCGGTTAGCGCCAGCCGTCCTGCGGCCTTTACCTTTCGAACCGAGCGAGCCGCCTGGGTCTTCGGATTGCGAATGTAGCTGGCCTCATCGAGCACCATCAGGCCGAATCCGGAACCCAATGCTGACAACGCCTCGGCATCTCTGGCCAGGACGCCGTAACTGGTGATGACCAAGTCAGCCGACGCCACTTTACGAAACTGCTGTTTGCGTTGCGATCCGTGCAGGACAATGACCTTGAGTTCAGGCGTGAATTTCTCCGCTTCAGCTGCCCAGTTGGATAGCAACGAGGTCGGCGCAACCACCAGTGCCGGTCGATCGGAGAATTCGTCACTACCCAGCTGACGCAACGCCCGGATCGTTGCCAAGGTCTGAACGGTCTTGCCGAGACCCATTTCGTCGGCCAAAACCGCACCGTGAATACCCCCGGTGAGCAATCGACGGCAAAGCCACTCGACACCTTCGCTCTGATACCTTCGGAGAATGTCTACTAAATTCCCAACTGCCTTATTAGATAAAAGTTGTGTGATATTTTTACATTCTATATCACCCGCAATGGTAGCGCCCAAATACTCACGGTGATATGCCGCAATGCGGAAAAATCCGGGACGAACCTGTTCGGCGTCGACATCTTTCAGAACTTCGGTCCACTCGTTGACAGCCTCGGTGTCGAGAACACCAATCGCCGCGTCGTCAGCGTCCCGGCTTCTTCCTGATCGCCCGGCTAGCGACACTTCACGACGGCCGGAGGCCATCAGTTGACGAATTTCACTCTCGGACAAGCTGGCTCCGGAAGCGCTTTCGAACGCGAACTGGCACTCGAACCAGGAATCGCCGGCAGCCTGCACTTCGATTTTTGGGCTGAATCGCTCCAAGCCGCGAGTCACGTGGACGAGGCGCTCGCCAAGATTGATTTCAACATCACCACGCTCACGCCAATCGGGCAACGCGCTGCCGAAAAACGCCATCACAGGCTCGCGTCCGTGCAGCACCCAGCGACCACGATCATCGGCTGCCTTGAAGCCGCTGGCCTGCAGTTGTTCCAATACTGCCGTTTCCATGGGCATGTTGCGCTGCCAGTAAAGCCCCCACTGTTCGGCATCGGCGATCGGGAACGCATCCACAACATCACCCTTTGTATCCGTGTCGAGCCCGGCGGCCACTTTCAGCGGCTCGCTGGACGTTGCATAAAATGCCACCAGATGGGCCGTCAGCGAATTCAGCGAACCTTCCAGTGAAAGCTCAAAACTCGGAGTCGCCGTCGTCAGTCGAAGTGCTACCCCAAGCGGCCCGGGATCGAGGACAAATTGCTCGTTAAGCGCTTCGAGGTTTTCTATCACAGACCGCAACGGCCATTCGATCCCTTGGCTGTCGCCATCGCTGTCCCGTTCCGCCAAGGCCAATTCCATCAGCCCATTCAGATCACCACTACTTGAATTCAGTGCGGTGAAAGCCTGCGTCGATGCGTCGTAGATCCAAGCTTGCCTCTGTCCTTCACGATCCTCAGCGGAAAGCAGTGTCGCGCCTGGATTCTCGCTCAATTCCTGACCGAGATCGATACGCAGGCTGACACAAACCTCATCAACGCTTACTTCGGCTTCACCGTCCGCCTCCTCGAGCCACTCGATTCGCAGCGGCGGCCGAATCGGTTCGCCGACAACGCTCGCTATCTGCTCGGCACCAATATGCAACCACGGATAATCTCGCAGCGATGCTAGAAAATCCATCGCCTGCGAACGGCTGAGCACCAGGAACGGCGGCGGTGAAGCGGGATCAGCACCATTTTTTGCCAACCAAGTCGAAAAGCGCGCACCGGCAGCAAGCGTCCGAACATTCAGGCTCGGATCGTCCACCGCCAGCTCGATCGAATTCAAACGTATGGGAAGTTTATTTTTTTCCCATATTTTTATAAAATCCTTCTCAATATGAACACTAACAACTTTTAGTGGAGAATTGGAGTCGATGAGTCGAGCCGTCTTGCTAGCTCTGTTATCTGAGGCATCTGGTGCCGCCGAGGTATTCTGCTTTGGATTCGCGCTCTGCGTCCGTCCATTGGCTTCGACATCCATCCAGGCAAAGGCGACGGCGATCGAGTGCTCGCAAATGGCCCCTTCGCGGCGTGCGCGCGGGCATTTGCAGAGATTATCGACGTCGGTCGGCGCATTGATTTTCATGCCAGCCACCTGTTGTCGCTGGCCGGAGTGCAGGACACCGCGAAGCATCCCCTTTTCGTAGCTACAATCTGAGACCGCGCCCCCACGGAACAGTTGCCGCCCCGCTTTAAATGCGGGAAAGCCGGCGGTATCCATGATCCAGCGTTCAGTGATTTTCATGGGCGATGATGCCGCTCAAAGATAGTGACTTGATCGGCGACGCCTGCCCTAGCGCGGCCTATTGCGTTTGTAAAGGAGCCAGAATGGCGACTCTGCCCCCTCAGTCACGTCCATATTTTCAGTATTAACGGAAAGTTTACAAAATTTTCAAATATGCGCTTGAGTTTTTAAACAAATCTAACTATTGATCATTGCGTAGCAATTCACCGAATCTGTCGTCTCCGTCTCCGATCACGATTGTTCTCCACTCCAAGGCTGGAACCTGTCGTTCGCCGCTGATTCGGGTCTCTATTTGCTGCCCACTGAATTTTCTGATAATCTTGAACATGTCGCACCGCAAGACTGCCCTCACCATTGCTTTCAGCGCCGCTGTATTGCTATCCCATCCTACAGATGCCGATGCTATCTTCGGTTTCGGCAATAAAGACAAGGTCGTGCTCAGTGCCGATGACTTGGCTTCTCAGGAAGTTGCCGGCCAGAAAGTAATCGCCAATATCCGCGCTCAGGAAGGATCGCTGAGTTCGCGTAAACAGCGTGGCATGTATAAAAGTGTCGTTAAAAACTATCCCCGCACCGAGAGCGCGGGCGAAGCGCAATTCAAGATCGGTGAGCTTCGTGAGAACGATGGAGATTTGAAAAAGGCCTTTGCGGAGTATCAGACATTCCTCACCGACCACCCCAAGAATCCTCGCTTCGGTGAGGCGGTGAAAAGGCAATACGGCATCGCCACGGCGCTGATGGAAAGCCCCAAGAAAGGCTTTCTCGGGATCGGCGCAGCGATTCAACCATCGAAACTGATCGAGATGTTCGAGCAGATCAGTTCGAACGCGCCGTTCAGTGAATATGCTCCGCTGTCGATGTTCAATATTGGTATCGTCAACCGCACTCAAAACGATTTCGATGCCGCGATCGATGCCTTCGACGCTGTTGTTGAGGAATATCCGGACAGCCATCTGCACTCCAAAGCGATGCTGCAGAAGTTCGAGATGCTCGGCAGCGTCGCTGAGAATTCGAACAACCCGCAGAATGTTCGCGCTCAGCGTGAAGCTGGTCAGGATGCGCTGAATCAACTATCCGGTGAGCAGGCGGCCGAGATTCGCGCTGAAATGGGCAAGCTTGAGGACAAGCAGAACGAGAAGGATTTTAACATCGGTCGCTTTTACGAAAAGCAGGGCAATCTCAAGTCGGCGGTTGTTTACTATCGTGATGTGACCAGTCGTCCGAGTACGTCGGAGTATTACCCCTTGGCCAAAGAACGCCTTGATCAATTGCTCGCCGCTGATCCTTCGCTTGCTGTTGCTCCCCCTCGTCGCGCAGCCCCCGCTCCAGATCCGACGCCCTCTACGGCTGCGCCGCAATCAGCCACGACGCCTACCGCGTCGACACCAGCTCCAGCCGCGCCTTCCGCGCCGAGCGTCAAAGACCGCGCCGACTACCTGGGTCCGCCAGTTCCAGCGGTGCCAAACTCGAAGCCGGCAATGCGCACGTCTGCGGACGACGTCGTTCCGATTCCGTAACGACCTCAACCTACGGCTCGACGCGATGGAAGACTGGCGCGTCGAACACGCTGAGATCGTTTTGCACCCAGTCGCTCTCCAATTCCGGGTGTTGGTCGAAAGGCTCGAGCGTCAGCCGCACGGTATCGCCGACCTTGCCGACCGAGGCTACAGGCTTGCGATCGAGTATCGCCCATTCGGTGACGACGATATCCTTGTCTGATGGAGCTTTGCCATCGATGACTTTTTTGATTCGGTAGAGGTTGTGGACGATGCTGCGCCGATAGGAATCGATTTCTTTAAGCTCAGGAATTCTCGAGGCCTCGACTAATTGGGCGTCGACAACCAGACGATCGGCGGGTTTCCTTTCGCTAAATCGCTTGGCGAACTGGCTGTGGTGCAAGGCAACCTCTTGGTCGTTTAAGTATCGTGAGTAGATCGCGATTCCCTCCAGTTCCCCTGCCCAGTTGCGTTCGCCACCGACTTCATCGCCGAAGATCAGGCTCTGCTCGCTCCAGTTTTCGAAACCACCGCGGATCGCATCTGTGGAGACGCTGAGTTTGCCATCGATGAATGCCTCCAGCTGACCGTCGCGGTAGCGAATCAATACGTGGGTTGGCTTGCCTGCCTCGATTTTGCCCAACTTCACTTCCGGGGACAATCCGTTATCGTCGGTGCGGGGCGTGCGCAATCGAAACACTAGCTGCTCGCCCTCCTGACCGAGGGTGAAATTTCGAGAGCTCGAACCTGACGAGAAACTGATGATCCTCGCCGGACCGCTCTGACTGGTTGAGGAAGTATGCAGGGTTGCCTCGACAGTGAGCTCATTGCTCTTGCGCGCAGCGGTCAACAGCTCGTTGGAAATCCGATCAGCTTCGAAGTAACCGTTTCGTAGATCCAGACCGAAGTGTCGAGTGAAGCGAGCCGCTCCACGCAACTCGCCGCTGCAAATGCGCACCAAACTCCCCTGCCCGTCGACGATCTGATTCTCGGCGTTGTTGTTCTCCCACAGATACTGCAAACCGTCTTGCAACAGCGGCCAATCCATCTCCGCGGAAGGCTTGAACTCCGGTTTGGTGGGAGCCGGCGGTTCCGGAGCGACCGGTCGAGAGACGGCGGCGACCTGTTGCGACGTTTCCGGCTCGATCCACGCGGCACCGTAGTAGTCAGCCAGCTTGTTTTTGGTAACCCGCACCCATTTCTCGATTCGAGTGAATTTTGCGTCGAACCGGCCGACATAGAGTTCGGAACGCGAATTGCGCTCCGGTCCCGTGGTCGTCAGAAAACGTGAATCGGAACTCCAGCGCGGGTGGTAGACCTTTTTCCCGGCCATCTGGTCCATCGTATTGAGCTGCACCATGCGCGGCTTTGTCTGTCCGTGATCGAACATGGCCAGTTCGACGTGATTGCCCATGAAGTGAAAAAAGCGATAGCTGTTATCGGGAGCGATCGATGTCCAACAACCGTTGCCGAGTAGCTTGAAGGATTTCTTGCTCATATCGGCGATACCGCACTTCGGCCACGGAAAGGCATCGGCTGCGTATCTTCCATCAGCCGAAAGCCGAAACCAGGGAACGGTGCCGTTGCCGACCGGTGAGCGGTCCCACACAGTTTCGACCACGTCGGGACGATCCAGTTGCCGGCGAACCATCGGACCGTTGGCGTTGCCGACGCTGCTGCGGATGTAGACCCAGTCAATGCCTGTCTTCGGATCACGCCAAGTATCACTGGCAAATCCTTTGCCGATTTTTCGATGATCGCTTCCATCCCAGTTGGCGATGTAGCAGTTCCCTTCCTTCTGGTTGGTGTAAATGATTCGCTCACCAGACGGCGTCAGCAGAGGTTTCGAGTAGCCCCCTTTGTCTTCGAAAATCAAACGCTCTCCGCGGTCATCGCCGGTGTCGAGACCGAAGAGCAAAGTCGAGCGTCCATTGGTCACCATCAGGTCCCCTGAATCATCGACCTGAGACCAGACTAGACGAACTCGACGTCCGCCGGTCAGACTGAGCAGTTCGCGGCTGACATCATCACTGACGTTGGCGAGGGACGGCGAAAGCTCGACCGGTTTTGCTACCGGAATAACCATTTTCTGATCGGTTGAACTAGCGAGCTCAGGTTTTGCCTTCGATACGATCGCGACCGGTTTACCCTCGGCGAGTTTTGCAAAGAGCTCGGCCGAGAGAATCTCGACAGCCGATTCGAACACGTCGTTGCCACCGGCCTTCAGGCATTCGATTTGCAGCCCATTGCCGTCACTGACTTTTACGGGAATGTTACGCACGATGACATGGTTGCTGCGCTTGCCCGCTTCGTTGTAAATCGAAAAATCATCGATCACTGTCTTGCCTTCGACCCGATACTGCATCGCCCGATCATCGCTGCGGAAGCCGTCGGAAAAGTGCAAACGAACCACGTAGTCCCCATCGGATAATTCGGAAAAATCGTAGCGATGATCGGTGTGCCTGACGGATTGGTAAACCTCGCTCTCCGCCGGCGCCACGACACCAGATACGTCGTGCTCGCCGGGAAATGGGAAACCCTTGCCGCCTTTGGCGAATTTGGTATCGGACTGCCAGTCGCCCACAGTCGGGCCACCAGCGTTGACTTTTAAATGTGTGTCCGCAGCGGATGCGAATGGTGATGCGCAGGCAAGTGACGCGGACACGATCAAAGAACAAGTAAGGCTTCGGCAGGAAAGCATACCTGTTCCGACGCCCTAAACCGCTCGCCGTTCAAGCGAAATCCCGAACACAGCGTGACAATGCCGTCATGCCCGTGTGATCGGTGCCAGCGCCGCCGGGATTGCGCCTTGATCGTTAGCCTCGTGATCGGCTACGATTTTGCTATGAAACGTCGCAGATTTCTTCAGTCCGCTGCCGCCGCCGGCAGCCTCCCTCTTTTCAACATCTCCGGCACTAAAGCTTCCGGGCAGATCATCGGCGCCAACGAACGAATCAACATCGGTGTATGCGGGATCAAGGGACGAGGCAGTTCGCATTTAGGCGGCTGGATCGACGAGGACAATGTAACCGTGACGACGCTGGTCGACATCGATCAGACCCAATTCGAGCCGCGTCAGCGCCAGCTTCGAGACAAGGGCCAGCCAGAGGCCGTTCACACGCATGACGACATCCGGCGGGCTCTCGATAACAAGGATCTCGACGCGATTTCGATCGCCACCTGCAACCACACCCATTCACTCAACACGGTGTGGGCGTGTCAGGCTGGCAAAGATGTCTATGTCGAAAAGCCCATGTCGCACAACGTTTGGGAAGGTCGTAAGTGCATCGAAGCGGCGCGCAAATACGGACGCATGGTGCAGCATGGAACGCAGCAGCGTTCCAGTCAGGGTCGAGCCAATGAGATCGCTGCCGTGAACTCCGGAAAATATGGCAAGCTGCTGGTCTCGAAAGGCTACTGCTGCAAACCGCGTTGGAGCATCGGCTATAAAGAGCCGACCACGCCGCCGGCGCACCTCAACTTTGATGTCTGGTTGGGGCCGGCGCCCGAACAGCCGTATCACGCCAATCTTGTTCACTACAACTGGCATTGGTTCTGGGATTTTGGCAATGGCGATACCGGCAATCAGGGCGTCCATGAAATGGATGTCGCTCGTTGGGCGATCGAGGGCGCGACGATGCCTAATCAAGTTTGGAGTCTCGGCGGTCGACTGGGATACGACGATCAGGGGGAAACACCTAACATGCAGCTATCCGGTTACCAATATGGCGATGTGCTGCTGCTGTTCGAAACGCGCGGGCTGGTTCACGATAAGGAGGACTACAAAAAAGCCGGTTTCAATCGCGAGGTCAGTAACGAGTACTACACCACAGAAGGGATGATACGCGGCAATAAATTTTATGCCGGCGGCAAGGGCGAAGGCGAACCAATTTCCGGTGGCGAGCCGGAACAAGTCACGCCCGGCGGTCCTTTCGGATCGTTCATCGCCGCCTGCCGCTCACGCAACATCGCGGACCTCAACGCTGATGTCGAACACGGCCACTACTCCAGTGCGCTCTGCCATCTGGGTAACATCGCACAGCGAGTCGGCAAGGAAGCCTCGTTTGGCGACGGCCCCCCGAAGTCGGTCATCGGTGACAGCCACCAGAGTGCCGAGGCGTTCGAAAAGATCAGAGCCAATCTCGAGTTCGCCGGCGTAGATCTTGATGCCACGAAGTATCAGCTCAGTTCGGTGCTCGACTTTGATCCGGCCAGCGAACGCTTCACAAATAGCGATGCTGCCAATGCACTGCTGTCCCGCAAATACCGTGAACCTTATGTCGTGCCGGACGCCGTGTAGCTGGCCAATTAACGAATCGCCGATCCTACTCCGATCATCTATGGGGCCCTCAGAAAACTCTCCACCTCCAGATCAGCAGGCGCCACCACCTCCGCAGACCAATGACGACTACTCCGGCGACAGCGCGGGAATGCGTATGCTCATTCCGGTAGGCCGATCCGGTTGGGCAATCGCTGCCGGCTACGCCGCGCTGTTCGGAATTCTAATCGTTCCCGCACCGCTCGCCTTGATCCTGGCGATAGTCGCCATTCGTGATATCCGAAAAAGCCGAGATTCGCCGAAACCCAAATACGGCATGGGCCGAGCGATATTTGCTCTGATCGTAGGAATCATCGGCACTGTTGTGCTGCTGATTTTCGCTTTCGCGATTCTGGCCGGCCCCAGCGCTCCGCAGCTCCAATAAACTGACTGAACGAGTCGCCTACGCCAACGATTCAAACTTGCGGCGCAGCTTTTCAGTCAGCCGTTCACGCAGACCTTCTCGGGAGATTTTTCCAAGCACTGCGTTAAGGAAACCAAATGTGATCATGCGTCGCGCCTCTTCAGGGTCGATACCGCGAGCGCAGAGGTAAAACACCTCTTCGTCACTGATCTGCCCAGACGTGGAGCCGTGGCTGCACTTCACCTGATCGGCGTTGATCTCGAGACCCGGCATGGCGTTGGCTTCCGCGTCGTCGCTACCGATTAGATTATTGCAGGTCTGAAACGCATCGGTGTGATGTGCCGTCTCGCCGACCATGATCAGCCCCGAGAAAATGGTCCGCGCTTGATCGTAAAGCGCATTTTTGTAGAGCAGATCGCTGGTCGTGTGCTCGGCCTCATGCAACTGCAGAGTGCGTAGATCGTATTCCTCATCGCCGGTGGCAAGGTTGACGGCGAGCATATCACTGTTACCGCCCGGAGCGATTAGACGGCTGGCGCTCTCGTCGCGTGCCCAGCGAGCGCCTAGATTGACAACGCATCGGCTGGCGTTGCCGTCACGACCGACGCGGGTTGAGTTCAGCTGAAAGTGTCGCGACTTCGCATTCCATTCCTGCACGGCGGTGTATTGAATTTCCGAACCATCGCCGACGACCAGATCACTGACGCCGATCGCAACCGTGTCGTCCGTGTCATTAGCAGATTGAAAATAATCGACCACATTCACCGAGGCATTCTCGGCCGTGACGATGAGTGTGTGCGGAAAGATCACCGTCTCGTTTTCGCTTGCCGAGTGAAAAACTTCGATCGGCGCCTCGATGCGTATGTCCTTGGGGACGTAGAGAAAAACTCCACTAAGGTCCGCAGCGCCGTGCAAAGCGGCAAATTTCTCGCCACCCAGTCGCGCTTCGTCGCGCATGAAGTGTTCGCGCACCAATTCACCATGTTCAACCAGTGCTTGAGCGATCGGCATGGCAATGACGCCGTCAGCCAGAGAATCCGTCTTGCTCGAGATCAGTCGCTGATTGTGGAAAACAAATCGACCAGCAGGTTCTACTGACCCCACTGAGCGATCCTGAATATTATCAAGCGCTGCAGCATCGGCATCGGCAAGTTTCCAAGTCGGAACCAATCCTGCAAATTTAGAAACCTTGAGATTGGCAAAGCGCCAATTCTGATCCTTTCGCCCCGGGTCGGCGGTGGCGAGAAAGTCTCGCCACGACCGACTCTGAAATTCCCGGTACCAGCCCGGCAAAGTATCTGGTTCAGAATCAAACTCGCGACGCGGTGACGCGCTCATCCAAGAGAGTGAATCGGGGTCGATCGAGGGTTCCAATTTGGCAACTGTCTCTGACATGGTGACGGGAAAACTAAGCGAAAAACAAAGGGCGTAAATTTGGTGCCTAAGGGTGTCAGCCGACCGAACCTTCCATCTCCAAATCGATGAGACGTTTCAGTTCGACGCTGTACTCCATCGGGAACTCGCGCACCAGATCGTTGACGAAACCGTTGACGCTGAGACTCATCGCCGCAGCTTCACTGAGACCACGTTGCTTCATATAAAAGATCTGATCTTCGCTGACCTGACTAACCGATGCCTCGTGCTGAGTGGCGTGTTGATTGCCGCGCACGGTGATCGCCGGATAAGTGTCGGTGCGGCTATGACTGTTGATCAACAGGGCGTCACACTCGGTGTTGTTTTTGCAGCCTTTGAGGTGCTTGGGAATATGTACCTGACCGCGATAGGTAGAGCGACCTTTACCGACACTGATCGATTTGGAAACCACATTGGACGTAGTCTCATCGGCCGCGTGAATCATTTTCGCACCAGTGTCCTGATGTTGCCCATCGTTGGCGAGCGCTATCGAAATGACCTCACCACGAGCCTTGCGGCCCTTCATGATGACACCAGGATACTTCATCGTCAGACGCGAGCCGATGTTGCAATCGATCCAGCGGATCTCGGCATTTTCGTGAGCGATACCGCGCTTGGTCACCAGATTGAAAACGTTGGCGCTCCAGTTCTGCACCGTAATGTACTGGATCTTGGCGTCCTTCATCGCCACCAGCTCGACCACCGCACTGTGCAGCGTGGTAGTTTCAAACTTCGGAGCAGTGCACCCTTCCATGTAGGTCACTTCGGCGCCCTCATCGACGATGATCAGCGTGCGCTCGAATTGACCGAAATTCTCGGCGTTGATACGGAAATAAGCCTGCAGCGGATGACTCACCTTCACGCCGGGCGGCACGTAGATAAAGCTACCGCCGGAGAATACTGCGCTGTTGAGCGCTGAAAATTTGTTGTCGCCAGTCGGAATGACTTTGCCGAACCACTTGCGAAAAATCTCAGGATGCTCGCGCAGGCCCTCGGTGCTGTTGACAAAAATGACGCCCTCTTTCTCAAGCGACTCCTTCACATTGGAATACGCCGCCTCGCTGTCGAACTGAGCTTCGACGCCGGCCAGGAACTTGCGTTCCTTTTCCGGAATGCCGAGTCGTTCGAAAGTCTCCTTCACGTCGTCAGGAACATCTTCCCAATTGCGGGTCGGCTTAACACCTTTTGACAGGTAATAGCGAATCTTATCGAAATTGATGTTCTCCAAGTCTTTACTCGCCCAGTGAGTCGGCATCGGCATCGCTTCAAACGTTTTGAGCGCACGTTTGCGGAAATCCCGCACCCAGTCAGCTTCGCCTTTGACTTCGGAAATGTAGTCGAGCGTCGCCTGGGAAAGCCCGATCCCGGCGTCGAGGGCATAGTCTTCGGGAAACGAGAAATCGCCCTCGTCTTGATTGATGTCGACGGCTTCAGCGGTAGCGGTGTCTTGGTTCATGGGTAACAGAAATTAGAAATTAGAAAATTAAAATGGGCCGATCTTCAGGCACCCGCCGGGGCAAGCTCTTCGTGAACCCAGTCGTAGCCTTTTTCTTCGAGTTCGAGTGCCAGTTCTTTGCCACCCGATTTAACGATGCGACCCGAAGCCATGACGTGAACCACATCCGGAACGATGTAGTCGAGCAGGCGCTGGTAGTGGGTGATAACCAACATGCCGCGCTCAGGAGCGCGCATTGCGTTGACGCCCTTGGCGACGATCTTCAAGGCATCGATATCGAGCCCTGAATCGGTTTCGTCGAGCACCGCGTAACGCGGCTCAAGCATCATCATCTGCAGGATCTCGTTGCGCTTTTTCTCACCACCCGAGAAGCCCTCGTTAACCGATCGTCCGGTAAACGAACGGTCCATTTCCAGCTCGTCCATTTTGGCGTAGAGCTCTTTGTAGAACGCAACCGCATCGATCTCTTCGCCCTTCGGCAATCGAGCCTGACGCGCGGCACGCAGAAAGTTGGCGTTACTGACGCCGGGGATTTCGTGAGGATACTGGAACGCGAGGAAAAAGCCGGCGCGCGAGCGCTCGTCGATCTCCATGGCGAGCAAGTCTTCGCCCTCCATCGTGGCGGTGCCTGAAGTCACTTCGTAGTCCTCGTGGCCGGCCAGCACTTTCGCCAAAGTGCTTTTACCCGAGCCATTCGGTCCCATGATGGCGTGAACTTCGCCACGCGGAACTTCCAGGCTCAAACCTTTGAGAATTTCGAGATCGCCGATACCGGCGTGCAGATTGTCGATGGTTAGGGATAAACTCATGGTGTTAAAAAATGTTAGGGTTCTTCAGCAGCACCCCGGCCAAAACCGAGAGACGTCTGCGTTCGAGAAAATTTATATTCGACGTTAATTTTTAGCATTCGCCTCGCAAGCGGGGCATGCGCCTTTCATGGCGACTTCGATCTGGTCAACTCGGGACCCATTTGGCAGACGCCAAGCCGATATGGCATCGGCCGCCTCACGGAGATTCACGTCGAACACATTCTGGCATTGCGAGCAGAAAAAATGCGCGTGGGGATTGAGGTTTGGACAAAAACGCGAGGCATCCCGATCAACGTTCACTTGTCGAACGATCCCCGCCGTGGTCAAAGTCTCGAGGCAGTTGTAAACTGTCGCCAAAGATATCCCGGGCATCTTCTCCTTCGAACGAATGAACACTTCAGCTGCCGTCGGATGATCGAGTTCGTCCGTCAGAACGTCGTAGACGACACGGCGCTGCTTGGTCATGCGAAAATCCCCGAGATCGGGCATTTTCCCGTCCTTTCGTTCGATGGAACGCGACGTGTTACTGTGGGTAGGTTCTGCCATAAGGGGCCTTTCTCAACCCTTACCCGACCCCTTGTTGAGATCAAGAATTATTCTAATTAATGTTCAGAATCCCTTATTCCATGGGCATTCTTTACTCAGAATATTTAGAAATGAAAGCATAAGCGAAAAATTGAGACTCAACTCCAAAAGGCTGAATCGTTATCCGTTCAAGCGTTCAATGGCGATTTTTGCCGCCTCCGCGTCGGCGCCAATCTGTGCACGCAATGCCTCGACGCCATCGAATTTTTGCTCGCCCCGCAAAAATCTGATAAAACGCACCTCTATGTCTTCGCCGTAAATGTCTGCGTCGAAGTCGAAAAGGTGAACTTCAAGCTGCCGCTTGGCGTCCTTGTTGGCGTCGACGGTGGGTCGCTTGCCTAAGTTTCCGACTCCGCCAATAAGCTTATCGTCTCCCCTGCGAACGACAACGGCATAAACGCCGGACGGCGGCAGTTGCTCGTTGTGAACCCGAAGATTCGCCGTCGGAAAGCCCAGCTGGCGCCCGAGTTTTTGCCCTTCGACGACGGTTCCGAGCACCGTGTAAGGCCGCCCCAGCATCGCCGCCGCTAACTGAAAATCGCCGTGCTCGACCGCTTCACGAATCGCCGTACTGCTCGCCGTAGTGCCTCCGACCGCGACAGTTGGCACGGCGACCACCGAAAAGTTCATTCGCTGGCCAAGTTCACGGAGCAAAGTAACATCGCCGCTGCGTTGGTGGCCAAAACACCAGTCGCTGCCGACGCAGATCGTCTGCAG
>JBBKXR010000107.1:0-21373 GCA_037969585.1 Verrucomicrobiales bacterium
CAGCACCGCCGACAGCCCCCGGCGACGCACCGCAAGCTCCCGGCGGTACTGCTGCCCCCGCCGCGGTCGGTGGTGGCGATATCGATCCTGCTGTAATGACCGTGGGCCAAGTCGCTTTCGCCAACTGTCTGGCCTGCCACGGCGCCGACGGCAAAGGCATGAAGGCTGGCCCTATGGTCATGGCACCGGCATTGGCAGGCTCAGAGCTTCTGCTGGGCGATCCTGATGCATCCCTACTGGTCGTCCTCAAGGGCATTGCTAAAGAAACCAACGATTATCTCGGCATTATGGCACCGCTCGGCGCCGCTCTGGATGACGAAAAATTGGCCGCTGTGCTTACCTACTCCCGTAACTCTTTCGGCAATTCAGCACCCGCCGTCACCATTGAACAAGCCGCCGCGGCTCGGAAAAAATTCGCAGAGGTTCCGATGGTCCTTAGTCGCAGCAAGATCGACGAAATCGTTAAGGCCCACAAATAGCCCCGGCCGCTCACCATCAATCAATCAATCAATCGAAACCCGGGCCATGGTCCGGGTTTTTTCGTGTTTTTCTGGCCGTGCTTGAACGCGCCGCCGTTCCAGTCATCTAATCATCGACAGCAGCACTTGCCGACTGATAGATTTTTCACCTTTGCCCCTGCCAACCCACACCATGCCTGAAGCCACTGCCCCACCCGAAGCGCCCGAAGCCAACCTGACCGGTTCCGATAAAGAAACCATCACTGAGTTGCGCACCGCCTACGCCGCAATGACCGAACAACTCGGCCAGGTCATCGTCGGTCAGTCGGAAGTGATCGAACAGTTGCTAATCGCTATTTTCTGCCGCTCCCACGCACTACTGGTCGGCGTGCCCGGCCTGGCAAAAACCCTGCTCGTCTCGACCGTTGCGGAAGTTCTCGACTTGTCGTTTAAACGTATCCAGTTCACTCCGGATCTGATGCCCGCCGACATCACCGGCACGGATGTCCTCGAAGAGGATCATACCACCGGCAAGCGCATTTTCCGCTTCGTTCACGGCCCGATCTTCGCCAACATGATTCTCGCCGACGAAATCAACCGAACCCCTCCTAAAACTCAAGCAGCCCTGCTCGAAGCCATGCAGGAACACCAGGTCACCATCGGTGATGAAACCCTGCACCTGCCCGAGCCCTTCTTTGTACTCGCCACACAAAACCCGATTGAGCAGGAAGGCACCTTTCCGCTCCCCGAGGCCCAGCTTGACCGCTTCATGTTCAACATACGGGTCGACTACCCGAGCGCGGAAGAAGAAGAAGCCATCATCAAACGCGTCGCCGGCACCTACAAGGCCGAGATCTCCAAACAACTCGACGCCGAAAAAGTCCTGCGCCTCCAGAAAGTCGTACGCCGTGTCCCGGTCGCTGACCACGTCGTCGCCTACGCCTCTCAACTGACTCGCGCTTCCCGTCCGAAACAGGACGAAGCCCCCGACTTCATTCGCGAGATGGTCGCCTGGGGCGCTGGACCACGCGCCGGCATTTACCTGATCGTCGCCGCCAAAGCGCGCGCCGTTCTCGAAGGTCGCTTCCACGCCACCACCGAAGATGTGCGCGCCGTCGCACACCCCGTGTTGCGCCACCGCATCATCACCACCTTCAACGCCGAAGCATCAGGTATCAGCAGCGACGACATCGTCACCATGCTGATCGACACCTTCAAACCAACGGCAGAGTTGGACGTGTAGTCGACTTCCCTAATTTAAAGCACAGGGAACAACCAACTAAGCACAACGAACACGGATCGAAGATCCGCCCCCATGTCCGCCCCGGCTAAACCAACTCCAGCCTTGCCCGCTAACGGCAACACCGAGTTCACCACCCTGCTCCCGACCGAGATCACGTCGGCGCTGGGAAGGCTGGAATTTCTTGCCCGCACCGCCAAGGAAGGCAGCGTCACCGGTCGACACGTCAGTCCTCATAAGGGCTTCTCCGTCGAATTCGCCGAGCATCGCCCCTACGTTCCCGGCGACGACCTACGCAACCTCGATTGGCGCGTCTACGGCAAAAGCGATCGCTACTACATCAAACAGTACATCGAAGAGACCAACATGCGCGTCAGCCTGTTGGTCGACGCCTCTGGATCGATGAATTACGTCGGCGATCACGCCACCGAGCTGAATGGATCTCGGCTCTCCAAGTTCGCCTACGCCCGGCACCTCGCCGCCGCCCTCAGCTACCTGTTTATCCGTCAGCAGGACGCTGTCGGCTTGGTCACTTTCGACACTGAAGTGCGCCGCTATCTCCGCGCCGCCGCCAAACCCAGTCAGTTAAAAACGATCCTCGGAGGACTCATCGATACCAAACCCGCAGACGATACCGCGGTCGCAGCAGTGTTTCACGACATCGCCGAACGCATCCATCGACGCGGCCTGGTCATCATTCTCAGCGACCTGTTCGACGATGCCGAAGCGATCAAAAAAGCGCTCCATCATTTCCGCTACAAGAACCACGAGATCGTTGTCTTTCATCTCATGGCCGAAGAAGAACTGACGTTTCCATTCACCAAATTTGATGAATTTCAAAGCTTGGAGATTGCCAACATGAGTCTGCAGATCGATCCGCAAACCATTCGCGCCCAGTATCTCGAACGCGTTCGCAAATTCGTCCGTGATATCGAAACCGGATGCGGTCAGATGGGTGCCGACTACATACCCGTCAACACCAAGGCCCCGGTCACCGAAACTCTCCTTAACTACTTCGCCCAGCGGAAAGTCGCGCAGCGGTAGAGCCATTCCCCGAGCTGGACGGCTCCTGACTCCGACCTCCCAGCTCCCATCTTCTTAAACTTGCTCCCAAAAAATCCATTACTGTTATTTGGTCTGCTCGGGATTCTCATCCCGATCATCATTCACCTGCTCAACCGGCGCTCCAGCCGGGTCATTGAGTGGGGTGCGATGGATTTCCTCTTTCAATCGCTGGCCATCCGCAACCGCCGCATCCAATTAGAAGAGGCATTGCTCATGGCTGCCCGCTGCCTGCTTGTCGGTCTGCTGGCTATGGCTCTGGTTCGCCCCTTTGTTCAACCCGGCTCTGCAGTCCCTTGGCTGCTGGTGCTGCCAACGGTCTTGCTCGGCGTCGTGGGACTGGGTATCGCCACGACACTTCACAACGAGAAAAAGTGGCGCCGCATCATCGCCATCGTGTCGATCCTGCTCCTGCTTGCTGCAGCCGCGCTGATCTATCTCGAACGACATCTCAATCTTTCCCGCTTCGGCGCCGCCGGTGCCACTCAGGACATTGCGCTGGTCATCGACGGTTCGACATCGATGACCATGGAAAACAATATCGATGGTCTTACCAATTTCGAACGCGCCATCGAAGAGGCCAAAACGATCGTTAAGCGCGCACCGCGCGGTCACGCCTTCAGCCTGATCATCGGCGGGCCAACACCGGCTGCCAAGTTTCTCGTGCCGAGCTCCAATCGCGCCGACCTGATCGAAGCACTTGAGGCCGCCCGCCCTCTCGACGGTCCGATGGCCGCCTACCACTCGCTGACTCTGGCTTCACTTGGGCTCGCGCAGGGCAACAACGACGCCAAGCAGATCATCATCCTGACCGATGCACAAAATGTCGGCTGGGAAAATGGCGAAACCGCCCGCTGGAGTTTTCTCAGCGATACCTTTAAGAGCCTGCCCAGCGAGCCGCGCGTTACCCTGCGCCAACTGCGACTGCCCGACCAAGTGCGCAACCTCGCGCTATCTGAGATCACTTGGTCACGAGAAATTGTCGGTATCGACCGGCCCGTCGAAATACGCGTTACCGTGGAAAATACCGGTAACGAATCGGTGACTCCGGAAGCCATCAGTCTGGAGATCGACGGCCAGATTTACCGCGACGAAAGTCTCGGCCAGATCCAGCCCGGCGCGATCGAAACCATTCGCTTCGTTCACCGCTTCTCCGATCCAGGTGGACACGCCTTCAGCGCCAAACTCGAAGTCAGCGACGAAATTGTCCAGGACGACCGCCGCGACGCGGCCATCAACGTCGCCGACGTACTCAAGGTACTGATCATCGATGGTCATTCGGCGCCACGATTTTTCGATCGCGCCGCTTCGTTCACTGCACTGGCACTGGCACCTGCCGAAAGCCGTAGCGCAGCGAATGACGAGTTCGATCCCGACAGCACCGATGACGGCGGCCCATCTTTCGCTCAGCCCGAACGCTTCCTGGTCGAACCCCAAGTTCTGCCCATCGCCAAGATTCTCGACCAAGGCAACTTCGACGACCTCGATGCCGTCATTCTCGCCGACGTTCCGCGGCTACCCGCCGCCACCGCCGAGCGATTGCTGGCCTTCGTCAAAAATGGTGGCGGCCTGCTGGTCGCCCCCGGACAGCGTGCCGAAATGACTTTTTATAATGCCTGGCGTGACGAGGATGGCCAGCCCCTGCTTCCCGCGCAATTGGGCGAGAGCTTCGTCATCACCCCGCTCGACGAACCCGCCTCGCCATCGGTTGCCACCTTTGGTCACCCCGGCCTGCGAAAAATTGCTGATCCCGCACAGAGCGACTTCGCCAGCGTAAATCTGACCGGCTACTGGCCACTCATCATTCCCGAAAAACAGGCCGCCGAGTCCTCGGTTGGCGCTCGACTCAACAACGGCGAACCATTTCTCGTCTCCCGACAATTCGGCAGCGGCCAGGTGATCATGCTCGACTGTTCGCTCGACACCTCGACCGGCAATCTCCCAACCCGGCAATCGTTCCTGCCGTTCATTCACGAAGTCGTCTACCAACTCGCCAATCCGTCCGCCTACGATCTCAATCTCGACGCAGGATGGGACGTAGCCCTGCATCTTTCCGACCACGGATCCGCCGGGGCTAATCAAGGGCTGCGCGGCTTGTATTTCTCGGATCACGAAACCAAAAAACCTACCCATAGCCGCGTCGATCCTGGCATCGATGTGCGCTGGGAAACCGGCTCACCGGCACCCGACGTTCCCGCCGATAACTTCCGCGTCGAGTGGCTCGGCACTCTGCAAGCCCCGATTACCGACAACTACACTTTCGACGCCACCGCTGACGACAAGCTCGAGGTCTCGCTCGACGGAAAAGTCGTATTCACTTCTGGAAAGCGTCCTAAGACCCTCAAACTCGAGCAGGGCAAAAGCTACGCGTTTCGAGCGGTGTTGCACGAAGGCGGAGGCGGCGCACATGCCCAGCTCTATTGGAAGAGCAAAAAGACGCCTCACCAGATCGTTCCGGCCTCAGCGTTCCGTGCCGCGCCCGCCAATATCGGCGAACTCGACCCGGCCACCGCCAACTTGTTCACCGTCGTCGGCCCCGACCAACTGCCCCGTCAGGCCGAAATCATCGATACCGGGACGGGCACTGTCGCCCGCATCGATGGCGACATTATCTCCGGACTGTATCAACTGAAAATTCCGCCCGCGCGCCGCGCCGAATTCAGTCACTTTCTAGCTAAAGACGCCGACTCGATCCCGTTCACGGTGAAACGCGACTCCGCCGAAAGCCATCTCGCCGCGCTCGACGAAAGCGATTTTACCTTCCTCGAAAACTACGTCACCATCGGTCGCCCCGAAACTCTTGACGACGTTTTGACCATCCTATCTGGCAACGATTTCGGTCGTGAGCTGTGGAAGTATCTCGCCCTCGGCGCGTTCTTTTTTCTGCTCCTCGAAATCGCCCTTTCCCGATGGATCGCCCGCGAGCGACGCACCGGCGAAACCATCGCCGTCGACTTCGAAGCCAACGACGCCCCGACCAGTGCCTTTCAAGAACAACTGGCTCGATTCAGGAGCAAGGAGCAAGGAGCAAGGAGCAAGGAGTTAGGAGTTAGGAGTTAGGCAGCAAAGAACAATCAACAAGGCACCAAGAACCATCAATCCAGAACTTACAGAACGCCAGGACCTCCTGGAAAGCACCTGGTTGACCACCGTCCTCATCGGGCCGGTGGCGATCGCCTTGGCGCTGCTGTGGGCGTGGTCGGTTCGAGTGCGCGGACGGCGCGAGATTTCCGGCGGGCTCGGTTTCGTGCTCGCCATCATTGGGGCCGCAGTTGCCACCGTCTCAATGTGGTGCGGCTTTCAATTTATCGCCCAGTTCGTGACACTCGGCACCACCTGGAACCTGTGGATCCCCGCCGCGCTCGGAGGCGCTGCGCTGGAGATCATCGCCTGGCTGTATCGATTGGAAAAAGGCCTCGTTAGCCTCAATCGCGGTCGCCTCATTCTGACCCTCCGATTGGCAGCACTGGTCACGCTCGTGTTGGTGCTTATCGAACCGATTTTGTCGACCTTTGTGGATCGTGAAATCAATCGCGAAGTCGCCATTCTCATCGATGACTCGGCGTCGATGCAGCTATCCGACCAACGCTTGAGCATTTCCGAAATGCTCGACCGCGCCGACGTCAGCGGCATCGCCGTTGCCGCCGAACGCCCACCACTTTCCCACTGGCGAGCTCAACTCGAAGACGCGCGCAATCAACTCACCGCAGCCGGTGCTGCCCACCGCGCATCGTTGCCTAACCCTCCTGCCGCACAACGCGAACAGCTCACCAAAACCCTAAGCGAAACCCGTCAGACATTCGACAGCATCGCTACTGGGTTACAATCCGTCGCCGAATCAAACGCGAACGCAAAAGTCGCCGAAGACGCTCGCAATCGTCTGCGCAGCCTGCGTCAAAAATTGCTCGAAAACGTCCGCCGGCAAACCGACGAAGCCGAAAAACAACTCGCCGCCACCGATGGCAACGCCGAAGCCGTCGGCAAAGCGATCGGTGCCGCCGTCGACCAGCTGGATCAACTCGCCGCTGAGTGGCAGGCCAGCGCCACCGCCTACGACACCGCCTGGTATCAACAGCTCTCCGAGGCCGATCGCAAATCCATCACTGAAGCCGCAGCGCAGTCGCGCTTCGACATTGCCGTACAAACCCTGCGCCAGTCAATCCAAGCGGAAGACAGCGAGACCGAACAAGCCGAAGAACCTTCTGAAGAAAACATCAACGCTGCCGAGACAAACACCTTCATCGGCCAACTCGGTGAACGCTACGACTTACGTTTTCAACGCTTCGCCCGCAGCAGCACCGAAGCCGTCGACCTCGACTCCCTGCTTGAATCCGAAGGCGAAGGCGAAGGCGAAACCGAAGCCGTGGACGAGCAAGATGATACCGGCGTCTCGCCGGCCCCCGCGGACGAGCCAGTGGACGTAGCCGAGGTTGAGCCCGCCGATGCACCCACTTCCGAAACCGCCCTCACCGACCTCTCCTCCGCCCTCAACCACGTCCTCGACAACTCCTCTCCCGAAACCCTCGCCGGCGTCCTCCTGCTCAGTGATGGTCGACACAACGGCCCGGTTCCGGTCGAAGATTCCCTGCGCCGCATGGGCGTACAGAAGACACCACTCGGCGCGGTCGCAATCGGCGGACGTCTCGGCCCCGTCGACAGCTCGATCCTTTCGCTGACGGCACCCGAATCGATCTATCTGGGAGACCGCGTATCGGTTCGCGCAGTGGTCAAACTCGATGGGCTGCGCGGAAAGGAAGTTAAAGCTGTCCTCCGCGACGGTGATCAGATCGTTGACGAGCAGATTATCAAAGTCGCCGACGTCAACCAACGCACCGAGCTGCGCTTCGTGCACCTGCCTGAAGCCAAAGGCACCTTCGACTACTCCGTCGAGCTCGAGCCACTCGAGGCAGAACTTTTCGATACCAACAACCGTTGGGATTTTAAACTCGCTGTCACCGACGACCGCACCAACGTCCTGCTGGTCGACAGCTATCCCCGCTGGGAATTCCGCTACCTGCGCAACTTGTTTTACGGTCGCGACAAGTCCGTCCATCTTCAGTACGTGCTGCTCAATCCCGATCAGATCGAGGGCACAGATGCACCAAACACCATCACTGCATCAGCGACTCGGGACTTTGGTGATGCCGAAGCCCACCGCCTGCCAACCAGTGAGGAAGAATGGCGTTTGTTCGACGTGATCATTTTCGGCGACATCGCCCCCGCTTCCGTTCCCGACGAAACCTGGCGCATGATCTCCGACTCCGTCACCGAACGCGGCGCTTTGTTTGTCACTATCGCGGGCCCTCGGTACATGCCCCACGCCTTTGCCAACCAGGACTTTCAGAATCTGATGCCCGTCACCTGGGACATATCGCAGAGAGGCATTTTCGAAAGCCCCGAACCGTCCTACCGCATCGAGCTCAGCAATGATGGCCGCAACCATTCGATTACCCGTCAGGCGACCAGCCGTTCGGAAAACTCCCGTATCTGGGGCGGACTGCCGCCACTGCGCTGGCGTTTCGTTCCCAAGAGCGTCAAGGACTCCGCCGAAGTGCTTGCCTTCGCCAGCCCGACCGATGTCGACAACGCAAACAGGGGATCCGCCATCGACGGCTCCCTCGATTCAGTCGAAGCAGCAATCGAACGACTCGCCAACCGCAAAACCTACGAACGCGAACACGCTCTGATCACCACCCAACGCAACGGACTGGGCAAAGTCGCCATGCTCGGCTTCGACCAGACCTGGCGCATGCGCTACGGAATCGGCGACACACTGCATCACCGCCTTTGGGGACAAATTGTCCGTTGGGGAACGGGCGAAAATTTGCGCTCGGGCAACAATTTTATACGACTCGGCACCGACCGTCTGTCGTACACGCCCTCCGACGAGATCAACATCACCGTTAAGCTGCTCGACGCAGAACGAAAGCCAATCACAGACGCCGATATCTTCGCCATCGTTCGCCGCGACGGCGATCAGGTCGTCCGCCAGCGCCTCAGTTATCGCAGTAACTCCAATGGCCTTTACGAAACCAGCCTCGCCGATCTCCCCGGCCCCGGCGAATATCACGTCGAGATCGAAGGCGACGCGATAGCTGATGCGATCGGCAACGACGACGAACTCGACGATCTGAAAACCGAGTTCATGGTGGTCAACACCCGCAATCCGATCGAGCTCGCCGAGCTGACCGCGGACCGGGATTTCCTCAGCCGCGCCGCGCAACTTACCGGCGGCCGTGTCGTTGAAGTGAATGAAGCCCCAAGCCTCATCGAACTTTTTGGCGCGCCACGCGAAACCCTGACCGAGCGCCGCGATGTTACACTTTGGGATACGTGGCCGCTTCTGTTAACCTTTCTCGGACTGCTCACCACTGAGTGGATCGTTCGTCGCCGCAGCGGCCTCGCCTAAAGTGTCACCCCCTCAGCACCTACCGAAATGAGCAAACTCACCGATGCCAAATTGCGCCAGTTGCCGCAGCCGATCGTCGACAAGCTGCAATCGCTAATCAATCGCGCTCGACGGCTGATGCTGATTCGCGGCCTGTTCGCAACGCTCGCTGTTGCGCTCGTGTGCATCCTGGTCATCATGGGCATCGACGCCGCGGTGACCCTGTTCTCCGACAGTCTCCGCTGGGCACTGTCACTGACCGGACTGGCGATTACCTGTCTGGCGGCTTGGTATTTCCTTGTTCGCCCGCTGTCACGCAAACTGACATTGACCCGTATCGCCCGAGTCATCGAAACGCGTCATCCGGAGTTGCAGGAACGTATTTCCACCGCCGTCGAACTGATGAATAGCGACGATCCGGATTCGATTCGCGGATCAGCTGAACTGATCGATGAAGTCGTTAACTCAGCGGTCATCGATGTCGCCGATGTCAGCCCCGAAAAAGAATTCGCTCCGGCAAGAAGTCGCCGCCCGATGTTTGTCGTCGCCGGCATCGCCGTTTTCCTGCTGCTGCTTGCGGCGATCTTTCCGCGTCACGTTGGCGTCTTGTTCGCTCGTGCCGTCGCCCCCTTCCTCGATATTGGTAATGCTTACGCCAATACGCTGATCGTCAAACCTGGTGACTTGCGCGTTGCCATCGGCGAGCCCGTAGAGATTGAAATTTCGATCCAGAACGACAAGATCCGTCGCGCCGAGTTACGCCTCAGCACCACGACGACGGCGCCAGGGTCCGGCGAGAATGCTCGACCGAAACGCAGCGAAGAAACCGTCGAGCGTATGACGCTGACCAACAAGCTTGAGGACGGCACGCAAACCTACCGACTCAACTTTCCATCCGTCGAAGCTAGCTTCGACTATCGCATTCGTGCCGGAGCGGCCGTCAGTGAATATTTCACCATCACCGCCGTGCCACTTCCCGAGGTAGACGAACTCAGAATTGGTTACGATTTCCCGAACTATACGCAACTCAAGTCGACCGATTCGGTCAGCGAAAACGGCGACATCCGTGCCGTGGCCCACACCAAGGTCAGCGTCACCGCCAAGTTCAATAAGCCCGTCAAGACAGCCAAACTACTGATCGCTGACAGCGACGAATCGGTCGTCGAGGCCTCCATCGAGGGTAACCAGGCGCGCTGGGAATTCGAGCTAAGTCCCGGCATGCAGGCTGATTGGAAGATTGCCGTCGAGGACATCGATGGCTTTACCAACACCCCGATCGGCTATCAGATGACGGCCGTTGCCGACGCCACCCCGAAGGTCGAGATCGTCGCGCCCGGTGCCAAATTGCTGAAGCTCAAGCCGGATGAATTTTTACCGCTCTACTACACGGTCGCCGAGGATTTTGGTTTTCGAGAAGTGCATCTCTATGTCAAGCCCGACCGTACCGACCGCGAATGGCGTTTGGTTCAGGCCACGCCCGAACCCGCCAGCGTAAGCCGGGATGATTCACGGTTTGCCGGCCTCTGGGACAACGTGCAGAAATTTTTCGGCAATACAGGGATCGACGGAACGGATGGTCAATGGCGCGGCGATGCTCCGCTCGATCTGTCGTCACTCGATCTGGAAGGCATCGGCAAGCTGACGGTTCGGGTCGTGGTCGAGGACAATTTGCCGGCAGATTTTGACGGTCCGAACATTGGTTATAGCGAAGCGCTGGTGATCGAGCTCGACGCGAAAGCCCAATCACTTGTTCGTCAGACCGTTGATAATCAACTGAAAGAAATTCAGGAAGCGATTCGTGAAAGCCGAACCGATGTCGAGAAAGCCAAGCAGCAGGCACGCGAAGCCGAGCGCCAGCTGGCGAAGGAAGACCAGGTCAATCCGGAAGCCCAGAAGGATCTTGAGGAACTTCGTGAACACGCCGAGAACGCTGCCGAGAAACTGCGCGAGACTGCCGAACGCATGAAGCAAACCGCCTTCAATCAGCAAGCCGAACAGCTCAAGAACGTCGCAGAGGAAGAAATCGCCGCGGCCCAGCAAGCGGCAGATGCGATCCCGCTTTCCGACCAGAAAGACGAACGCGTCGCCGCAGCGAAAAATGCCACCAAGCAACTCGAGCAAGCTTCGAAAGAGCTTCAGGAAATCGAGAAATCACTGAAGGAAGCTCGTGATGATGCGCAATTGATTGCCGAACTTAACGAGCTCGCCAACGAACAGCGCCAGCTCGCCCAGAACGCTCAGCAACAGGCACAGAATCAAGCCCAGCAACAACCTCAATCGGATCCGGCGCAGGCCCAACAACAGCAGAAACAGCAACAACAGGAGTTGAGCGAATGGCAACGCCAGCAACAGCAGGTGCAACGTGAACTGGCTCAAGTCCTGCGCGAAAACGAGGCCGCGTTGCGCGACGTTCTACAACAGCGTCAGGAGCAGGCCAGCTCACTTTCCGAGCAGGCACGTGAGCTCGCCGAGCAACAACAGGCGCTTCGCGAATTGACCGAAATGGCAGCCAAACCTGAACAACAGGCAAGCCTGCGCGAGCAATTGGTGGCAAGCCTCCAACAGGAACAAAAATCGATCGCCGAGGCCACTCGACAACTTCAGCAACAACAAAACCAAGCGCCGCAGCAGCAGCAAGCCTCCGCAATAAATGATCCCGCAGGACCAGAAAAAGTTACAGCTGCAGAATCTAATCCTGACGCCGCTCCGAAATCCGTGAACGAATCTCAGCCCGATTCAGAGAATTCCCCCGAGGCTCCATTAACCGCCGCCGAAAAAATGGCCGCGACGGAGAATCCCCAGCAACCGACAACTAGCGAGCCGACCACGGAAGAACAAGCTGCCGCAAGTCCGCAAGCCTCCACCGGCCAGCCTGCCAGCGCGAATTCCGATAAAGGCGAAAGTGAAGGCGACAGTGAAGGCGAAAAATCCCCCACCTCAAAACCCGCTTCAAGCGCTGCTGAGGAATCCCTCGCCGAAGCTTCCCGCCAAACCGAGCAAGCCGCGCAAGAACTCGACAAAGAAGATCTGGCTTCCGCTGCTGAAAGTGCCCAGCAAGCCCAGCAGCAACTTGCCGATGCCCAACAGCAGGCAAAGGCAGCTGCCGAGGTCTCCACTGCACCGGCGGCGGCTGAGGACAACCCGAACGCCCCCAGTCAGAATGCCGCTTCTCAAGCTGAAAGCGCAGACGACAGTCCACAGAGTCCGAGTTCAGATCAGCCAGCGCCGGATGCGCCCGCTATGGCTGAAAATGCTTCACAAAGCCCATCTCCTTCGGAAGCCAGCGATCCTCCCCAGGCATCGCCATCCCCCTCACCTTCCGAAGCCGCCGAAGCGTCTAATGCCTCTGAAGCGAAAGCCGCAGATCAAGCTCAAGCCCGCGCGACCGCAGAACAGCTTGGCCAACTTAGCGAGCGCCAACAACAGGTCGCCCAGCAACTTGAGTCAATCGCCGGCAATCAAGTCGATCAAGCTCTCGCGGAACGCGAGGCACAACTGGCGGCACAGGCCGAGCAGCTCGCGCAGCAAAGTCAGGCACTGCAGAATGCCACCGAAATGGCGCAAGCCAACGCCCGCAGCACCGCCAAACAAGCCACCGATCGCCTCACCAGTGGACAGCGCTCCGCCAATCAGGCGAGCCAGCAACTCGGTCAGGCACAGCAGGCCCAGAATCAAGCGACCGAGCAGGGACAGCCAGCCGGCCAGCCGGCACCACAGGCACAAAAACCTTTGGCTCAATCGCAAGCCAGTCAGCAGGATGCACGCAACAAATTCGAGCAGGCGGCCGCCTCCCTCGAGCAAGCAGCCAAGTCACTCGGAGAACAGAGCGAACGCATGTCCAGCGAGGAAATGGACAGCCCTTTTCTCGACAGCCAGGATCTATCGCAAAGCTTTCAGGATGTCTCGGATGCGGCGACCTCCCCCAGCTCCGAAAAGGCGGCACAGAATGCCCAACAGGCCGCCCAGTCACTCCAGCAGATGGCTCAGGCAGCCATGCAACAGCTCGGCTCAATGGGTAATCAACCACCTCAACCCGGCGGACAACAGGGTGAGCCCAACCAACAAGGCCAACCGCAACCACCCGGCATGGAAAATTCCGGCAATCCTCAGCTCGGTGATGGCGAACGCAATCCCGATCTCGATGGCAATGGTGTGCCTCCGGAACTTCAAGCGCTCGGCATTTCCATCGAAGACTGGGCGCAAATGAAAGGTACCTTGCAGTCCGGTCGCGACACCACCGGAGGTGGCAGCACGCCGACCGAGTACCGCGATCTTGTCACCCGCTACTTCCGTGCTATCGCCAATCAGGCGGCCGAGAAAAACTGACGCCTACCTCCGATGAGAATATCGAATACCGAGCAACCAATCTTTAAGGCTGAAGGGCTCGCGCAGGAAAGCACGGCGTCGAAGGCAGACTTTGGAGTTCGGAGTTCGGAGATCGAAGTTCGGGGTCCGATGTCCGAACTCCGATATTCGATCTTCGATATCCGATCTTTCCTCCCCATCTTCATCGCGCTCGCCATCGTTTTCCTCGCGCTCCCTGTCCACGCTCAACAATCCAACAATGTCTTCGAAAAACACCAGGCTGAAGTAGAAAAGGCAGTCGATCTCGCGCTTGAATATCTCGCCGACTCGCAGGAAGGCCCCGGCACATTTGCGGATGCCTACGGCAAATCGACGGGCATCGTCTCACTGGTCGGCATGGCATTTTTGTCAAAAGGTCACACGCCCGGTTACGGCCCCTACGGAAAAACGATCAACGGCTGTATCGACTACGTGCTCAGCAGTCAGAATAGCAACGGCCTGCTCGACAACGGCGACTCCGGTCATGGCTTGATGTATGCGCACAACATTGCCACGCTGTTTCTGTCCGAGGTTTCCGGCATGGTCGATCCGGGTCGTCAGGATAAACTCGACCGTGCTCTCGGCCGCGCCACCAAGCTCCTGCTCGCTGCTCAGGCGGTTCCCAAAAATGACAACCATCAGGGCGGCTGGCGTTATAAACCCGACTCGCGCGATTCCGACCTGTCGTGCAGTGGCTGGGCGCTGATGGCCTTGCGCTCCGCCAAACTCAACGGCGCACCGGTCCCCGATTCGGCTATCAAGGCGGCGGTCGAATACGTGTTCCGCAATCACGACAAAGACGAGGGCCGCTTCGGCTACACCGATCCCTGGGGCCACTCGGAGACGCTGACCGGTTGCGGATTGCTATGCCTCGAGCTGTGTGGCTTCCACGGCACCGATTCGACCTACAAGGCCGGCGACTACATCCTTTCGACCTACGCAAAGATCCCTGGCAACGCCCACGAGTACTACGCCAACTACTACAACGCCCAGGCGATGTTTCAGCTCGGCGGCAAGTGGTGGGAAAAATACGCCGGCTGGATGTACGAGCATTACATCCCCCAGCAAAACGCCAACGGTTCGTGGTCGAACAGTCGCAACGGCCAGACCTACGGCACCGCCATGATGGTGCTTTCGTTCACCGTCCCCTACCGCCAGTTGCCGATCTATCAGCGCGATGAGACGGTCGATGAAGATGGCGTGGCCGCCGCGCCCTGAACGCGAGTTCCCCCGGCTTGCAGTAGGTCTATCGCAAGCGCACGCGGCTCACCTTCTCGAACCACGTAACGGCGATCCATTTGCAGGCCGGAAAGGGTCTGCGTCTCGCCGCTTGCAGGCCAGAACAGAGTGATTGCCTCAATCGCAGACGCCTGCCCCAAACCGATTTCCTGTTGCAGGCTGGAAGCACCGAAACTTCCTCCGGATGATACGGTCTGATAAATCGAACGCGGTTCACCATCTTCCAATACATTGATACAGATACGAACTCCCAGGCCCTTGCGGTTGGTTTCCCTGCCGTCGAGAACCAAGGTAATCCAGTGATTGTCGTTGCCGGGATTTTCAAAATAGGCGTTGTGGGCGATGTCACCTTCGTAAGCTCCTCCCATAACCGCATAGATGTCCTGGTCGCCATCGTTATCCATATCAGCGAAGCCAATACCATGTCCCTTCTGAAGATGGCCGAACCCACCGGCGGTTGTGACATTCTGAAAGCGAACGCCGGAATCATTGCGATACATGCGGTTCGGCACCAGCGTTGCTGGACTCGGCTCACCGGTGCCTATGTAGAAATCCAGCCAGCCATCATTGTCGAGATCGCCGAAGTTGGCTCCCATCGCCAGCATCGGATGGTCGAGCCCCAGGTCGGCCGTCTTGTCGACAAAACTACGGTTGCCTTCGTTACGATAAAGTCTCGGTGTCGCCCCTTTGCTCGGTAAACCGAGATAGTCAGCAGCGATGTCGGCAAGATTGTCGCCTTCGAACCCGGGGAACGGTGCGACGAAGAGATCGAGCCAGCCATCATTGTCGTAATCGAAAAACCAGGTCGGAAAGCTGTTTTCCGGCTGCCCCACGCCTGCCTCGGCAGTGACATCGGAAAAACTTTGTCCCCGGTTCTCATTTCGGTAGAGAACATTGGTCTCCGAAAAATTCGACACGTAGAGATCAAGATCACCGTCGTTATCGTAGTCCCCCCATGTAGCGCCTTTCACGTAGCCAACGTGGGCGAGGCCCCGCGAAGCGGCAACGTCTGTGAAGCTGCCATCGCCATTGTTACGGTAGAGTTCGCAGGGATGCGGATTCTGTTGCGTTGACTCGTTGCCAATAAACAAATCGAGCCAACCATCGTTGTCGAAATCGCCCCAGACTGCGACCTGGGTGGGATGCTCACTGAACACACCGGCGGCTTCAGTGACATCGTCAAAAGTGCCGTCGCCATTGTTGCGTAGCAACGAATTCGGCACCTTGCCGCTTTCCTTAAACCAGGCCCCGCGAAGGACCATGACATCGACAAACCCATCGTTGTTGTAGTCAGCTTGACAGAGGTTCAACCCTCCACACACGCCCTCAAGCCCGGCCGACAGGCTCGTATCGCGAAAACTGCCTGCCTGCTCGTCACCGGTATTCTTCCACAGCCGGATTTGGTCCGCGGCACCCCAGGCGGAGGCCATGATGTCGATCCTGCCATCGCCATCAAAATCATCGAGCACGACGCCTCCAGCCAGACCCCGGTGGTCGATGTGCTGCACCGGTGCCTGATTAACGAAACGAGGAAACGATGTTTCAGAGGCAAAACACTTTGGATCGATCCGCCATTTTTCCTCGACCCCGTCGGGATACTCACCAAGTGTCATCGCTGCGATGTTCAACAGCCAGCGCGCCTTGAGGTCGCCGCCGTCACGGACAAGCATCTGTGTTAATTCTTTGATAGCCGCCTCCGATCCTTCACGCCACACATGCACCCCGGCGCCAGCGATAGGCAGGATGCAGGATTCCGGGTTGTGTTGAGTGATGCAGTTATCCTGCTCGCCACGGATCAAATGAGCGGTCGCAATCAGCTCGTCCAGGATCCGCTCGGAAGCTGCGTCGGCCTTGACCGTGGGGCTTCTTAACTGTTCGCGAACCGCGAGCATTTCTTTCAGCCCCTCCCCGGAGTAGCCGCCGCGGAGCAACTGAATGCCGAGTTGCGATTGAAGTTTCAGCCGTTGGCCAAAATCGCCGGCGACGAGGATTTGCTGCCGAATTTGTTCGGAACGCTCCTTGGTATGCGCCCGAATGTCGTTAAAGACATGGATCGACGCGGCATGGCTTCGCAGTCGCTCAGTCATCTGCAGCGTAGAATCTGCTAGATAGTGGGCTTTTTTTTTTGAATCAATGGGGGGCGTCGAAACGGCAGAGGCATCCGATGCCGCGTGCCGGATGATAATGTGATCTTGATAAGCTGAGGGCTGATGGGTAGTACTTTTTCCGTCTGGCCAGCGAACCACTATTTTGCCGATGTGCTCGTCACTTTGTAATGCCACAAAGCATCGCGGGCTCGACTGCGAAAGATAGCCGCCACCGGCGCGAATTTCGCGGACCAGCGTCCGCTCACTACTGGTAGTGAAGCTGACTCGCGAACCGATTCCAGTGGTATTTCCACGCGGACCTTTCAGTTCCACCGTGGTCCATCTAGGCAGTGCATCTGACCGTTCGGGAGACTGGTTCACCAGAGAAACAATCGGTCCGTTGTTACTACTGAAAAGTAAGTCGGGCGCACCGTCGTCATTCAGATCGCAACGCGTGACTGCTTTACTGTCGCCGGGGAGATCGATGCCACTCAAGTTTGGCCACATCGGCTCGAAGCCGGATTTGCCGTCACCTTTGAGAAACAGGCTGAGCCCGCCCGACATGCGACCCGTCTCAGGTTGCGGCGAGAAAAAATTCTGCGCCAGGACGATGTCGTCGTAACCATCGGCATCGAAGTCATCGACCACCACGCCGAAACCGGGAGCGATCTGGGCGAGCGCAGGCAGCGAGCGCACTTCAAATTTGCCTTCACCATCATTGATAAAGATCGACGAATCGAGGTGAGTCAGCTTGAGCACATGCGATTCCTCCAACTTGGGAGCGGTGTAGATTTGCGGCAGATCAGCTTTGGCAAAAGCGTCAAAAGTCGGGAAGCGCTGGCGAATCTCCGGCATCGCAGCAGAACTGCAGCCCAGGCCACGCATCGGAAAGAGTTTATCGTGCTCGTAGTGCGCCTCGACGAGATCGCTCAAGCCATCGCCATCGAAGTCATTGGAGTACAATAGAACGGGATGATCGTCGCCCGCCTCGTACTTGGTGTTTCGTCCGAGATTGGTGACGACATAGTCAAAATCGCCGTCGCCGTCAAAATCTCCACCTTCGATCCCTTGCCACCAACCGAGGTATGGTGCCGTGCCGGCCGCTTCCGTGTCCTCTTTAAAGGTAGCATCGTCCTGCTGCCGGTAGACTCTCACCGGCCCCCAGGTCGTCGTGACGAGGAGGTCGAGGTCGGCGTCGTTGTCGATGTCGGACCACAGCGCCGAGGTCACCATACCGGCCTCGCGCAGTTGAGGAGCGACGTCATCAGTGGCGTCTTCAAAACCCGAACCAGTGTTGCGCAGCAAACGCTGTTTGGGTCGATCCGGAAAATTTGCCGGAACATGGCGACCGCCGACAAACAGATCGATATCCCCATCCGCATCGTAGTCAGCCGCCGCGACCACGCTGCTGGCATCGAGCGATCGTTTCGCCGGATCCGCTTCGGAAGCGGCGCGGGAAAAACTACCGTCTTGATTTAAATAGAGCTGATCTTCGAGATTTTCGTCATCAAACGGAAAGCGATTGCCACCCTTGGCGACGTAGAGATCGAGATCGCCGTTTCCGGTGGCATCGACCAACACTGCTCCAAGTTCTTCCCCCGATGGATCGGTCCGCCAGGCTCCGCCTTCCAGCGGCGCAAACGAACCGTCCTCTTGCTTCAAAAAAAGCTGCCCCGTCTGACCGGAAGCACTACCGACGTAAACATCCTCGCGCCCGTCATCGTTAGCATCGCCCCATGCCAGCCCCGGCCCCAGCCGGGACAGTCGCCACGGCAATAGCGGTTGATATTGATAATCGTCGAAGTCATTTTCAACGTGCTCAAAAGCGAGTCCGGGGATCGCCTGCTCACTGAATAAGGTAGGGATCTTATCGGCGAAGGATGTCCGAACCGGAGCCGGGGAGTGATCGCCATCCGGCTCAGTAATAGTGATCAGCTGTCCCGCAGGAAGATTCTCAAGCACCTGCCGGGCACCGCTCGGCCAATCGACTTGGATCTCTTCAACAAGTTCATCTTCACCCAGGCCAAAATGCAACATCGGTTCTTCCGCAGAAGCGTAACCGCGCGCCAGGGTCAGCATTCGCTGCTGCCAGCCAGAACTACTTTTGACCCGGACGCGAGCGCCGACACCGAAGTGGTTGCTGCTACTGCCGCGGAGCTGGACCAACAGCCGATGTCCGGAAGTCATGTCATTGCGATAAATGCTCGCCGGGGCGTTCATATTGTTAACCACCATGTCAAGGTCGCCGTCACGGTCGAGGTCGCAGGTGATCAGGCCGAAACTGGGGGCGACCGCGTCATAGCCCCAGGCTTCACTGACGTTTTCGAAAGTCAGGTCGCCACGATTGCGAAACACCATGTTGGCTTCGGCGCCGGATCGATCGTAGGTCTCCATCAGGTGCTCGCGTTCCGCGTCCTTGCCGGCTTTTTGCAGCGCTTTGATTTCCGCGACATGGTCACTGTTGTTAAAGTCGCGCGCCATGCCGTT
This sequence comes from Verrucomicrobiales bacterium, assembly GCA_037969585.1. Lineage (GTDB taxonomy): Bacteria > Verrucomicrobiota > Verrucomicrobiia > Verrucomicrobiales > DEV007 > JBBKXR01. The sequence goes on from JBBKXR010000107.1 coordinate 19,306, forward strand.
GGTGATGGTTAGATCCTCCCAGCCATCACAGTCGATGTCGGCAAACCGCATCGCCCAGGTCCAACCGGTACTTTCGACCCCCGACAAAAATCCGCTTTCCATGAAGCGCCCGTTGCGACCGTTCAAATACAACGTGTTGCGCATATACTGGCGGGGATTTGGTAATTCGAGAAACCAGGTGTTGGCGGTCATTTCTCCCATGCGCATCTTTTGCCCGTAGTGATCGACCGCAGACATATCGGCGACCACGAAGTCAAACCAGCCGTCCCGGTTTATGTCACCGAAGTCGCTGCCCATGGCGAACCACGGAGTATACGGGACTGCCGCCGCCTCTGTCAGCTGATCGCGAAAGGTGCCGTCGCCCCGGTTCTGCCAGAGATGATCGGCGGCGTAAAAATCACTGGCGACATAGAGATCGGGCCACATGTCGTTGTTGCTGTCCCACCAGGTCGCAGAAAGTCCATGGTTCCGCTCCTTGCCGACGCCCGCCTCAAGACTGATGTCGGCGAATTTACCGTCGCCATCGTTACGGTAGAGCCGATCTTTCAAGCCCAATTCGACAAGTTGATCGCCATTCAGGAATTGGTATTTGTCGGCAAAATCGGGATGGACCGCGGCCACTCCATCGACGTAGCGGACCTTGACCTGCTGATCCGTTTCCGCCAACTGAAACAGCAGATAGGTCAGCAGATAGACATCCAGATCGCCGTCGCGATCGATGTCAGCGAACGACGCCGAAACGGTCGCATCAATCAGGTCCAGACCAGCGGCCTGGGCGCCTTCGACGAAGGTGCCATCGCCCTGATTCCAATACAGTTGATTGGGCGCGCCGAAATTGCACACGTAGAGATCCAGATCGCCGTCATTGTCGATATCCGCGAACGTCGCACCACTACCCCAGGTCTCCCCGCCGCCGACACCGGCCTGTTCCGTGACATCGGTGAACTGCCATGCGGCAGTCTGGCGAAAAAGGCGATTGGAGCCGTCCTGTGAAACCAGAAACAAATCGGGCAGACCGTCGCCGTCGAAGTCTCCCGCGCAGCCACCTGCGCCATTGTAGAGCCACTTGCGAATATTCTCCGGTTTGAGCTGATTGACAAAGTCGAGGCCGACGTCTGCAGGTGGTACCAAGGTCAAGCCGCTCACCTCGCCCGAGGATGGTGGCAGCAGTTTTTGCGTCGCGGTGTCGATATCGGCAGCCATCGTCTCGGCGAGGATGGCCAGGGACCAGCCAAAGAGGGCCACGACGACAATAGGGCGGATGGGGACAGGGAAGCTGTTCATCGAACTTACGGGATATTGTTAATGTGAGAATGCTAGTGCCCCGCCAGCGGCGAACGATATATCCTGACAGATGTTTATATTACTGGTTGCTTAAATTATCCGACATTTGTTGTTGTCAATATTCATCTTGACTCTATCATGCGAAACTAACCAGACTAGTTATGGTAATTCCAAGACAGCCTTCCTATCTCAAGTCGATCTAGCGTCAACCAGCCTGCGCCCATGAACATCCGGTTTTTCAAAATTCTTTTCGTGACCAGCTGCTTTGCTGCCTCAGCGAACATCGCCAGCGCCCAGACGACGTTCACATCCACGTCAACGCCTGTTCCTATTGTCGCTTTTGTACCGACAACCGCGACAATCGACCTCACCGGACAGCCGGGAGTGGTCACCGACCTGAACGTCGGCCTATCAACCACCACCACTTTCGGACTCGATTTCGAATTCAGCCTCTCCAGTCCATTAGGAACCATGGTACTGTTTTCCGACAATTTGGGCCAATCTATCTCGAATTACTCTGGCGTGATCTTTGATGATGAAGCCGTCAATATGGTTCCGTCCGGAGCAGGAGCGGCTACCTACTCGGGAAGCTACCTTCCGAGCAATCCTCTCTCCGCCTTTGACGGCCAGGCGATCAGCGGCTTATGGACCCTGACGGCCACGGACACTTTCGGTGGCACCGTAGGAACGATCGATCAGTTTTTGCTGATCATTACCATAGGCATTCCCAACGTGCCCGTTCCGCCCGCTGCTGTTCCAGTAGCCGAGGCCATCGCTGCTGTCG
>JBBKXR010000108.1:0-3527 GCA_037969585.1 Verrucomicrobiales bacterium
AGCAATCCTGCACCAACTACGACCGGGCAATCCGCTACGCTCATCGCGAGCGCCAGCATCGGCGGGATCAATAATTGATTCCCGGCCAGCCTCTTTTCCTTTCTTTGACCCGCAATGAGCCGCCCCTTCGCCATCGTCACCTATGTGCTGACTGCGATCTTCTTTGCGTTGTTTTTTGTCTGGCCGATCGGCACGACGCTGAAAGAAGCATTCGTTCCGGACGGCCATTTCTCACTCGAGTATTTCCAGCAGATATTTACCGACCGCCTCTATCTGGAAGGGCTGCGCAACGCGTTCGCACTGGCGGTTTTCAGCACGCTGGGCTGCTTTCTAATCGCCATGCCGCTGGCGTTTCTGTCGGACCGATTTCAATTTCCCGGTAAGGCTGTGCTCGGCTCGCTGGTGCTGACACCGTTGATCCTGCCGCCCTTCGTCGGCGCGATCGGCATTAAGCAAATCCTCGGTCAGGACGGCGCGCTGAATGCTTTTCTCGCCAAGTTCGGCATGATGGATCTCGGCGATCCGACCGACTGGCTCGGCGAGGGACGCTTCTGGGGCATCGTCATCATGAATGCGTTGCACCTCTACCCGATCGTATACCTTAATGTCAGCGCTGCACTCGCCAATCTCGATCCGGCGATGGAAGAATCCGCCGCCAATCTCGGCGCGTCCGGTTGGCGACGGTTTCGACGAATCACACTGCCGCTGACTCTGCCGGGCCTTTTCGCCGGCGGCACCATCGTATTTATTTGGTCGTTCACTGAACTCGGCGTGCCCCTGATTTTTGACTATCATCGAGTCACCTCGGTGCAGATATTCGATGGCATCAAGGACTTGAGTGGCAACCCCACGCCTTACGCGCTGGTCGCCGTCATGCTGGTGGTCGCGGTGGTGCTGTTCGCACTGAGCAAGCTCTTACTCGGTCGCGACGCCTTCAGCACCTCTGGCCGTGCCGCTGTCGGACGACGCGCCAAGTCTCTAACACCTCGTAAAAGCTGGGCGTGCACCGGCGTCTTCTCGTTCATTATCCTGCTCGCGTTGATCCCACATATCGGCGTCATCCTGCTGTCACTGTCGACCGATTGGTATCAGACGGCGCTGCCCGAGTCCCTGACTCTGAGCCACTACGCCGAAGCGCTCGGCCACGAACTGACGGTGCCATCGATCGCCAACAGCCTGAAGTATGCGACCTTTTCAACGCTCCTCGATTTGATCCTCGGCGTCGCCATCGCCTACGTCGTCGTGCGTACTCGCCTACCCGGACGACAAGCGCTCGATGCCGTCTCCATGCTGCCGCTTGCCGTTCCCGGGTTGGTATTGGCCTTCGGCTACCTGGCGATGACTCAGGAAGGTGCGCCGTTCCACTTTTTGGTGAAAAACTTCATGCTCTCCCCGGGCGATCCATTTTTCCTGCTGGTTATCGCCTACGCCGTGCGCCGACTTCCGTATGTCGTGCGTTCGGCAGTGGCCGGATTTCAACAGACCAGCGTCACCCTCGAAGAAGCCGCGCAGAATCTTGGCGTAGCGCCGCTACGTGCCCTGTGGAAGATCACCGTACCGCTGATCGCCGCCAACCTTATCGCCGGCGGTCTACTGGCATTTTCCTTCGCCATGCTCGAGGTATCGGATTCATTGATCCTCGCCCAACAACCACTCGACTACCCGATCACCAAGGCGATCTACACGCTGTTCGGCGCTCTAGGCAACGGTCACACCCTGGCCGCCGCGCTCGGTGTGTGGGCAATGGTATTTCTCGGCGTCACCATCGTCGGCGCCGGCCTGATCCTCGGCAAAAAACTGGGCGCGCTGTTTAGAGTGTAAGCAATCTCGCTATCCGGTTGGTATTATTCCTTCGCTTGCAACTCGCGCATCATTTCGAGAATCGCCGCAGTGATCACTTCCGAGGCGTCTGCCTGCACCCGGTTGGTTCCAAACCAGGTTTCATAGCCACCCAACTTCAGCTGCGCGGGCGACGGCATGTAACCTCCTGCTCCGTTTGCCAGCTCGATGGTAAAGCTGTCAGCGAAAGGACTCTCCTTCTTAATCTGCAACCCAGTCTCCGCAAATGTCTCAAACGGAATCGTCGAGATTGCCAGATCGCCGACGCGAAACACCTGCACCAAGCGAGGCACTTCGTAGTCCCCTTTGCCCATGCGATCCACGTAAGCAGCATATTTCAGAGCGTCGCGATGATACCCAGAGAGGTCTTGAGCCTTGCTCAGAACCTCATCAGCGTAGGCGATCATTTCCGCATCAGCCTCGCGCGGTTTCAGCGGCAGCTCTCGACTCGCCACCCCCAGTGGCACCCACTCTTGAAAGGTAACCGCACGGTGCGCCTCCGCGACCCTCTGGGCGATCTTCTCCGCCACCTCATTGATCTTTTCGTACGGAGCCCGTTTCTCCACCACAACACTGCGATCCATATTAATGACGTCGCCACTGGTGCCGTTGGACATGATTCCAACGAACTGCGGAAATTCACTGTCCGCACCCAGCAGTTCGCCGATCCGGTTCGCAAACACTCCGAAATAGTCCGCCGAGATTTGACCACTCGCCACACCGCCCACGTAGTGGAGTGAGTAATTTGCCAGCAGTGCAATTGGCCGACCATCCACAGCCTGCACACTGATAAAGGAAACCTCTGGATCAGTCCCGCCAGCAGGTCTGAGCAGAGACGGGTGTCCAACCGGAGGATTCATTCGCACCTTGTCGACACCACCAAAAGGATTGGCTAAAAGCTCCGAGTCACTCACAAACCACCGCCGATTGAACAATTCCGACGGTTCGTCAACACCACCCCATGCGATCTTTGCCGGACTCAGATTTGAAATCGCACGCTGAACGCTGTCAGCGATTCGCCGAGCCAGAAAATCGCGATAGCGCGTCGTATTAGCCGCCGGACCAGAGTGCGTATGAGTCGCGCTGATCATGACATTTTCAGGCAGAATCTGAACCGCCTCGTTGGCTGCGATGATCTCCCGAGCCTGCTCACAGATCGAATGGGAAATGCCGCTGCTGTCACAAACGACCAGCGCGAATCGCGTCACGCCGTCATCCAGAACCAGAGCACGCGCGTGCAACTCATCGTGAACATTGTTGGTAGGTGTCACGCTGCCCGCGCCCGCCACCGGTTTGCCTAGAAAAGGCGTGATGTTACTCACCGCCGCGCCGGCCTTGAATACCCGGTCCGCTGCCGGCTCAGGCCTGTCCTCGGCACTCGCCGACACACCGCATACGCCACCCATAGAAAGGATGGCAGTGAGGCGACTCAATACTCGAACAGTCATTATTTTCACGTTCATAGGGCAGACAGACGAAAACGAGTCGGCAGAAAAACACAATCCGCTCCGCATTTTTACAGAAGATTGCGCTTCCGCAACGCAGTTTCCCGCTTCGCTGAACGCGCTACGACACCTGGGTATCAACTGGGTCGCCGCCCTCAGCATACCCACGGCATCGCTTTCACACCAATGGATGCCCTGCGGCAAGGCGCCTCTTTTCATTTATTCTAAGAGAATCCCTTATAT
>JBBKXR010000109.1:0-4211 GCA_037969585.1 Verrucomicrobiales bacterium
CTCAAGTCCGCCGGCCTGCGCTCGCCATTCGAACCGGGTTGCCTCGACGACGTCATCCAGGACGCGAAACGTTACCTCGGGTAGTTTCCCGGGCTTCCGCCAAGTGACCTCACGTTTCATCAATCGAATCATGAAATCCCAACCCGTAAATGGATAGGACAAAGATCAAAAATATCTTCTGGGATGTCGATGGGGTGTTGGCGGATCTGAACTCCGCTTACTACCATTTTTTGACCGGGCATCCCAAGTATCGGGATCAATACCGGGACCTGAAATGGCAACAACTCCCCGAAGTCCTGCCGATCGTTCCGGAGTACGGCGCGCTGGAATTAAAAACGCACCCGGAACTCGGCGCCGAAATGGATCGGGATTTTTGTGCCGACCAGGACTACTTCAGAAACCGACCGCTCTACCCCAATGTGATCGAAGTTCTCAAAGAACTGAACGAGTTAGGCTATCGGCAGTTCACCATGTCAGCGACCTTTGATGTCGAGGCCAAGATGGCCTACCTCAAGGATATTCTCGCCCCCGTCACCGACTTCCTGACCATCGAATGCGTGCAACATGGCGAGTTCATGCACGACACCGCCAAGATCGATCGGCTACTCGAGTGCTATCAGAAATATCAGCTCAACCCGGAAGAAACCATCCTCGTCGATGACCGGATCTACAACCAACGCGCCGCCATCGAATCCGGAGCCCACCCGGTGCGCTTGCGTTGCGAATTCACGACCGATCTCCCTCAAGAGCTCGCCTGGATTCCCGAATTTGAAAATGTCGAAGCGGTGAAAGACTGGTTACTGGCCACGTGATTCCGTGATTCCGGATTCCGGGTCAGGCGATAAAGGTCAAAAGTTAGCACCTTAACAAGGTTACTTGATCGCCGAACGCTGGCGCGCAGATCCCAACTCCACCAGCCGTCCTGCAGGCGACCGCACCGTCACGCTACCTAGTACCGGATTGCGGTATTCGGCTGACGCCGTTGTCAAAAAAAAGCAGATCGCAGGCAACCCGGCGACGCTCGCACGCAGTGGTCTCGGACCTGCCTCGGAAAGAGACTCTTGAATCTGAACCCAGGATCGAATAATTTTCGAATATGAACTGGACTGGATGGGAGGCCGTTGAATCCCGCGAGGACAAGCTCAGTGGCGCGTGGGTATTCGCCGGGACTCGAATTCCCGTGGCGACTCTGTTTGAAAACCTGAAAGCAGGCGCGACCATTGATGAGTTTTTGGAAGGGTTTCCGGGTTCAGATCGAAAACAGATTGAGGCGGTTCTGAGCTTTGTTGCCGGAGGGCAACCGCAGCAGGCTGCATGAAGCTCCTGTTCGATCAGGGAACTCCGGCACCGCTTCGGCGATTTTTGGCCGATGATGAAGTTGCCACGGCAGGCGAGAAAGGTTGGAGTGATCTATCGAATGGCGACCTTATTTCAGCTGCTGAACTGGCAGGTTTCGACTCGCTCGTGACGACGGATCGGAACTTGCAATATCGACAGAATCTTTCGGTGCGGACGATTGCGATTGATGTCGTCCTTCAGTCGGCATGGCCTATTCTAAAAGGGCGGGCGGAAGAGGTGGCCGGAGTCATCGCAACCCTGAAACCGAGAGACTGCCTTGAGAGTAAACTGTTGGCGAATCGGCTTAGACGAGCATTCTATGGCTAAGCGCTAGGCGCTAAGCGTACGATGGAGCAGCGGTCAACTCCATGCGGCCGTCCAGAGGGACCGCCGGGACGGGCGGTGTCACGTGATTGTCCACAGTGGCGCCGCAGTCGGCTACAGTTCGGCGATCAGCGACTTGAGTTGCGCGGACGGCCACTGACCCGGGGCGTTGGGCTGGTCGAGGTAGCCGTAGTTGAGCACCGATCCGGCTTTGGCGAGCACCAGGCGCGACAGCTTGCCGAGCGGGCCCATGCCCATCAGGCTGAGCTGAGCCTCGGGGAATTCTTCGATCAATTGGGCGACGGCGAACAATTCGGCATTGGTCTCCATGCGCACCGCCAGCTTGACGATGTCGGCGTGAGCCTCTAGGGCGGTAGCGACTTTTTCGCGAAGAATCTCGATCGGCGGGCAACTTTCGAAGTCGTGGAATGAGATGATGATGCCAACGCCGCTCGCTCGAGCCGCCTCGATGACCGGCGAGAGCTCCGTGATCGAGCGCAATTCGACATCCATCCACGACACCAGCGGCGTGAATCGAGCCAGCAATTCGCTGCGCTGGGCGACCGATAAATTGTTCTCGCCGCCCTCGTCCGGATGCCGGGCGGTGGCAAGAATAGGGCACGAAAGATTGGCAATCGCGGGAGCGATCGCCTCTAAATTTTGAAAAAGTCCGTCGAGTCGAAGCTCGAGGAGGTCGCATTGTTGGCTGATATCGAGGGTCGGTAAGCAGCCTAGATCCCCGTCGTTACTGAGCGGAGCGACCACCAGAGGGGCGAATTGGGGTTTTAAAATTTTGTGCATAGCAGGCTTGATTATTATTAAAACTTTAATTATAATAAAAGCTAGAAATTACTACGGTTTTTCTAACTCACTATGGGCACTCGCCGATACGCCATCCATACGAAGCTCAACCAGATTCTGGATGGGGCGCTGCTTGGCTTGGTATTCTGGCTGAGTCACGTGATTCGATTTACGGCCGGGCAACGTTTCGAGGCCGTTGCGCCGATTGCCACATTTGAGCATTTCTTGTGGCTGTTGGCGGTGATTGTTCTGGTATCGCCGATCGTGCTGGAGTTTCAGGGATTTTACAATCATCCACTACGCAAGCAGCCGCACGAGGCGGCGCGGGAGATTTTTCGCTCGCTGCTGTGGATGGCGTTGATCTTCGGTGCCTGTGTGGTGTTTTTCAAATGGGCTTCAGAGAGTCGTGCGGTGTTGTTGTTGTTTATCGCCTTCGGCGGTGGGGCGCTTCTGGCCAAAATGGAGTTGGTCAGATGGCGCCTGACGCGCCGATGTCGTGAACAGGGCCGACGTGAGAGGGTGGTGCTGGCGGGAGACGTCGCAGACATGGATACCGTTTTGGCGGGTATGCCGGCTGAGCAACGCCTATTGGTTGAGGTGGTCGACCGGATCGATCTAAATACGCGTCCTGTTTCGGATCTCGCCAAGTGTTTTCGCCAAAAAGGTGTCGAGCGTGTGCTGTTCGCAGCAGATCATATCAATTTTCGCACCGTGGAAGAGGCGATTCAAGTCTGCGAGATCGAAGGTGTCGAAGCGTGGCTGGCAGCTGATTTTATGCGCACCACGATTTCCCGATTGAATGTCGATGTGCTCGGAGAAACGCCGGTGTTGGTATTTCGCTCGACGCCGGACAGTGGTTGGGCACTACTGGCCAAAGACGTCATGGACCGGTCGCTGGCGCTTTTGCTGATCGCGCTGAGCAGCCCGATCTGGTTGGCGGCGATGATTGGTATCAAACTGGCGTCACCGAACGGGCCGGTCATTTTTCGTCAGCAACGCAGTGGTCGCTACGGCCGTCCATTCACGATGTACAAACTGCGCACAATGGACGTCGATGCCGAGTCGCGTCGAGCAGCCTTGGAAGGGGACAACCAGATGAGCGGTCCGGTCTTCAAGGTCGAAAATGATCCGCGCGTGTTTGCCTTCGGCTCGCTGCTGCGCAAACTGAGCATCGATGAACTGCCGCAGTTGTGGAACGTGGTGCGCGGCGAGATGAGCCTGGTCGGACCGCGTCCGTTGCCGGTGTATGAGGTGGAGCAGATAGAGAGCTCCGCGCAACGTCGCCGCTTGAGCGTCAAGCCGGGGCTGACCTGTCTCTGGCAGATCCGCGGACGCAACGCGATCACCGATTTCAACGACTGGGTGTCGCTCGATCTCGAATACATCGATAACTGGTCGCTGTGGTTGGATTGGAAAATTCTGGTGCGAACCGTGCCGGTGGTTTTGCTCGGGGCGGGTGCGCGCTAGGGGCGAGGTTACGCAAGGCCTCGCTTCTTATGCCGGCGCTATAATAGGTAATAGGTCGCCTGACCCCGGCCCCTGCTTACTGTTCTGAAGCCCCGGCGGGGGTGGGCATCCCGAAAAAAATACGCCGACAGGCGCTCTCACGCGCGCGCCGCCCACACACGCCGGGGCGGCCGTAGGCCGACGCCGGCGGCTGGATGCACGCGCCAGCGGGCAGCCAGGTAAAGCCGGTGTCGGCCGGCTCGGACACGACGAAGCGAGCGGCTGCGCCAGGTCCGTCATCG
>JBBKXR010000110.1:0-6235 GCA_037969585.1 Verrucomicrobiales bacterium
TCCCACCAGATCGAAATGCCGCGGCAACACCGCGTCCTTGCCCACCTTACCTTCTTCCCCGGGCATCGGCAGTCTTAACGCCTCCAGCAAATAGCGCAACATCGCCCGGCGCACGCGCAGTTCCAAGACCTGCTTGCCCTCCAGTCCGTAGTCCATGCGCAGTGCTTTTTTGGCTGATGCCTCGAGCGCCTCGTTCGGCTTCACCTTCACCGTCACGATCGATTGCCACGCTTCATCCGCGGGCAATTCTATCCGTGTGTGCTCCTGCAAACGCGTCGGCCAGGCAACATTTTCAAAACGACCGATGACAAAATCGCGATAGTCCTCGCGCTCAAAGCACCAAGCGCGCACGTGCCAACGCCAGCCATCGTGTGCCACCGCGTGCGGAGCCAGCAGCCGCCAGCGCGCCCGACCACTGCCCACTGACAGGTAGCGGCCGCGTATCGACAGACCTTGGTAGACCGCCATAAACAACAATCGCTCGACCGTCGGGTCCGCACGGCGACGCGGCAGTTGCAACACATCACAGCGAGCATCGTCCGCTCCTTTAGTGGCCCGCTCAGCACCACGCGCCTGTGTCGCCGCCAGGCCCGGAACCGCCGGAGGTGCCGGCCCACCGAGATACTGCGACACCGCCTCCGACAAACGCGGTTGATGCAACACGCAGTTCATCGACTCGGTCGACTCGTAGCGCTTGGCACTCAAATTGTAATTCAGAGCGCCCGGATTGAGCGCCTGATAAGCCTGGAAATCCGTCGACGTCTGCGCCAAAGATATTCCGAAAATTTCCGCCACATCCTGACGCTGCACAAAGCCCCGCCACCAAGCCGCCCGCTCGATCGCCCGCAGCCGCTCGCTCGCCGCCCAATTTTCCAGTTCTGAATCGCTCATATTTATATCTCCAAACCAGTTACTTGATTGGTCTGGTAATGTTACGTAACGACATTAACAAGGACCGTCTGGTAAAATTTACCCGAACCAGACTCTCGAGGCAATGAAATTGTTTCGGAAAAGCTAAAGACTCGACATTGGCAACCTGTCACGATCGAAGTCTTGGCTTGCTCAGCGAATAAGGCGAGAGTGTAGAGAGTCACAACGTCATCGAATTCAGTTTTGAAAGATCAGCTAACTCATATCGCCCGCCTCGCAGCTAGAGAAAACCTCCCCTTCCTGTACGTTGGCGGTCACGCCGTGATTTTCCACGGTGTACCGCGATTCACTCGGGACATCGACATCATGATTACCGATGAGTGGCGCGACGGTTGGCGCGAGCTAATCGAGAACCTGGGCTATCGAAAATTCCACTCGATCGATGCCTTTGAGCAATTCGAGCCTGATCCCGACCATGCAACGACGCCTCATGGAGTTGGCATCGACCTGATGGTCGTTGATGAATCAACTTGGGAAAAACTTTATCCGGCAGCTGTTAAAATCGAGCTGCAGAACTGCATTTCGGCCAAAATTCCCAATGTTTACCATCTCATTGCGATGAAGCTCAACGCCTCGCGCAGTCCCCATCGGCGGACTGGTGCCACCGACCTGAGCGACGTCATCGAACTAGTCGCCGCACATAAGATCGATATCAACGCCCCTGAATTCCATGACATAGCCAAACGCTACGCCTCACCGGAAGACCTCGCCGCAATTCGAAAATCCTCAACGCCATCAGAAACCGAGTAGCCCATGACGGAAGAACCCGACAGCGAACTCGATAAAGCATCTACCGCGAGAGTGGTGGAGTCCGCAACGCTCTACTTGAGTTTCCCCGAGCCATCTGAACCGCTGGCTCCATCCCATCGCATCGGCTCGATCAGTTGGGCGGACTACATGGACGAGATCGAACCCATGCTACACCGCTTCCTGCGCGACCACGACTGTCCAGAGGATCGCTTGGCGAGGAAGATCCCGGAGAGATTCGTGTTGGTCGATTGACGTCGTGCACCGAAGAGACTGAGATTTGGAGTGAGCCGATAATTGAAAGACCGGCATCACCTGAAGCGTATTGGCCCCATGCGCGCTTCACTTTTTTTACTCACCGGCTTTTCCTTGCTGATGATCGCCATCACTCTGGTGGCTAATTTCGGTTATGGATCGGATTTTCTTGGCGCAGTGAGCGCGGTGCCACTGGGACTGGGTGACAAACTCGGTCACGCCGTTCTATTCGGAACGCTCGCTCTGCTTGCCAACCTGGCAACGCGACATCGCTTCTCAATACTGGCTACGGCGATTGTCACTTTCGCCGCTACCGCTGACGAACTTTCGCAGCGATTCCTCACGCATCGCAACTTCGACCTGCTCGATCTGGTCGCCAGCCTGATCGGCATCGCAGCGGCCGCGACGATCGCGGCTGTGATCGCACAACGTTCGCAGTCGACAGCGCATCGAGAAAACGACTTCGACGCCAAGGGCACGACGCGCATTGCGGGTAAATAGATTTTCGACAAGCGGAGTTGCCCCCTCTAGGATTCCGAGCGTTCGTTTAACGCCGTTTCGATGAATCCGATCTATTCCCAACTTGCCCGCCAGCAGCGGGAGCTGCGCGAGCCGATCGCATCCAAGGCGAGCCCTGAAGAGGGCAGTCGAGCATCATCGCAAAATGCCTGGCACCTGTTTTTCGACCGCGAGGCGGAAGTCGACGAATTGTATCGCATACTCAATCACCGCAAGGGTGGCCGATCGCCGGTTGTCATAGTCCATGGCGACGGTTCGTGCGGGAAAACCACCTTGGCGCGACGCGGCCTGATCCCCAAATACGAACGCGACTTTACTGAGGTTTTCGACTCCCTGATTTTGACTGCGGAGAACGGCAGCGATCACCGGAGCTTGGTCACCGATCTAGTCCACAAATTTCTCTGCCAAGTGCCCTCCCACATCGATGGCGGACTGGGTGAGCAGGAGATCCAGCGCCGCGTCCGTCACTTTGCATTGTTGTTCGCCGGCGACGCGGGTGAGGCGGCCGAGTATTTGGCGGCGCTGTTTCGCGAAGCCCACGTTGATCGCGGACCGGTCGACGCGGCGCGTTGCCTGTTGTTTATCGATCAGTTCGACCGCTTTTTCCCGAATGGTTTGGTCGCCGACGCGCCGCCTGAGTGGGTCGAGCAGGAGTTGATTCCGCTGATGACTTTTCTCTACGACTTGGCGCTGACCAATGCCTTCCCGCTGGTAGTCGCAGTTCGCTCTTTTAATGTCGACGGCCTAAAGCAAGCGCTGGCCGGCAGTCCACGCCGGATGACGCTCGATTGGAAACCGCTCGATCCCCTTCCGCCAGACAGTTTTACGGAGTTAGTCGACCGCGACTTGTCGCTGCCCGATGTCGAACCGGCTCTGGTCGCCCGTTGCGAAGAACTGCTGGCGAAACACCCCGGGGCGCTGGCATTTTTGGAAGACACCTTGCGAGCGCAGGGAACCTTGCAGCGGCCTCCACTGCAGTTGAAATTCTTCGAGGGCGAACGTCCGCTGGAAAAAATTATTGCCGGCGCCGCGGAAGCGGCTGTCGAACCGTTTTGCTCGGGCCCGAAAAAGGAGCGCGTCTTGCATCAGTTGCTCGATCTGTTTTTTCCGGTGCCGGAGGATGGCGGGCAGTTGAAGCCGGTTCGCCTGCCGTTTGCGCGACTGGCGGAGCGCCCGAGCGTGGTGCCACTGGCCGAGGCACTCATCGATGCCAGGGTCTTGCATCCGGGCGGGCATCGTCATGAGAATGCCAGCATCGCCTGGTCGGTACCGCGCTTTTTCCGCTACTGGAGGCGCGGTTTTGATTGGCTGCAGCGAGACCGTGAACTTCGCGAGTCGGCAGATAATCTTGAGTCAAACGTCGCTGCTTGGGAAGAAGCAGAACGGACGCCGGTGTTGCTTTTGCACGGCACCGCATCAGTCGAAATGGCGCGCGAATTAGTAAGCTACAATGCAGACCGTCCATTCTTGTCAGCGGCGATGAGAAATTATCTCAAGGCGAGCGTCGATACCGAGGCGCGACTGCACCAAGGTAAGCCGATCGTTGATTCCGCCGTTGCGGGTGCCGGCAAGGGTTCGCGCGAGGCGAACGATGACGCCGGGTCGGCAGCGGATGACGGTCGCGATTGGCTGGGCAAGGTGCGCGACTTGATTCGCCGTCGTTAGTCCGAATGGCGTGCAGCTGAGCATAGCCGGCGTCCTTGGACTGCGGCAGACCAGAGCCGCTGTCTGGTGAACTTGAGTCCGATCCGCGTCTGCGTTTGCACCGTGGAATCGTATCACCATGAACGATGATTAATGGCTCGGTGAGGCCGGTTTTCCGCTTCACAAAAATGAAAAAAGAAGAAGCCCCTCCAGTTTTCACCGGAGAGGCTTCATTCATGAGCTTACAAGATCTTTATTCTCTCGAATGACGGAAACTACCCGTGATCTTTTTGCAACAACAACAACAACTGACTAACTAACAACAAATTGGAGAAAATTTTCGGAGGGTGGCTGCCCATATTTCCGATGATTTGAGAATTTAGTATAAATCTACGGCTTAGTCCAGACAATTTTCATAAACAATACCTCCTTTTGCTGTTTTTCTCACCAGTGAGAGGGTATTCCTTTTAGAATAATTGATTTCCAACCCTCTTTTAGGCGAAATGCTTAAAATTTTCCACTTTTGAGCTTTGCCGATTCGGATGCGGTCGCGCACCTTGGCGCTGCTTTGAATCTGCTTTATCTCCATGCTCACGATGCCGGTCGCTTTTTGCAGCCCTACGGCTATCCAGTGGCAACGCCCCACCTTCAGCGTTTGGCTGAGCAGTCGGTGGTTTTTCGCCACGCTCATTGCTCGGCACCCACCTGTTCACCGAGTCGCGCCGCTCAGCTGACCGGTCGCTCGCCTCACGCGGCGGGTATGCTCGGCTTGGCGCACCGTGGATTTTCTCTGTATCACCCGCGACAACATCTCGCTGCCTATCTCGGCGAACACGGCTGGCACACGGCTTTGGCCGGCATTCAGCATCTGCATTTTGGTGATGAACAGGAACGCCCCTATTCTGAACTGATGGCGGCCGAAAAGGACAAAGGCTGGACGGCGCACGATTCGTCGGTGGCGGACAATGCCTGCGCATTTCTCAGCCGAATGCAGGCAAAGCAGGACGCGACGGGCAGTACGACGCCATTTTTTCTCGATTGTGGTTTCTGGTATCCGCACCGGCCGTTTCCCGAGCCGGATGATAAAGTGGCACGGTCGCCGTCAGCGGATTTTGTAGCGACGCCCTTTGGTAGCTTCGATTCTGCTGCGACCCGTGCCGATACCGCCGGATTTCTCGCCGCAGTGATGCACATGGATGCCTGCGTCGGCGAGGTGCTCGATGCGCTCGACGCCAGTTCGGTGCGCGACGATACGCTGGTGATTTTTACCGTCGATCACGGCATCGCCTTTCCCGGCCACAAGTGCCAGCTGACGGACCGCGGCACCGGCGTGGCGCTGATGATTCGCCTGCCCGGCGATAGCAAGGCCATTGGAACCCGCCAGGCCTTAGTCAGCCACCTTGATCTCTTTCCTACCATCTGCGACTTGGCGGATCTGGATCAACCCGATTGGCTCGAGGGTGTCAGCCTGCGACCGCTATTAGGGGCCGACAACGATACGGAACTGCGCGACGAAGTTTTTTCCGAAGTCACCTATCATGCGGCCTACGAACCCCAACGCAGCGTGCGCACGTCGAGCCATCGGCTGGTGCAGCGTTTCGATAACGATCCCCTTCCGGTGCCGGCCAACGTCGATGACTCGGCTTCGAAATCGGCGTTACTGGATGCTGGCTGGCTGCAGCACCATCGGCGCAGCGTCGAACTCTACGACCTGAAGCTCGACCCTCAGGAAACCGAAAATCGCATCGATGATCCAGCCCTTGCGACACTGCGTTCCGAGCTTGAGCAACGCCTGGAAAAATGGATGCGCGACACCGACGATCCCCTGCTCAGTGGCCCGGTGCCCGCACCCAATTCGGCGATCGTCGATCCTCGCGATCGAATCTCGCCGTCTTAGCGGGACCGATGAAAATACAGGCATCTTAGAGGTCAGCGGAATTCGTCAAAATTTCGGCGCTCGTCTACTTAAAAAAAGTTCGCCCTTTTTCGCAAGTGGCGCGGCCAACCTTGTCTGTCAGGTGAAACACGGAATCGGCCACTCGCCAAATGCTCCGTCACCCCAACACCTGAACCCTGCCATTTTTCACGATGATCGCCACCGCACCAAACTGGCTCAATGCCGACGACACTTCGATCTACT
>JBBKXR010000111.1:0-6048 GCA_037969585.1 Verrucomicrobiales bacterium
AATAGGGTATATTTTCTAAAATTAGCCGCAAATGCTACTGCAAGTAACAAAGGGTGGATCCAAACAAAATGCCCAAAAGGAGTTATTGCTCGAGCAACAGCGGGCGGAACTGGTGAAATTTGGGAAACTATCACATCAACAGAAACTTGGATTAGAAAAAAAAGAGATAAAGAGAAATATCCAAACACAGTTGAGTGTAGCAATCGTAAGGCCATATGCTTATCCTACTAATAAATATTAATTACGATCCCGTGCAATCTTTGGCGGTATATTTTTGGGCACAAGCATCTATTATTTCTGCATATTGGAATCCTGGAATGCGATTGAATCCACTACATTTCACGTAGACCTTAACTTTCTTGCAGCATTTGTCGGTGCTACTGCAAAATTGATCTGCTTTCTCTTTTCCTTTTTCGAAATACTCGTTAATTAGCGAAACTAGAGAGCGACCTCGGCTTATTTCGGAATCCATCAGCGGCACACCTCGACGACCATTTTTTGTCGGT
Source organism: Verrucomicrobiales bacterium (assembly GCA_037969585.1). GTDB lineage: Bacteria > Verrucomicrobiota > Verrucomicrobiia > Verrucomicrobiales > DEV007 > JBBKXR01. Next base: position 507 of record JBBKXR010000111.1, read on the forward strand.
TGATATCCATCAGGGTCGATTGGTCTCGTCGGCACACCTGGATTTGCCGACCCATACCCATCACACGATAACACTTGGGCTGCGGAACACATCGGATTTTCAATCTTTCCTTGCGGCACGCTGCCATTGTGACTGGCATAAATCACAATCTCACACTTCTTAGTTTTTGTTGTAGCCTCTAATCCTAATAAATCGATTTTATTGACCCCATCATTCCCCACGAACCCATACAAGTTCATCCCGCCTTCTTCCTCAATCGGATCCCGACTCAACCACCGCCCCGTCTCGGGCATGTAGTATCTAAAGCCGTAAACTGACACACCCGACGCAAGTTCCGTAACGGTAGGGCGATTTCCAGGCAGGGTTTTCAAGGCCTGCGGGTCGATTCGATAGGTGTGTTTGTTAGGATTATTGCCCGAAGACCCCGACGCGGTTTTTCGCGGGGGCAGGCCCGGTTTTTCCGAGCGCGGTTCTGCGGTCAAGTCGATCATTCCTTAGCTGCAGAGTAGCAGCCAAGGGCGGCTAATGGAAGCGGCTTCTTGGCGCTCCGGGCGCGTCCCGGCCGGAGGCGCGACGGCAGTCGCTTTGAAGCCTTCCGCCGGGACGGCGGCTATTCTTCGGAGCCGCTGTCGGGCTTGCGCTTGGTCAGGCCGTGCGGATGGGTCCTGGCGTGGACTTCGCGCAGCTGGATGATGCTGACCTCGGTGTAAATTTGAGTGGTGTCGAGCCTGGCGTGGCCGAGCAACTGCTGGATGAAGCGGATGTCGGCGCCGTTGTCGTGCATGTGCGTGGCGCAAGTGTGGCGCAGCAAGTGACAGCTGCCGGGCTTATCGATGCCGGCGGCGATCAGGGTGCGCTTAACCCAGTTGCCGAGGTAGTTGGGATTGAAGCGCGTGCCGTAGCCGCTCAAAAACAGCGCTCGTTCGTCGCGGTCGAGTTCGAGCAAAGGGCGGCTGTTGTCGAGGTACTTGCCGAGCCAGGTCAGGGCGCGTTCGCCGACGGGTACGACGCGGTGCTTACCGCCTTTGCCGCGCACCGCCAGCACGCCGCGTTCGGGGTCGAGGTGGTCGGTGTCGATGCGGGTTAGCTCGGTGCGGCGCAGGCCGCAGCTGTAGAGGGTTTCTAAAATGGCCCGGTCGCGCAGTCCGAGCGGGTCGCCGGTGTCGGGGATCGACAGCAAGGCGTTGAGTTCGTCTTTGCTGAGCGCCTTGGGTAGCAGCTTCGGCGGTTTCCTGGGCAAGAGCAGATCGGCGGCGGGATTGGCGGCTAGATGGTTCTCTCGGCACAGCCAGGCGAACAGGCGTTGCACGACGCCGAGACGGTTGCGCTGGGTGGTGGTGCCGAGCGGTTTGCCGTTGTCCTGCCGGTAGCGGAACAGATGGCGCTGGTAGCTTTCGAGGATGGGTTTGGTGATGTCGGCGGCTTTGGTCAAGTCGCGTTCGTAGCACCATAGGTTAAACGACTTCAAGGCCCATCGATGCATGTCCAAAGTGCGCGGCGAGTAGGCGCGTTCTTCGAGCTTGGTCAGCCAGGCATCGCCGAGGCTGGCGAGCGTGTCGGCTTTCGATCGGTCGAAGCCGTCGCCGGTTCCTTCGCCCTTGCCGCCTTTCCTGCGGCCACGCATCCCGGGCACGTTGTCGTTGAAGCCTTTTCGCTTTCCGTTTCGTTTTTTGTCCATGATTACGATGTCGGTTTTTGTGTTGGTCCAGATGTGCGTTTTGACCAGGTGACAGGGGCGGTTCTAAGGTGTTGTTTTTCAGTGGGTTAAACCTTGTCATTCGCGATTGACCGGGTGCGACCACCCCCGCCTTTTACCCGACCGGGTGGTTGTTGTAGGCGTAGCTTTTTGATGTCGAGTAGGCCGACGTGGGCGGTGCCTTGTGGCTCGCCGGCATCGACGAGCAACTCGTATTGAACGGCGAGGCCGTTGCGCGAGTGGCGCAGGTTGACGTATTCGAACTCGGCGAGCCGGTCGAGATGACGGCGGATTTGCATCTGGCTCCAGCCGGTGCGCTCGCGAACTTGTCGGCGGCTAAAAAGGAATTTGTCCTGGTCGATGGCTTGCGCCTTGCAGGTTTCGGCGACCATCACTTTGAGGGCTTCGAGCAGGCGGCGGGTCTGCGGCGGCAGTTCGTCGAGGCTACGGCCGAGGACTTCCGGCGCGATCGCATTGGCGATAGCGATGTCTTCGAGCGTGGTTTTCAGATGTGGGCCGGCTTCGGGGTCGTCGTCGAGCGGTCTTTGGTGCTGGTGAAGCAGCGTGACGGACTCGATCAGCGTCAGGTACTTTTCGTGGTCGCGGCGGGTTCGGGTGCGCTCGGCGGTGAAGGTCAGTTCGTCGGCGTAAGGGTTGATGATGTCGATGGGCTTTAAAAGTCGCTGACAGTTTTGGAGTAATGTTAGTATCTTGGCGCGGCGCTTCTTGAGGCGCAGGCCTTCGAGCGTTCGTGCCTGGCGCTGCAGTTTGTGGATGGCCAAAGTTTGCTCGCGGCTCTCGTCGACGGTCAGGACGAGACAGCGGTTCATGAGCTCTTCGTCGATGTCGATGCTGGTCGTCGTCAGCAGGATGGCGACCGGTCCCTCGACGTGGTACTCCTCGGTTTTCATGCGGCCCGTCGTCGCGTCTTTACCGGTGCTGGCGATGGTCAGTTCGCCTTCGCTCTGCAGCAGCTTGAGTGCGTAGCTGGCTTTTTCCGCGCCCTCCTCTTCGACGATGGCGAGGATCTTGTGTTTCAAATTCGTTTCGCCGAGGTAGTAGAGCGATTGGCCAGTCATCGCCGAGTACTTGATTTGTTCTTCGGCCGGGAAGAAGGCGAGCACCGCTTCCATCAGGGTTGTTTTTCCTGCGGCGCTCGTGGACTGGATGATGACGGCTAGGGGTTTGTCGAGCAGGCGCGAAGTGGCGGCGAGGTAGGCGGCGAGCTTGTTGGTTTGCTCACCGACGATGCCGGCGGCGTCGAAGCTTTCGGCGAGACGTTCGATCAGGTTCGGAGCCTGCAGCAGTTCGAACGCTGCGGCGCGTTCGTCGTGCGCGAGCGCGACGGCACTTGTCTCGCCGCCGTCGAGGTCGGCGACGTGCAGGCGTGCGTCTTGGGCACTCTCGCAGGCGAGCAGGAGTTTGCCGAGATCGCGCTTGATCAGATCGGCCTCGAGGCGGCATTCATGGGCGGCGCGTTCGCTGAAGCGGCGGCGGTCCTGATCCTTGCAGAGATCGACTTGATCAACGTGGAAGCGTTCGCCAGCCCACAAGCGCAGCGTGATTTTAAGCGAGTCGAGTCCGGCGTTTTTGACCAGGCTGCCGACGCGGTAGCGTCGATCTCCGAGCGCAAGCTCGTGATGGTCGCCGCTCGCGATCATTTCGATTTTCGGCGGTGCTTGCGCGTTCGTTGGCTCGATAGGTTCTTCTTTTTTAGCTGCCTTCCCGGTGGCCGGTTCGCCGTCCTCAGCAGCTAACTTAGCAACTAATAAAGAAGAAGGTGCGCTACCCGCGCCAAGCCAAGCAGCGCTACGTACGGCTTTTTTCAAGGCGTCGCCGCCAGCCGACAAGGCATAACTGTTGGCGTCTTCGCCGAGCGGTAGCTTGATCCGATAGACATCGACACCGATGGCCTGGAGTTTTTCGGCGTCTCGTTTCGCGGCGGTTTCTCCGGCGTCGTCGGCATCGTAGGCGATGCGCACCGCGTCGAGATTGGCGGCTTTGATGGCGTCAAAGAGTTCGTCGGTAAAGCCTTGCGTGCCATAGATGCAGGTCGCCGCGTCCATGCCGTGGCGAACGAAAGTGAGCGCATCGAGTATCGATTCGCAGAGGATGATTTCCGGCGAGCGCAGCGCATCCGGATTGAAGATGCCGCGATGTTTTCCGGGCAGGTAAAGATGCTGCGGCGTTCCTTTGGTCAGCCGCTTGGTGATCTTGCGTCCGTAAATCTCGGCAACATGCTCGTTGCCGTTGACGATCGGGAACACCAGCGAGCCGTTGAAGTGTTCGTGTCCGCTGGTCTTGCGGAACACTCCGAGACTCTGCAGGCGTTCGCGCAGCGCGGCACCGTCCTTGCGGTTCTTCTCGGGAAGGCGCAGGCCGAGCGTGCGGTCGGCGAAGCCGATGCGGAAGCGCTTCACCAGTTGCTCGTCGCCAAGGCCGCGACTGGCGAGGTAGTCGAGCGCGGCTTTCGATTGACCGAGGCGTTGGTGGTAGTAATCGCTGACTTGATCGAGCAAGGTGCCGTCGTCGGCATCGACGTCGAGCGGACAGGGCAGCTTGGGAACGGTCGCCTGTTTGATCGGCCTTCCGTCGGTCGGGGCATTCTCGAAGGCGGCTTTGCCGCCGTTGGCGAGCAACTCGAAGGCGTGGCGGAAGCTGACGCCGTCGAACTTTTCGACGAACTGGATGGCGTTGCCGGCGACGCCGCAAGCCATGCAGTGATAAAGTCCCTTTGCCGGGCTGACGATGAAGTTGGGAGAGTCGTTGTCGTCGTGAAACGGGCAACACCCGATCAGGTCTTTGGATCCGTGCTTGCGCAGCTCGATGCCTCGGGAGCGAACGAGTGCGGCGAGGTCGGTTTCGCGTTTGATGCGCTCGATGTCTTCGTCCGGGATGCGGGCCATAGCGATATAGGGTTAGGATACTGGGATGGCGTTGGCTTCGCGCTTGCGCACCGGTGTCGGATGCGGATAGAGCAAGGAGATCGGTTCTTGCTCGTCGGTTTCGGCGGCGGTCCACGCCAAGCCTTCGGTTTCCAGCATCAGTTGCCAGAGGCGGCGGGCCGTGTCCGGCGCTTCGTGCACCAGGCGCGTCATCAGGTTGCAGCAGCTCAGATAGCGGTTTTCGCGCGGCCAGTGGCTGAGATAGGAGCCACGCAGCACGGCGCGGCCGAGCCTTGCGAGTTCCGGGTCGGCACCATCCGCGAGGACGGACCGGTGCCACAAGTTCCAGGGCAAGTAATCGATGTTGTCGGGTTCGTCGACAAGGCGGCGGAGGCGTTCGGGAGTCATGGCTTTGTTGGTTCGGTTAACTGTGTCAAATCTAAATTGACTTTTTAAAGTTGGAAGGTTTTCTTTCCATTGGCAAGTAATATTTCCAAACATGTTGTATTTTCCTTCCATGCCAGAAGAAGTTCCGAAAGTTGATCTGACGGAGATGCGCGAACGTGCCGGCCTCACCCGCCGCGAGTTCGCTCGCCGACTTGCGACCAGCCACACCAATGTCAATGCCTGGGAGAAGTCCGGCTGGATCACCAAAGCAGAGTTCCTAGCTCCGGCCGCATCGATTCTTGGCGTGACCGTCGAGGATTTGCTCGGCTTACCTAAGACCCGGAATAATCCGATTCCCGGCGGCAAGCTTGGTCAGGCGTTCGCTGCGGCGGCGAAGCTGCCGCGCAGCAAGCAGGATAAAGTGATTGCGTTGTTGGACGCGTTTACCGCTCAACACTCGCTCGAGTCGGAAGGCGTTTCTTCGTAGCCTTCGGCCACTTTCCCCGATTTCCGTGGGTGGGGCCTCCCAAGGGGCGGCGAGGCGTAGCCGATGCTGCCCCGCCGAGGCCAAGGG